>JACKOP010000003.1:300000-600000 GCA_024234165.1 Pseudomonadales bacterium
TGGCCTTCTCGCCACGGAACGGTGTGGCGCCGGCGTCGGGCCACCAGGCGACCATCGCGCCGTTGTCGGTGGTGAAGATCACGATAGTGTCGTCGGCGAGGCGGTTGTCGTCGAGCCATTTCAGGATGCGGCCCACGTTCTGGTCCAGCTCCATCATGCCGCTGCCGTAGACGTCGTAGTCCGACGAATACGGCTGCGCCAGGTAGCGGCTCGCGGGCTTCAGGTGGGTGTAGATGTGCATCCGGGTGGTGTTCAGCCAGACGAAGAACGGCTTGCCGGACTGGCTCGTGCGCTGCATGAAATCGAAGGCGGCGTCGGTGAACTCGTCGTCGACGGTCTCCATGCGCTGTCGCGTCAGCGGTCCGGTGTCCTCGATCTTCTGTTTGCCGACCTTGCCGAAACGTGCATCGACGGTCGCGTCGTCCTCGCTGCTCGCGGTCGCGCGCAGCACGCCACGCGGGCGGTAACGCTGGTCGAAGCCGGGCGTCTTCGGCCAGTCGCGCTGCTCCGGCTCCTCTTCGGCGTTCATGTGGTAGAGGTTGCCGTAGAACTCGTCGAAACCGTGTACCGTCGGCAGAAACTCGTTGCGATCGCCGAGGTGGTTCTTGCCGAACTGGCCGGTACGGTAGCCGAGCGGCTTCAGCACTTCGGCGAGCGTGGGATCCTTTTCGCTCAGGCCGATGGGGTCGCCCGGCTGTCCCACCGTCGTGAGCCCGGTACGGATCGGCATCTGGCCGGTGATGAACGCGGCGCGCCCGGCGGTGCAGCTCGGTTCCCCGTAGTGGTCGGTGAACAGCATGCCTTCACGCGCGATGCGGTCGATGTTCGGCGTAGGCACCATCATGCCGTGGCTGTACGCGCCCACGTTCCAGTAGCCGATGTCGTCGGCCATGATGACCAGGATGTTCGGCCTGTCGGCGGCCTGTGCGCCAAGCGCAAGCCACAGCAGCGCCCAGAGAAAATGCCGGGTACGCATCGCGTGAGTCCTTGTCGGTCCTTGGGGGGTGGCGGCATCATAACGCCGGCGCGCGTTCCGCGTTCAGCGCACTGGTGCGAACATCGCGAGGATCGCCGCGGTGACGCTGCCGTAGTCACCGTCGAAGTGATGGTCTCCGGCAAGCTCCATGACCCGCGCCCCCGCGTGTGGTTGCAGCGAAGGACACAGTGATTCGTTGGCCTCGTCGGCGCCGTAGACGCAGAGCAGCGCCATGCCGGAGATCTTCTGCAGTTCGGGTGCGAGCGGGTACGGCGCGGCCGTGGCGTGGCTGCCGAGCCAGTCGCTGATATGGAACTGGAAGTCCGCCGCCTGGCCGGGGCTCAGCAACACCAGCCCCGCGATCGCTCTGCGCACGTCCGGTGGCGTGCGGCTGACCATGAACGGCAACACCTCGGCACCGCGCGAGAAGCCGATCAGCAGCACACGCGGCTCGTTCCACGCCCGCAGATAGTGGCGCAGCGCCCGCGTGAGGTCGGCACCGACCTGCTCCGGCGTCTTGGCTTCCCAGAAGTAACGCAGCGAATTCCAGCCCAGTACCGCGATGCCGTGCGTGCCCAGGTCCTCGGCGATGTCCTTGTCGATGTTTGCCCAGCCGCCGTCACCCGAAATGACCACCGCAAACCACGGGGTCTTGCCGCTGTGCGGCTGTGGCAGCTCGATCAGCGGCAGATCGGGTGCTGCCTCGGGTAGCGCCTGGCGTTGCTGCAGCCGGTCGAGCGCGGCGAGGACTGCGGCCGGTGCGCTGTCGGCGACGCTGGCCCAGGGTGCCGAGAGTTCGAGCGTTGCGGGCAGCGCCAGCGGTGCCTGTGCCGAACGCCAGCCGAGCCGTTTTGCACTCGCGCCGCAGGGTGGTGCTGGCAGGCCGAGCGGCGTTGCAGTGCCTGCGCTCACGCCGGCCGCGAACAGGCCGCTGCGGCTGGTCGCGAGCAGCAGGCGCACGAAGCTCGCACCGCGGCCAATGCCGATCAGTGCGGCGGCGCTGAAGCGCGCGAAGTGCAGCTCCTGCTGCACCTGCTGTGCGTAGACGTCGAACAGGGTCGGGGCGTCGAAGCAGTCGGGGCCGGTCTGCGCCAGGTAGGTGTCGAGGTCGACGATCGCGGTGCTGCGTCCGCTCGCGTCGAGTGCAGTGGCGATCGCCCCGGCCTGCGCCAGGCTCGTGTGATCCGCGAGCAGCAGCACCAGTCCGTCCCGTCCGCCGGGATACAGTCTGGTGGTTCCGAGTCCGTCGAAGTCGAAGGCCTGCACTGCCGTTGCGGCACCCGCCGCCGGTAGCGCACACAGCGCGAGCAGTGCGCACAGTGCCAGCCACACGCCACGCAGCCCCGTCTCTGGTCGATCGCTTCGGGCGGTCCGGGCGCTTCGGGCGCTTCGGGCGATCCGGGCGGTCCGGGCGGTCCGTGTCGGGGCCAATGCGGCAGTGGGACGCCGTGAATACATCCCTGTAGGCTCGAGTGCCGCATCCCTGCGGCACACGCCCCCTGACGCATTGGCCCCGACGCGGACCGCTGTCATTGCCGTGCGAATATCCATTTCGGCCGTAGGCTCGAGTGCCGCATCCCGGCGGCACACGCCCCCTGGCGCATTACCCCCGGCACGGACCGCTGTCATCGCCGTGCGAATATCCATTTCGGCCGTAGGCTCGAGTGCCGCATCCCGGCGGCACACGCTCCCTGACGCATTGGCCCCGACACGGACCGCTGTCATCGCCGTGCGAATATCCATTTCGGCCGCAGGCTCGAGTGCCGCATCCCGGCGGCGCACGCCTCCGCTGCGAAGGCGTTGTCACGCGCCTTCACTTGGCGAACACCCCGCGCGTGCCGCCTGCGATCAGCGTCGTGATATGCAGCAGTGCGGCCGGCAGGTCCAGCGTGGACGGCAGCGCGATGTAGCGCGGCGACCACTCCGGATCGAACTTGTCCTTGAACGCACGCAGCCCCTGGAAGTTGTAGAACTCGTTGCCGTAGGTGAACACCGAGCGCCCCAGCTTGTGCCACATCGGTGCGAGCGGGTGCGCTTCGAAGCCCGACAGCGGTGCCATGCCGAGGTTGAAATGGTGGTAACCCTGCTCCTTCGCCCACAGCATCAGGCTGACCAGCAACAGGTCCATCGCCATCGGCGGTGCGTCGTTGGCGTAGCGCATCAGGTCGATCGATATCTCCTCGCGTGCCTGTGGCCGCCACAGGTTCGCGAAGGCCGCGATCTCCTCGCCGCGCGCGAGCACCGCGATGTCGGTGCGCGCCAGGTAATCGGCGGCGAAGAAACCGAGCGAAATGCCTTTTTCACGCGTGTTCTTCGCCTGCAGCCACTGGTCGGAGATCGTGCGCAGGCGGTCCATGTGCGCCGGAACCTCGGTCGCCGCCAGCACGCGCAGTTCCCAGCCTTCGCGCCGCCCGCGATTCACGCAGTGGCGCAGCGCCGAGCGTGCCGAGCCGCCGAGCGAGAAGTTCCGGAGATCGACCAGCGCCTCCTCGCCGAGTTTCAGCGGCGTCAGCCCGAGGTCGAGGTAGAGCGGCAGCAGGTCCGGGCGCACGCGGTAGAACACCGGCTTCGCCGCGTAGCGGTCGGCAGCCTCGCGGAACTGCCACACGATCTCGTCCTGCACCTGCGGTGAACCGCAGGGATCGCCGATCGCGATCCAGTAGCCGGGAGTGCTCACGTACGCGATGAAGCCGGTGCGTTCGGCGTGCCAGCACAGGTTCTTGTCACCGGTGAGTGCGAGGAACTGGTTGCTGTCGGGGCTCAGGCTCACCAGCGCCGCTGCCTGTGCAAGCTCGGTGGCGTCCGGCATGTGCGGGCGGTGTTTGCTGCGGCGAAGCATGAAGTGCACCAGCAGCGCGCCGGCGCACAGGAACACGGCCAGCGTCATGCGCAGGAAACGCTGTGCGTCGCCGAGCAGATCGAAGCTGAACCACAGCGCATGGCTGTACTCGACGTTGCGGTACGACAGGAAACCGATCCACGTCGCGATGCCGAGCACCGCGGCGATGCCGATCGTCCAGTGCAGCGACACCCCGGCCTGGTCGATGCGCGAAAGCCGGTAGAACACGCTGCGCGCCGGCGCCAGCAGCGCGAACATCAGGCCGAGCACGATGGCTTCCTCGTAGTCGACGCCCTTCAGCAGCGAAGCGACGGCCCCGATCGCCAGCAGCTGCAGCGTCAGGTAGTACGCCGAGCGCAGCTTCAGCCGCACCCCGCGCGCCAGCACCAGCAGCAGCAGGCCGGCGAGGCTGCCGATCAGGTGCGATGCCTGGATCAGCGTGATCGGCACCACGTCGCCCAGCCACTCGAGGCGTTCGGCCTCGCCCGGCAGCGTGCCCGAGAGCAGCAGCATCGCGCCGCTCGCGAGCAGCAGCATCGAGTACAGGTGCGGCAGCGCCTGGCGCAGCGCCTGCCACGGCAGCACGAGGCTGCGCGGCCAGCGGCCGCTGCTGCGCAGCTCGAACACGAGCAGCAGCGCGCTGGCGACCGCGAGCGGCAGCAGGTAGTAGATCGCGCGGTAGACGATCAGCGCCGCGAGCATCTCGCCCGAGGCGTGCTCGCCGGTCAGCAGGAACACGAAGATGCCCTCGAACACGCCGAGGCCACCCGGCGACTGGCTGAACAGCCCCGCGAGCTGCGCGACCAGGTAGGCGTTCAGGAACAGCGCGAACGGAATGTCGGCGTGCTGGCTGAGCAGTACGTAGAGCACCGTGGAGGCGAGCAGCAGATCGGCGGCGCCCACCAGTGACTGCAGCAGCGTGATGCCCGGACCCGGCAGCGTGATCGTGTGTTCGCGCCAGCGCAGACTGCGTCTCCCGCTGAGGACCAGTACCCAGTAGCCCGCGAGCAGCGCGATGCCGAGCCAGCTCATGAACGCAAGCGAGTTCCCGGCGAGTTCGCTCTTCGCGAACAGCTCCGGAGGTGCGAAGCCGAAACTCAGCGCGAGCAGCGTGCCACAGGCAAGGAAGTAGGTGATCGTGCTGAGCACCACGACCTGTGCGATCTCGAGCCCGCTGAGTCCCCAGCCCGAATAGAAGCGGTAGCGCAGCGCCCCGCCCGAGAGCAGCGCGTGCCCGGCGCTGTTGCTGACCGCAAAGCCGGTGAAGCCGGCCAGCAGCACCTGCGGCAGCGCCAGCTTGCGCCCCACGTGGCGCAGTGCGATCCAGTCGTAGCCGGCGAGCATCAGGTAGCCGGCTGCAGTGAGCAGTACGGCGCCGCTCAGTGTCGTTGCGGGAAAGTCGAAGACGAGTTGGGCGAGATCGCGTGCCGTGTAATCGCCGAGCGCGCGGTGCGTGAGCCACAGCGCGAACGCGATCGCGACCACCGGCAGCAACCGCGCCAGCCGGTGCGCCAGCACGATCGCAGCGGAACCACGTGTCGCAAGCTCTGGCATACCTGCGCCGTCAGTCCTTCTTCAGTGAGGCAAGCAGCGCTTCGGCCTCGGCCTTTTCGGCGAAGTCGCCCTTGCCGCCGAGCAGCGATTTCAGGATCAGGACCGCCCCGTCGGTGTCGTCCAGCGCAAGGCGGATCTGCGCGGCGTGGAAGCGCATTCCGGGGTTGTTCGGCTCGAGCTTCAGCGCCCGTTCGATCTGCGTCTGTGCCTTCTGGTTGTCGCCGTTCTCGAGCAGCACCATCGCGAACGTGTCGATCAGCGCGGCGGTGTCCGGTGCGATCCGGTTGGCGCGTTCCGCGTACGCCAGCGCCTGCTTCGGTTTGCTCTTGCGCAGGCTCCAGGCCAGGTTGTTCAGCGCGATCACGTGACGCTCGTCTGCCTTCACGACCGCCTCGTACTGCGCGATCGCCCGCGCGTCCTGCCTGTCCGCCGCGTACAGGTCCGCGAGTGCCATCTGCATCTGCAGGTCCTGCGGGTGCTCGCCGATCCACTTCTCGAACAGCTTCAGCGCGCCGGGCATGTCGCCACCGCGCAGCTTCTCGCGCGCGAGGTTCTGCAGCGTGGTCGGTGAAGGCTCCTTCGTGTAGGCCTGCTCCAGCTTCGCAAGCGCCTCTTTGCGGTTGCCCTGCAGCAGCGCCGCCGAGGCCTCCAGCGACAGCACCTCGGCGCTGTCGGGCTCCAGCGTCTGCAGCGCCTTCAGTTGCAGTTCGAATCCTTCGCGGTCCTGCGTTGCCAGCAGTCCGTGCGCCAGCGCCACGCGCGCCGGCACGTGCTTCGGTTCGAGCGCGATGGTCTTCTGCAGCCCGCTCAGCATCGCCCTGGTGTCACCGAGTGCGGCCTGCGCCATCGCGAGCTGGTAGTGGTTCTGCGCCACTTCGGGCTGCAACTGCACCATGCGTTCGAGCAGCGGTCTGGCGGCCGCGAAGTCGCTCTGCGACAGATACAGCATCGCCAGCAGCGCGGTGACCGCCGGCTGCTTCTTCTGTGTCTCGTCGAGCGCGTTCAGTACCGCCAGCGCCTGCTGGCCTTCGCCGCGGTTCAGGTAGTGGCGCGCCAGCATCAGCCGCGGTTCCGGATTGTCCGGGTGCGCTGCCATGCTGTCCTGCAGCCGCTTGACCATCGCCTCGGCGTGCCCCTCGTTGAAGTCGAGCGCTGCCAGTTGCATCTGCACCCGCAGGTTGTCGGGATGCTTCGCCAGCACCTGCTCGTAATAGCGGCGGGCACCTGCCAGGTCCCGGTCCTGCAGTGCCAGTGCGGCCAGGCTCTGGTTCGCCGCCGGGTCGCCGGAGTCGAGCTTCAGCGCGTCGAGGAACGCCTGCTTCGCCTCCGCCTGCCGGTCGGTCGCGAGGTAGATGCGCCCGAGCAGGCTGAGCGGTGTGGCGGACTCGGGCTGGCGCTGCTGGAAGGCCCTGGCCGCAGCGAGGGCCTCGTCGAACTCGCCCTTGCGCGCGTGCGCCAGCACCAGCATCAGGTCTGCCTGCTGGTATTTGGGGTCGAGTTCCAGCGCCTTGCGCAAGTGCTCGAGCCCCACCTCGCCCTGGCCACTGGCGAACAGACCGGCCGCGAGGCGTGTCTGCGCCTCGGCCGAGTCGGGATCGAGTGCAGCGATCTTCGTCAGCGTATCGAGCCCTTCGTCGGTCCTGTTCTGCGCGAGCAGCGCGCCGGCCAGCAGGTTCAGCGCGGCCAGATCCTCGGGGTTCGCGGCCACGACCGGACGCACCAGGCGTTCGGCGCGTACGAAATCGCCACGCTGCATCGCGATGCTGGCGGCCAGCTTGTGCCCTGACGGGTGATCGGGGGCGAGCCGTCCGAACTCCGTAATATAGGTGTCGGCCTGCTCCGGGTTGCCCAGTTGGGCCTGGATCCCTGCCAGGTAGAACAGCGCCAGCGGGTACTGGTTGCCGCCGCGCAGCGTCAGCTCGAACGCGGTGCGTGCCGCCTCGAGTTCGTTCTTCTGCATGTGCAGCAGGCCTTCGGCGTAGTTCACGCCCAGAGGCACCTCGGTCCTTTCGTCCGCACGCTTTGCGTACTTGCGCCGCAGCACCTCGATGTCCTCTGCCGCTGCGTCGGCCTTCTGCAGCTGGATGCGTGCCAGCGCGCGGTTCAGGCGGTCGGTATAGCTGTTCGGCGCGAACTCGAGCGCCTTCGTGTAGGCTTCCTCGGCGCGCTCCGGATGACGCTCGCTCTGCTCCAGATCGCCGAGCAGCGTCCACGCCAGTGCGTAGTCGGGTTCGTCGGCGAGCAGGGCCTCCAGGTCGCGGCGACCCGCTTCCATCTGTGAGTTGAAGAGCAGCAGCCGGGCGTGCGCCAGGCGTACGTACGAGGCCTTCGGGTCGGCGTCGAGCGCCTGCTCGAGGCGCTTGCCGCCTTCCTCGAGCTTGCCGTTCGCGAGCAGCGACTGCCCCTGCGCCGCCAGCACCCTTGCCCGCGTGGGTGCGTCCAGCCCGGTGCTGGGCAGCGCCATCAGCTCGTCGTGCATGCCGAGTGGCAGCAGCGCCTGCACCAGCAGCGGCAGCACCTCGGTGTCGGGCATCCCGAGCTCGCGTGCCTTCGTGAGTTCCTTGGCGGCGCTCTCCAGGTCGCCGGATTCCATGTAGACCTTGCCGAGCAGCCAGCGCGCACGCGGGTTGCCGGTATCGGCCACCACCGCACTCTTCAGCTCGATCGTCGCGGCGTGGTAGTCGCGTTTGGCCAGGTAGTCCTCGCCGCGCGCCATCAGTTCGGTCGGCGACGCCTGCTTGCCGCAGGCCGCAAGCAGCACACAGGCGGCCGCGATGCTGGCGTAGAGGGGCGCGCGTCCGGATCCCTTGTTCATGTGGTGTTTCCTGTGCAGTGAAAGGGGCTGCGCTGCGGTGCCGGCGTGCTCAGAACGTCAGGCGCAGCTCAGTGTACACACGGTCACGGGTGTCGTAGTTGCCGAACATCCCGCCCGGGTCGCCGTCGAACACGTCCACGCCGAGCGCCAGGTTCCAGTTGCCGCCCGAAAGCCATTTCAGTTTCGCGCGCAGCAGCGAGTCGCTGTGATCCACGCTGGTGATCCACAGCAGTTCGGGTTCCCAGTGGTTGCCGAAGCGCCGCGAGAGCAGCAGGCTGAGTCCGCTCTGCAGGTCGTCGTCGACCATCGTGCGCTCGTGGTCGGGGAACCAGCGCTGGAAGGCCTGCAGGTTGAAGCGCCCCTCGTTGGCAAGCGCCCACTCCAGCCCCACCACGTAATCGAGCAGATCCGTGCGCAGCAGCCCGTCGGTGTCGGCGGGGTCGTCGACGCCGACCGGCTTGTTGCGGGTGTAGATCGCCTCGGCCTTCAGCACGAAACTGCCGAAGTCCTTCGCCAGCGTGGCGCCGGTCTGCGCGATGCGCTCGTGCACCTCGCGCAGCGTGAGGAACGGTTCGGGGGCGACGTCGAGCGTGCGCGCGAACGCCGGCATCGCGTCGCGGCTGTTGTAGTGGAACGCCGACAGGTCCCAGCCGTCGAGCAGGTACGTGAATCGCACGCCGTAGGCGCCGTCGTCGAGCGCGTGCGGGCGGTCCCGCCGGTAGCGGAAGTTCTGCGCCGGCACGAAGTCGGGCAGCTCGACGTCGAAGAACTCCGCGCCGGGCTCGCCGACCTCGTTGTACGTCATGTACGGGATCCACACGAATTCGGCGTGCAGCTCGTCCTGGAAGTATTCGGCACGCACGGCCCACTGCGGGATGCGCAGGATGTCGAACTCCTGCAGCACCAGCTCGCGCATGTCCTTCGCCGAAACCACGTCGGCAAAGAACAGCCCCACCATTTCGCCCCAGATGATGTGCTGGCGGCCGATGCGGAAATCGAGGTCACCGCGCGAGATATCGATATAGGTCTCGCGTACCGAGGCCTCGAACTGCTGGTCGTCCTCGACCTTGTGCGGATAGTAGTCCTCGAAGTCGAACACCGGGTCCCACACCGCACGGCCCGATACCTTCCAGTTCATGCCGTTCAGGCTGCCGTCGAGCGAGAGTTCCAGCGTGTTGCGCGCGAGCGACCAGTGCTTCGGCCGGGCGTAGGTGTACGCGAGCTTGTTCTCGAAGAAACCGCCGAAATGCGTGGCTGCCGGCTCGGCGCGCTGCGCCGGCGTGGCCGGCTCCTTTGCAGCCGTTGCCTCGTCCGGCTTGTCCGCTGCGTCCGCCTCGTCCGTGAACAGTTCGTCCATCGACTCCGGCTCGGGTTCCTCGAACAGCGAATCGAGGGAGTCGGCCGCGTGCACGCCAACACCCGTGCTGCCGAGCCAGATTGCGGCAGCCAGTGCGCCGATGCGTGACCGGCGTGACGAGGCGCTGCGCGCGTGGTGCAACGCGGCGGCCTGCATTTCAGATCCTGTGGCGTTCACCGACCACCTCCCCGTCGCTCAGTACGATCACCCGGTCGGCCATGCCCATGACCTTGGCGTCGTGTGTGGAAAAAATGAAGGTCGCACCTTCCTGCTGGTTGATCGATTTCATCAGGTTCAGGATCCCTTCGCCGGTCTTGTGGTCGAGGTTCGCGGTCGGCTCGTCGGCAAGCACGATCGAAGGGCGCGCCGCCAGCGCGCGCGCGATCGCCACCCGCTGGCGCTGGCCGCCGCTGAGTTCGTTCGGCCGATGGTGCATGTGGCGTTCGAGTCCGACCAGCCCGAGGTAGTGCGCGACGCGCTCGCGGCGCTCGCTGCGGTTGACGCTGCGGTTCTGCAGCAGCGGGTACTCGACGTTCTCCCACGCCGAGAGCACCGGCAGCAGGTTGAAGGTCTGGAAGATGAAGCCGATCGTGCGTGCGCGCAGGTCGGCGAGTTCGTCGGGCGTGCGGTCGGAGACCTCCGCGCCGCCTATATGCACGCTGCCGCGCGTCGGCGTGTCGATGCAGCCGATCAGGTTCAGCAGCGTCGACTTGCCGCTGCCCGAAGGCCCGGCGAGCGCCATGAACTCGCCCTGCCCGATGCGCACCGCCACGTCGCGCAGCGCCACCACCACCTGGCTGCCGAGCACGTATTCCTTCCACGCGCCTTCCACGCGCACCACCTCGGGGCGATCCGCCGCCATGCGGCTTCCCGGTGCTGCGGCGACGCCGGACTCGAAACCGGTCACCACGGGCGTGGGCGCTGCGGCGGGTTCGGTGGCGACGGGTGAATCGACGAATACCTGCACCTGCATGCAGGGTTCGTCCTCGTAGAGGGTGCGCGAGATCCTCAGCCTGGCAGAGAAGCGGCTGCCGTCGCTGCGCTTCAGTTCGAGTGCGGTCGCGGTGCTGTCCAGCGATTCGTTGCGATAGCTGTGCAACAACTGGCGAAAGCGCGGCTGGTGCTCCGGCACCACCAGGTCGAGCTGTGTCACGCTCTGCAGATCGATCGGATCATTGAAGCCGAACAGGCGCGCGTAGGCGTGGTTGCAGTGCAGGTGCATGCCGTCGGTGGCGTAGGCCAGTGCCTCGGAGCTGGTCTCGAGCAGCAGCTCGCAGCGCCGCTCCAGTTCCTGGTGGCGTGGGCGCAGGCTCTCCAGCGCGCGGCGGTCGCGCAGCGCCCCGACCTCGCGCTGCACCGCGTGAAACAGCCGTTTTCCCTGGTCGCGGCGCAGCACGGCGACTGCACCGTCGGCGAGCAGCGCATCGACCTGGGCGGCGTCGAGCCGGGTGGTACAGAACAGGACGGGCATGCCGGCTTCGCCCGCCGCCGTCAGCACATTCGCTGCAGTCAGTTCCGCTTCGCCGTCGGTCGCGACCAGCACCTCCCAGGTGGGGTCGGCCAGCCGTTCGCGCAGCTCGGCAAGCGTGCCGACCTCGCGGGTACGGATGGCGGCGCCGTCCGCGTGCGCGCGCAGCAGGTTGCTGAAGTAGTCGGCGTCCGATCTCGAGGCGCAACTGAGCAGCACGTGGTAGCTGTCTTTACTGCTCATCGTCGTGTTTCGTGTCCCGTCCGGCGGCTGCGCCCGTTGCGATCCCGAATCACCGGGCTGGCAGCGCCGCGGCAACGGGAAGTAAGCGCAGACAGTATAGGCGATACGCCCGTGCGCCCGCGGTCACGGAAAAGCCGTGGGGCTTCGGCTACACTGCCCCGGTCAGCCCCGTTTGGCGCCCGCAAGATGCCGACCGATCCCAGCCTCCGTTCTGCCACCCTCCGTCGTGCTCGTGAAGAGGCTGTCGCAATGGCCTGTCGGTCATCGATGCAGGTCGCGCGCGACGATGCCTTCACCCCGGTGGGACGCCGTGAATGCATCCCTGCAGGCTCGAGTGCCGCATCCCTGCGGCACACGCCCCCCGATGCGAAGGCACCGCCGCACGCTTCGCGGCGTTTTGCGACACCTTCTGAAGCAGGGCCTGCTGCCGGATTGGTGCGGCGTGCCGTGGCGGCGGCGATGGTCGCAACCGCGCTGCTGCTTACGCTCGGCACAGCGCCGGGTGAGGCCGCGCCGCGACACGCCGCGAAGCCGCAGGCGGCCGAGGTGCGGCACGAGATTTCCGCCGATGACATCCTTTCCCGTGCTGATCGCATCCGCTTTCCGCAGTACGGTTTCCAGGTCGACGTGGTGATCAGCACCACGCATGCGGGTGCGGGCGACCAGGAGGTGCGCGAGTACCGTCTGCTGTCGAAGGGCAACACGCGCACGCTGGTGCAGACCACGGCGCCGGCCATCGACCGTGGCCAGATCCTGCTGATGCGCGACCGTGACCTGTGGGCCTTCCTGCCGTCGGTGTCGCAGCCGGTGCGCCTGCCGCTCGCGCAGAAGCTGACCGGGCAGGTCGCGAACGGCGACCTCGCGCGCGCCAACTTCGCGGGTGACTACGAGCCGACGCTGCTGCGTACCGAGGAAGTGGACGGCGAGCCGATGTACGTGCTGGAGCTGAAGGCGGCCACGCGCGGCGTCACCTACCACCGCGTGCTGTACTGGGTGAACGCGAGTAACTTCCACCCGTACAAGGCCGAGTTCTACACGATCTCGAAGCGGCTGATGAAGGTGTGCCATTACACCGACTTCAGGGAGCTGGGTGACGAAATACGCCCGACGCGGCTGCTGATGGAAGACGCGCTGCGCGCCGGCGAGCGCTCCGAGCTGGTTTACAGCAAGATGGTGAAGCGCGAGCTGCCCGAGAAGCTGTTCAACAAGGACTATCTGAAGAAACTCGCCCGCTGATGTAGGTCGGCATTCATGCCGACTGGGGCCAAACATCCGTCGGGTTGAAACCCGACCCACGCGGACCGGCGCCCATCCGTGGGTCGGCATTCATGCCGACGATTGATGCAGAAGTCGGGTTGAAACCCGACCCACGTCCGTGGGTCGGCATTCATGCCGACTGGGGCCAAAACATCCGTCGGGTTGAAACCCGACCCACGTCCGTAGGTCGGCATTCATGCCGACTGGGGCCAAACACCCGTCGGGTTGAAACCCGACCTACGTAAATGAAAAAGGCGGCCAGTGGCCGCCTTTTCCGTGTGTCGCTCGCAGCTCAGTGCTTGCGACGACGGCGCAGTGCCAGACCGGTCAGGCCAAGGCCGAACAACGCCATGGTGTCGGGTTCGGGAACGTTCCTGATGGGCTGGGTGCTGATCAGCACGGCAAACTGGGCCGCGTTCGCCCGGTCCTCGATCGTCATGAAGCCCATGCAGCCCGCGCTTGCGCCAGCGGCGGTACACGCAGCAGTGGGCAGCGCACTGAATGCATTGCTTTTCTCGAAGAAGTGGAGGTAGTAAGTCCGAAGCCCGGTCACCGTCTCCGGATCAGCCCACTCGAACTCGTTGTTCAATGAGGTATCGCCAATCACGAAGATATCACCGCACCCATTGACGTTGACGCCAGACCCGTTGGGAGCGCCGTTCGCGCAGGGATCCGCGTTGTTCGTTGTTTCCTGGAAATTGACATTGAACGTCAGCGGGCCGATGGGGGGGCTCGTCGAATCAGGAGGGTTGAGCGGGGTCAGCCACAGGGTCGAAAGAATATTGACCGAGTCCAAGGTGGTTCCCTGGATCGGGTTGTTGTCGTGCGTGATCTTCACGTTGTCTACGGCACTTCCCAAGTGAAGGAGAGGATTGGTAATAGGGGCGAGGGTTTGAACCGTATTGACGGGGGTGGACGCGTAAGGAACCGTCTCAGTGCCACCCTGCGTGATTTCCAGGCTGCTCGGACCACCGCTACCGGAGCCCCATGACAGTTTGGTGCCGTCAACGGACTTGGTAATTCCCGAGGTTGGCAGGACGCTGTCGTTGTCGAAGCGGGTCCAGGTTTCTACCGTCCACTGCGTGACTATCGCAGCGTCGGCCATCGGAGCCACCAGTGCTGCTGCGCAGCAGGCGGAAAGCAGAAGTTTCTTCATGGTGTCGTTCCTCGGTGAAGTTTTGAAAATCCAGACCCATGACTGAGAATGCAGACAGCGTGCCAAAATCGTTTTTGTGAACCGAATCACGCTGTTGACAAATGCCGAGTAGGTTGATGCGGTGTGAAGTGTAAAAAAACCCGACAGTCGTAGGGGTGTTCAGACGTTCTGGCGCAGCGCGTCGACCACCGGTACCCGGGTGATGCGCCGCGCCGGCAGCAGCGCGGCGAGCAGCGTCGAGGCGGCACCGATCGTGAAGCCAAGCGCCAGCACGGCCGGCACGATGCGTATAAAGGCCGTGTAGCCCACGTTCGAGCCAGGCGGTGGCGGCATCGGGATGCCGATGCGCGAGATCAGCCAGGCGAGCAGTACACCGCAGGCAACGCCCAGGGCGGCGCCCAGCAGCCCGAGCAGCAGGTTCTCGGCCAGGATCAGCCGGAACAGCCGCCAGCGCCGCTGCCCCAGCGCCTGCAAGGTACCGAACTCGCCGGTGCGCTCGTGCAGCGTCATGTTCACGCTGCTGCCCACGCTGAGCAGCACCATCACCAGCACGATCAGTTGCAGCGCGCCGAACTGGCGCCGGTACAGGTCGACCGTCTTGGCGTAGAACTCGGCCAGCTCGTACCACGGTTTCAGCTCGTAGTCCGCCGCCGGCAGTTGCGCGCGCAGGGTGGCAGCGACGGTGTCGGTCAGCGCGGTGTCGGCCAGCGCGACCACGATGCCGTGCGCGCCGTCGGTATACAGAAGCTCCTGCGCGGCGGCCAGCGGGATGCGCACCGCGCGGCCGTCGAAATCCTTCGAGAAGGTACGAAAAGTGCCGATCACCTCGAACTCGAGGCTGTTCACGGCGCCATCGGGCGTGCTGCTCACCAGCGTGACGAAATCGCCCGGTGCGAGTTGCAGCGCAGTGGCGACGCCCTGCCCGAGTTCTACGCCGTAGGCGTCTTCCTCGGCCAGCTTGCGGCCGGCGACTATATCGAGTGCGGTGCCGAGCCGTGCCTCCTTTTCCGGTTCGATGCCTTCGCCGATGATCGGCAGGTCCGCCTTGCCGTTGTTCAGCAGCCCCGAGAAACTGAGCCTTGCCATCACGTCTTCGACGCCGGGAATCATCGCGATCTGGCGTTCGAGTTCCGTGGGCTCCTCGATCAGGTACGCGAGCGGGTCGCGGCGACCGTATTCGGCATAACCGGCGCGGTGGACCTGCAGGTGGCCGAGGTAGGAGTGGATCGTCGACTCGCGCAACTGCACGAACACGTCCTCGACGAAGCCACCGCTCAGCACGATGCCGACCACGCCAAAGACGATGGCGGCGAGCGTCAGCGCGGTGCGCATGCGCTGGCGAAAGATGTTCCTGAACGCGAGCTGCCACATGTGCGTCTCCCGGCGCTAGCGGTTGTGCCGCAGCGCGTTGACCACTTCGAGCCGCGATGCCTTCCACGCCGGGTATACGGCGGCGAGCGCGGTGACCACCACCGCCAGCACGAAGGCGCCGGCGACCAGCGGCACGGTGAGGCGGATCTCGCCGGTGAAGCCGGTATCCGAACCCGGTGGCGGTGGCATGGGGATGCCGACGGCCGAGATGCCCAGCGCCAGTACGACGGCGACCAGCGTGCCGAGCGCACCGCCCACCACGCCGAGCAGCAGCCCTTCGCTGAACATCAGGCGCAGGATGCTGCGGCGGCGGTAGCCGACCGCCATCAGGGTGCCGATCTCGCCGGTGCGCTCCATCACCGTCATCACCAGCAGGTTCGAGATGCTGAGCACGATGATCAGCCCGATGATCGCCTTCACCACGTCCATCTGACGCGAGAACAGCGCCACGGTCTTGTTGTAGAAGTCGGCCAGTTGCTGCCACGGCACGAACTGCAGCGTGGTGTTGGCGTCAGCGGCTGTGAAACGCTGGCGGAAATCGTCGATCAGCGCGGGCACCTTGCTCTCGTCGTCGAGCAGCAGCACCCAGCGGTGCGCACCCTGCGTGCGCAGCAGCGTGTGCGCAACGCCGATGGGTACGCGCAGCGCGCTGTCGTCGAAGGCCTTGGTCGAGGTGGTGAAGGTGCCGACCAGCTTCAGCTCGACCGCGTTGATGCCGCCCGCGGCCGTGTTGACCAGCAGCACCACCTGATCGCCGAGTTCGACGCCGAGGTTGCGCGCGAGCCCCGTGCCCATGATCAGTTCGCTGGCGTCCGGCCCCGACAGGTTCTGGCCAGCGGTGATCACGACCATCTTGCTGACGGTTCTTTCCTTTATAGGGTCGACCCCTTCGCCGGCAAAAGAGACGGTCAGGTCGCCGTGGCTCACCAGCCCGGTGAAGGCGATGCGGGGGGTGACGAACAGTACGCCGGGGCTGTGCTCCAGTTCGGCAAACGTGGGCGAGTCGTCGGGCAGCAGGTAGGCGAAGGGATCAGCTGCGCCCGCCTCGAAGTAGCCCCGCTTCACGACCTGGATATGGCCGAGCTGCGACTCGATGGTCGCGGTGCGCATCGCCCAGAAGATCCATTCGATGAATCCGCCGGCGAGTACCAGTGCCACCACGCCGAAGCCGATGGTCGCCAGCGCGATCGTGCTGCGCCGGCGGTTGCGCCAGAGGTTGCGAAACGCGAGCCGCAGGCTGCCTTCCATCGTGGTCCGGTTCCTCGCGGGTTGGTTGCTGCCGGTGTGTGATCGACGGCTGCCCGTGCCCGGCAGCAAAGCCTGCGGGCAGTATAGTCGGCGCGGCTCAAGCCATCCGTGCTGCGCGATGGCTTCGCTGCCAGAAAGCGTGTTATGTGATTGGCGCAAGCGCCCTGTATTGCGATGATGAAACCGTGTTCAATGAGCGATGGCGTGCAGCAACATGACCCTCTTCGATGCGCTTGGCTTTCGCTGGAACCGGTCGGCGGTACCGACTGCCGTTCCGGTTCACTCGCTTGAGCGGGTCTGCTTCCGCTTCCACAAGATGCTGCCCGAGTTCGTCTGGGATGCTTCGGTGCTCGAAGGCAACCCCTTCACCTTCCCCGAGGTCAAGACCCTGCTGGACGGCGTGACCGTCGGCGGACGGAAGATTTTCGATCAAGAGCAAATTCTGAACCTCGCGGAAAGTTCCAGACGCCTTCTGACGATGGTCAAGAGCGCTCAGTTCGCTCTTTCCAAGGCCGTATTCATCGAACTGAACGGCATCGTTGCACGCCGGGAAGCCTTGGAGTGGGGCGTGTTCCGGGGCGAAGGGCAGGAGACGAACTACACGCCGGACGTGGGCCTCGGTGAGCGTGGGCGCCATACACCGCTGCCGACACTCCCCGGTGCACCGGAACTGAACCGGGTGTTCAGCGAAGGTGTGACAGCCCTGCAAGAGTGCGAGCCATTCGAGCGTGCAGCGGCCTTCTTTCTGTTCGGTGCCTTGCAGCAGTTTTTCTTCGACGGCAACAAACGTACGTCGCGCTTCATGATGAACGGCGTGCTCATGTCGCATGGCATCGACGCGATCAGCGTGCCAGCGGCCAGGGCACAGGAGTTCAACGAGAAGATGGTGCGCTTCTATCTCTCGAAGAACGCCACCGAGATGATGGCCTTCCTCGCCGGGTGCCACCCGGATGCAGAGGCAATTCTTCCTCCGCCTGAAGTTGATTCAAACCACGATAAAGGAATGGAGCCATGATTCATGCCCGCGTGCATCCCGAAGTCATCGCAGGAAATTTCGAATGATTGAAGTCGATTTTCGAGGGCAAGGATGAGCGCGAGGCCCAGGCAGCGGGTGCTGTTCGTCGCCGAGGCGGTCACGCTGGCACACGTGGCGCGGCCGATGGTGCTGGCGCGCGCGCTGGACCCGCAGCGCCACGCGGTCGAATTTGCCTGGGATCCGCGCTACGCGCGGCTGTTTCCAAAGCCCGATTTCCCGCTGCACCAAATCACGACCATTCCGGGGGAGCAGTTCGAGGCAGCGCTCGCCAGCGGCAGCCCGCTCTACGATGCGCCTACCCTGAGGCGTTACGTCGAACAGGACCTGCAGCTTCTCGAGCGCGTGCGTCCCGACGTGGTGGTGGGGGATTTCCGCCTCTCGCTCGCCGTCAGCGCCGCCGTTGCGAAGGTGCCGTACCTGAACCTGAGCAATGCGTACTGGAGTCCGTATGCCCGCCAGCACTTTCCGGTGCCGGAGCTGCCGGTCGCACGGCTGCTCGGCGTGCGGCTCGGCCAGCTTGCGTTCACGCTGGCGCGCCCGCTCGCGTTTGCGCTGCACGCCCGCCCGCTGAACACAGTGCGCCGCGAACACGGTCTGCCTGCCCTCGGCCACGACCTGCGGCACAGCTACACTTGGGGCGACCATACGCTGTACGCCGATATCCCGGAACTGTTCACGACGCAGGCCCTGCCGCCAAACCATCATTTCCTGGGCCCCATCCTGTGGTCGCCCACCGTGCCCGAGCCCGAGTGGTGGGATGCATTGGCGCCCGATCGCCCGGCCGTCTACGTGACGTTGGGCAGCTCGGGGCGCAGCGAGCTGCTGCCGATGGTGCTGGAGGCGCTCGCCGGGCTGGCGGTGACGGTGATCGCCGCCACCGCTGGACGGGTGAGCATCACCAACCCGCCGGCAAACGCCTTCGTGGCCGATTACCTGCCTGGTGAAGCCGCTGCCGCGCGCGCACGCCTGGTGATCTGCAACGGCGGCAGCCCGACCACGCAGCAGGCGCTCACCGCCGGCGTGCCGGTACTGGGCATTGCCGGCAACCTCGATCAGTACCTCAATATGCAGGCGGTGGCAGCCAGCGGCGCCGGCAGGCTGCTGCGTGCCGGAAAGGCGTCCGTCGATGCGTTGCGAGAAGCAGCCGCGGCGCTGCTGGTCGATGAGGAGTCATGGCTGGCAGCGCGGCGGCTGGCGAGGGAATTCGCCCGCTACAGCGCGACCGAACGCTTTGCTGAGCTACTGGGTCGGCTGGGTTGATGAGGCCGAACCTGATCAGGGTCCCGATTCAGGGAGGGCGCTGCGTGCGCAGCGCCCCATTCCGCCGATGATCGTGTTCAGCGTTGCCGTTGCTTGCGCAGGCGGCTCTGCCCCAGGGCGGCCAAGCCAAGGGCAAAGATGCCCAGCGTGCCGGGTTCGGGTACGGGATTGTCCGGATTGTCCGGATTGTCCGGATTGGTGCCGGGGTCGCCGAGGAAGAAACTGTCGATGCCGATGTCGGTTCGCCGACCGTCTGTGTCGCTCCAGGCGATCACTTCGAGTGTCTGGATCTCGGTGGCTGCGGTGAAGATCATGGTCTGCCAGTCCCAGCCGTCGAAGACCCCGTAGGCAGGGATGTCCATATGAGCAGAATTATGGGTCTCGTCGCCGAATTTGATCCGCCAGTAGCCCCCCGTTTCGGACCAGATGCTTCGTGAGATGCTCTGCTCGAACGAAATCTCGTACTGCTTCCCGATCACCAGGCCGTCGAGCCCCACCTGCAAGGCGCTCTCCGTCCATTGCGGCTGCAAGCCGATGCCGTGCAGGAACTGCCCTCCCGTGCTGCTGGGCGCCCAAGTGTAGCTGGCGAAGTTCGTGTCGCCGTTGAACGTGTCCGGCGTGCCCGCCGTGGTCGTCCAGCCCGGCGGTACTTCCGAGTTGTGCGTGTTGGTGTTCATGCTGCCGCCTTCGAAGCCCCCGTTCGCGAATGCATCGAGCAATTCCGCCTGGGACTGCGCAGCAAGCAGCAACGCACCGGCCAATAGCGCTGCCGACTTCGCAGCGAAGGATTTCCGGAAAATGGGTCTCATACGCGCCTCCCTTATTGTGTCGATTACCCATTTTTAGCCAAGCAATACCCATACCAAATTAACGGAATGCAATACTAACATTCTCGAAAATAAAGTCATGTTGAGTTATAATTCCTCGCATGAAATGCAAACGAACTTCCGACGGTCGATCGCACGACCATCATACGCTGCAAGTCATGCGACAACAGGCTATCAAGGCTGTGCGTGAGGGGCAGACTGTGAGCAGCGTAGCAACCGCCTACGGCGTCAATGAGCGCAGTGTCTTTCGCTGGCTGGCTTCTTTCATTGAGGGCGGTCAGAAAGCCTTGCTGGCCAAGCCGATCCCCGGGCGCCCCATGAAGCTGAGCGACGAACAGATGAGATGGATCGCCAACACCGTGCGGGAAAACACGCCTCAACAGCTGAAGTTCGAATTTGGCCTGTGGACGTTGAAGCTCATCCGTCACCTGATCAAGCGTCAGTTCGGTGTGGAGCTGTCTACGGCAACGGCGCATCGTGTGATGAAGACCCTTGGTTTCAGCGTTCAAAAACCGTTGTATCAAGCGTGGCAGCAGGATCCAGTTATGGTGCGCACATGGGAGGCAGAAGCCTTCCCTGCTATTGCCGCTGAAGCCAGGAGGGTTGGAGCGTCGATCTATTTTGCCGATGAATCGGGAATTCGTTCGGATTACCACACGGGAACGACTTGGGCTCCAAAGGGACAGACGCCTGTTGTGGCGGCAACGGGACGCAGGTTTTCGCTGAACATGATCTCTGCCATCAATCCGCGTGGCGAGTTGCGCTTCATGTTGCACGATGGGACAGTGACCGCCCGCATCTTCCTGGAGTTTCTCAAGCGGTTGATGGTCGGCGCGCAGCATCCGATCTTCCTGATCGTCGATGGTCATCCGATACATCGCTCCAAGATGGTCAGAACCTACGTCGATAGCCTACAAGGCAAGCTACAGCTGTTTTTCCTGCCACCCTATGCCCCTCATTTGAATCCCGATGAAGTCGTCTGGGCTCACGTCAAGCGCGAGGTTTCCGGCCGGTTGGTACAGAGCAAGGACGAAATGAAGCGGCTTGCACTGAGCGCTCTGCGCAGGATCCAGAAGCTGCCCGAATTGATTAAATCCTTCTTCGGGCAGCCCGAATGTTCGTATATTCAAATGTGACATTACTTTCAAAAATGTTAGTAAATTCAATCATATGCAGGATGTGTGCGGTGCCACCGACGTGTTGAGTGTAAAGCTGGCTGACACTGCCTGCATGGCCGCCGAAGGAGCCGTCGAAGGATTCGAACGGACCGGCGATGTAGTGGTCGGCCTGCGCCGTTCCCCAGCGATCGCGCGTGTGGCGATGGATCTCGTCGAGCCGCCAGGACGCTGCCTCCTGGATCAGAATCCTGGCCACGCCGTCAGCCCCGGTTGCGTGCGATCACGTCGGCGGCGGTCAAGGGGTGGGTGGTACGCGCTTTCCGGAGTGGCGAAGGCATGGCTCAGCTCGGCCTTCAGTCGCTCGAAGGCTTCCTGATCCCTGCGCTCCTTGTCACGGCGGATCAGATCGCGCATGTACGTCGCTGACGTTCTCGTAATCGCCATGCTCGCCCACGTTGGCGGCAACGAAATTACTGAGTGCTTCGCTGAAATGAAGCTTTGCGCACCGCAACCACTCGATGCGCAGCACCGCCTGGAAGCGTTTGACTGCGGAAAGCCGGCTCTCAGCGATTGGCTGCATCGCCACGCACGCCAGGCCCAGGGCAGCGGCTCGGCAAGAACCTTTGTCGTATGCGCTGGGGAGCGGGTTGCTGGCTACTTCAGTCTGACGGTCGGCCAGATCGACACACTCGAAGCGCCCGAGCGGATCCGCCGCGGCATGGGACAGTACCCGATTCCGCTGGTGATTCTTGCGCGGCTTGCCGTCGATCTCGACTACCAGGGGCAAGGTCCAGGTTTCAGCATGCTGCAGGATGCCATCCGCTACACCCTTTCGATCGCCGAACAGGCGGGCATCCGGGCACTGCTGACGCACCCCATCGATGCCGAAGTCGAGGCGTTCTATCGTCGTTTCGGATTTGAGCCCACGCCAGGAAATGAACGGCAATTGATCGTGCTGCTCAAGGATGCCCGTCGTTTTGCTGGAACACCTTGAGGCGTGCGCGGTAGCACTGCAGATGCTGTCGCAAAACACTGCAAAGCGGGAGGGAGCGCTATCTATACACCATTGACGTACTTACACCAGTGGTGCACAGTCACGACATGATCTTCATCGAAACACCCGTCTTCACGCAGCGCCTGCGGGAACTGCTCGACGACGACACGTATGCCGCCTTTCAGGCGGATTTGATGAAGCTCCGGATGCTGGCGACCTCATCGAGGGCACGGGCGGCATTCGCAAGGTGCGGGTGGCATCCAGCTGGCGCGGCAAGCGCGGTGGGTCACGGGTGATCTACTGTCACTTTGTGAGTGATGCACAGATTGCGCTGCTGTTGATCTACCCGAAGAACGAGCGCGACGACCTGAGTGCGCAGGAGCGCGCCGCGCTCGGGCGTATTGTCGAGAAGTGGAGGTGAGTGACATGAGCAAGTTCTTCGATGACCTGATGGAAAGCGTCACGCAGATGGACGAGATCCGACGCGGCGAACGTGCGCCGGCGCGGGAATTCCACGTCGATGCGTTGCGCGTGCGCGATATCCGCAAGGCCACAGGGCTTTCCCAGGCGCGATTTGCGCGCGTGCTGGATGTGCACGTCGGCACGCTGCGTAACTGGGAGCAGGGGCTGCGCGAGCCCACGGGGCCGGCGCGTGCCCTGCTGCGCGCGATTCACAACGACCCTCAACACGTGATGTCCGCTCTGGCACATTGAGGTGCTGCCGGCCCGCGCGAAGCGGCTATGAGGCAAGGCAATGAGCAAGCATATCGGCAGCGATTTCGACGAGTTTCTGGCAGAGGACGGGTTGCGCGAGGAAGTCACCGCGACGGCCATCAAGCGCGTCATCGCCTGGCAGCTCGCGCAGGCCATGAAGGCGAAGCACATCACGCGCACAGAAATGGCGGCACGCATGCACACCAGTCGTGCGGTGGTGAATCGTCTGCTGGATGAGAACGACACCAGCGTGACGCTGGCTACGCTGTCGCGCGCGAGCGTGGCGGTAGGCGTGCCGCTGCGATTCGAGCTGGTGCAGTGACATGCGGGCTGAAATATGCCATCCGCCCCGTGCGATCACGTCGGTGGCGGTCAAGGGGTGGTACGCGCTGTCCGGAGCGGCGAAGGCATGGCTCAGCTCGACCTTCAGTCGCTCGAAGGCTTCCTGATTCCTGCGTTCCTTAACAAATACCCGCACGAAATTCCGCATGGGCCGAGAAGGCGCCCGCGGTCAGTTCAATGTCGGCACCGCTGATGTGTGTTCTTCGTGCCGCGTCCCGCCAGCCATCAACCGCGGCCAGGACTTCTTCCACGATTTTCCGGGTTGTACTGTCGGTAAGGCCATAGAACGCCGCGGTGCCCAAAACCGTCTCCAGGCTCGGCCGATTGTCCACATCGTCCAGATTCAAGACGTGTTCGCCCTTGTCGATATTCGGATTGACGTCGAAGGCGGGTGCCAGCCGCCATCCGGTCTTTCCCAGCACGAAACCGTGGTTTCGCAGATGGTCATCCCGGTTGCCGACCGCGACGTTGAAGGCCACACGTCGGAACAGTTGGGTCAGGTCGGTATCCGCGTGGGCGGCATCGCCGTGGGAGGCGCCCGGTGCTACCAGTACGGCCAGCCATTTTCGCAGGGCATCCAGATCGTCGATCCGGCGGCTGCTGAGTTGGTAAGCCACCGCTTCGAGCTCGTGCAAGGCGGTCACCGGCGGGGCAGCCATTTTCTCGTTGCCGAGGAACTCCTCGGTATCGGTCAGGCGAGGAGTCCAGGAAAATGCCGAAATTGCCCAACTCCGGTTTCGGGAAAAATGGGTGTTCGTCAAGCGACAGGTCAGGGTCGAGCGCGAATGCCCGAGGGTCACCGAGCCAATCGCGATCGTAGTGGAAACGGATCTGGCCGCGGTCATGTGTCAAGGTGCCAACTCGACAGGCAGGACCGAGATCGCTGTCGAGCCATACTTCCAGCGCGTTGTTCGGCGGACTCATGGCGTGTCCTCCGTATCGGCAGACGATGAGGGCGTTGGCGCTGCAAACTGCTTCCTCGCGGCGCGAGAGCGGCGCACCGGCGCCAAGGCCAGGTCTTGCAGCTTGCGGCCAACCTTGTCGTCGGCAGCCAGGGTTTGGAGGTCGTTCTCCAGCCCGAGTACGGCCAGTACCCGGACGTAGGAACCCAGCGTCGCCCCCGGATCACCGGCTTCGACCTTGTATAGCGTGGTTCGCGAAATGCCGGCGCGTTGCGCGACGACGGCATTGCTCAGCTTGCGTCGCAGCCGGGCGACGCGCAGCCGCTCTCCCAGCGCGGAGAGAAGACGCTGTTCCTGGGGAAAGATCACAGGCGGCTTTCGTGGCATGTTTTCTATTATGGACGTTATTTGAATAATTTGTCCATAATAGCGTGATTTCCAGCTGTGATGTGCTTTCTATCTATACTCGGCTTGCAGCATCACGAGTCCACGGGGGGCTTTCCACATGCGCCAGATCACGCCGCCGCAGATCCTGAGCTTTTTCGCCCTGCTGGGCCTGATCCTGGTGCTGGCGCTGGGCACCACGGCGCTGCTGTTCGGCAAGCTGCCGCTCGGCGATTTCCGCGGCGTGACGCTGCTGATCGCTGCGGTTGTCCTCATTTATATATACGGCTTCCTCGTCTACCGGCTGTTCCTCATCTTCGTGCCGCTGCAGGAAGGCGAGCTGAAACCCGGCTCGCGCGCCGAGTTTGCCGCCCAGGTCAATATCCTGTTCTACCTGATGCTGTTCAACACCTTGATTCGCACGCATTTTTTACCGGTGCCGCTGATGCGGCTGGTGTACCAGGCGCTCGGCACGAAAATGGGTCCGAACACCTACAGCGCCGGTACGCTGCTCGATCCGCCGTTGACCGAGTTCGGCGCCAACTGCATCGTTGGCCACGATGCGGTGCTCTACAGCCACGCGATCGAGGGTGATTACTTTGCCCTGTCGAGGATTTGCGTCGGCAACGAGGTGACCATCGGCGCCAAGGCGATCGTGATGTCGGGCGTCACGGTGGGCGATGGCGCCATCGTTTCGGCTGGGGCGCTGGTGCTGAAGGACACGCAGATCGCACCCGGAGAAATCTGGGGCGGTGTGCCGGCACGGTGTCTTGGCAGGCGTTCTTCTGCGCCCTCGGTTTGCGGCTGAGCAAGTTGCCGACACGGACCACGGTCCCCTCAACCGAGCCCTCATAGGCCAGAAACGCTGTCGAAAAACTTTACACTTCCGTGCTCATCCGACGGTCGAATGGTCAAGAAGAATTCACAACACGCTGAAAAACAAAGAAAAATAATTTCAGGCACGGTGGTTGCTTAGGATGCGCCAGCGAAACTGCTCAACGGTTTCCAGCAAGGCAACCCGTAGGGACGCCAGGAACTCGAATCACTCACTTGGAGATGATGACCATGAACCTCAAACGCTCGACCTTGGCTGCCGCCATCGTTTCGACCTTCGCTCTGGGTGTGTCCAGCCAGGCGTCGGCGGATGTGTATGCCGGCTCTGCCCTGTTTGTGAAGGACTTCGAACTGACCATCAGCGGTGCAACCGTTGCTATTACCGGGTATTCGTTTACCGCCAATTCAAACGCCAATTTGAACGGCGCCAACGACAACATGAATGCGGACTGCAGCACGATCGGCACGCCGTGCAGCGGCACACCGCCGGTGCTCGAGTCGGTTGCGACGAAAGGGGCTCCTGCGCGTGGGCTGGGTGATTTCTCCTTCTTCAGCACCAACAACGGCCAGACCTATTCCAACTCGGGCGCTCAGATCAAAGAAGCCGAGTTGGCAACGGCAACCCCTACCATCACCAACCAGATCTCCGAGGTCAATATTGCTGCCAACGGCAAGGGTGACAGCAACACCAATGTGGGTTCCCAGACCACCATGGCCTTCAGCTTTACGGTGACGGAAGGTGGTGAACTGAACCTCAAGTTCAAGGCTGATCCTTATCTGTACGTGGCGGTGAATACACCGAACTTGGTCAGTGCCTTGGCAAACGCGACGATCAGCGCCAGTTTCGAACTGACGGGCACCAACGGCACCCTCGTCACCTGGACGCCGAACGGGAAAAATTTCGCTGATTCGGATGCCGATTTCGTGGATTGCAACGGTGTCACGTCTTGTTCCGAGGACGCGGACAAGGCAAGCCTGAACGTCACCAGGAGCCTGCCTGCTGGCAACCCGCAGAGCAACGAGTACAGCTCTGCTGCCGGCTGGAACGATTTCGAGATCACGATCAAGGGCTTGGCTGCGGGTAACTACACGCTTGGCATGGGCGCCACCACCCAAGCACGAGCCGAGCAGGCGACCAGGGTACCAGAGCCTGGCATGCTGGCTTTGCTGGGTATCGGTCTGGCCGGCATGGGCTTTGGCTCCCGCCGTCGCAAGGTCTGATTCCCTTCGCCCTGACAGGAAGCGCGGCCTCGGCCGCGCTTCTTTTTTGGGCTTCTGCTCGCAGGCTGATCGATGAGTGCCTGCAGCAAGCACTCAGTCCGTCATCAGCGTTTGCGCCGCCAGCGCGGCTCCGCCCAGCTCTTCGTTCACCTTGCCCATGAAATTTCGTGCTGCCGCATGGTAGCGCGGCGTTTCAAGCACCTCGCTGATTGCTGCAACCAGGCTGCTCATGCCGCGCCGGCGCAGTTGCTTCAGCGTCATGGCCGTGCCCAGGTCCAGTTGGCGGATGCGCTTGCCGCCGTAGTACTGTTCGGCGTGGGTGGCTACCACCACACACGGCAGCCCGTGGGCTAGCGCCTGGTAGAGTGTTCCGTTCCCACCGTGACAGCAGACCAGGTTGCAGTACGGCAACAGCGTTTCGGTGTTGATGTACCGTTCCAGGTAAACACCCGGTGGTGGGTTGAGACCGGAGAGATCGGCCGCACCAGCGGCAACCACTACCTGCACCCCGTGTGCGCCGAGTGGTGCCAGTTGACCTACCAGCTCTTCAAGACCTTCGCTGCCCAGCGAGAAGTAGACCACCGGTCGCTGCCGGTCCAGTTGCGCCAGGCAGGCAGGAGCGGGCAATGTGTTGTGCCACGTCAGTGGTCCGATGAAGCGTGCCTGAGCTGGCAGGCGGTGTGCCGGGTTGAATGCAGGAACATCCGCCAGAAAACTGTGCTGTGCGCCCTCCTCGTGTTCGTAGGCGTACAGGCGGGACAAGCCCATCGTGCGGCGCACGCGGTTCAGACCGCCCATGACGAGTCGGTCATAAACCTGGCGTTCGATGGCGTTTTCGAGCCGGTCCATCAGCCCCAGACCCGGAATGTCGCCGAACTGCTGGACGTAGCTGAAGAAGGGAATCGCCCGGTAGTTGCTCATGTGCACGTTGAGTACGGCCGCGCTGCGGATGCCGGCCTTTTCAGCCGAAGTGCGTGCCGTTGGCCGGTTGTCGATCAATACCCAATCGGGTCGGAATTCTGCATACAGCGCGAGTTCCGCCGCGATGAACTGCTCGAGTTCGTGTTCCCGGTACAGTTCCCACAGCCTTTGCGTACGCACAGCCTGCACTACGCGTTCCACCGTGATGTAGGGAAGTTCGCGCACCGGAAAGCCGTCCTGGCTGGCTACCTCGAGGTACTTGCCGTGACCGGCGAGCACGACCTCGTGCCCGTGTGTGCGCAATACCTTGGCAATTTCCAGCAGCCGTGACACATGCGCCAACGCATGTGCATTGGCGAGAGCTACGACGCGCATATGCGCCCCTCCGTTATCCCGTCAACGCGCCATGGGGTGCGACCGATCGCTGTTTCTTCCCAACCCGTACCGGCATTTCACGAGGCTGCCAGGGACACCGGGGTGAGGCTCGCTCAGGCATCCACGCCTGCTGCCGAGAGCAGCGCCCGTGCTTCGCGAGCGGGCTCACTGTCGGGGTCCTCCTTGACGACGCCTTCCAGTACCCGGATCGCCTCGTCCCGCTGCTTCTGCTGCAGCAGCGCCTGGCCGAGATGCAAGCGCATCTGGGCGTTGTCGGGTGCCAGCCTCACGGCCTCGCGCAGTTGCTCGACCGCGCTGTGTCCGTCGCCCTTCCTCAACATCAACATGCCCAGTGTGTCGATGACATTGGGATCCGTGCGCGCCAGAGTCAGTGCGTGCTGCGCGTATTGAATCGCCTGGGGGAGATCCTTGTCCTGACTCAGCCAGGCAAGATTGTTCAGTGCTGGAACGAAGTCGGGGTAGCGTTCAACGACGCGGGCATAGACGGCGCGCGCCTCTTCGTTTCGACCCAGTCCCATGTAGGCGCCCGCCTGGTGCATGAGCATCGCGAGATCACCGGGATGCTTGTCGATCCATTCCTGCATGCCTGCCAGCGCGGTATCGTGCTCGCCCTGCGCCCACTGCGCACGCAGCAACAGGATGGCCACATCAGTCTGCGGGCTCTTCTCCAGTGATGCAGTCAGGCTTTTTTCCGCCCCCGCATAATCTTTCGTGCCGAGCGCAAACCAGCCTTCGATGCCAAGCACCTCGGCTCGATCACCAAAATCCTGCCGAAGCTTTGCCAGCGCCGTGCGTGCGGCGTCCAGTTGCCTCGCCTGTACCAGCATCTTGATTTCAGCCGCACGCGCAGGGAAATAGGACGGATCGAGCTCGATGGCGCGCTTGATTTCCGCTGCTGCTTCGCTTCTCTTGCCGCTGGAGGCCAGGCTGTCGGCGTATGCGAAACGGGCGATCGGGGATTTGGGCAAAAGCGCCAGCAAGCGCTTGAATTCGCGCTGCGCTCCGTCGGCATCACCGCTGGTCAACAGCGCCCTCGCCCGTCTCTCCAGCAGCGCCGGCTGCTTGGCGGCGTCCTTGTCGGAGAGGTCTCGCGTCAGTTCGACCACCCGCTGGGGTTGGCCGTTCTGCACATAGAGCCGCGCGAGTTCGGCACGCACCGCGAGTGCTTCCGGATTGCGCTCGAGCGTCTGCTCGAGCGCTGTGATCGCCGGCGCGGGTCCTTCCATGCCTTCGACCACGCGCGCGAGCAGTACCTGCGCCTCCGTATCTGTCGGATGCGCCTTGATCAGCCCTTCGAGCAGGCTGCGAGCCTTGGCTGCGTCTCCGTCCATCACGTCCAGTCGTGCCAGGTTCTTCACGGCAGAAGCATCATCGGGCTTCATCTTCAGTGCCTGATCAAGGTACTGTCTTGCCTGTTGCCACTGGCTCGCAGCCAGATGGCAGGCAGCCATCAGCTTGAGCGGTTCGACGTTGTCCGGGTATTTCTCGATCAGTGCCTTCGCCTCGCGCAGCGTGCCAGTGAGGTCGCCGTCGCGAAACAGCGCCAGCGCCTTGAAGAATTCGCGCGTGAAGGAATCGCTGCCGCCGGATGCGCCACCGATCGTGCTCGCCGTCTGCTCGTCGAGTTTCTGTCCGGCAATCAGCCGCGCCAGTTCCAGCGAGTTGGTGGTGCTCTCCGAGTCGGGATCGAGTTCCAGCGCCTTTTCGTAGTACCCCACGGCATTCGCGCCTTGCCCGAGCAGCAGCGATACGTAGCCGAGCATGCGCAGCAGCACCGGGTCTCCAGGGCTGGATTCGACCGCCTGCTTCAGGTAGCTGGTCGCGCCTTCGAGTTCCGACTGGCTGATCTGCACGGCGCCGAACAGACGCTTCGTCATCGGTGAATTCGGAGCAATCGAACTGATCAGTTCCGCCTGGCTGCGTGCCTGCTCGGTGCGCCCGAGTGCGAGGTAAGCCGAGGCGAGGTAGTACTCGCGCGGCAGGTAGGGCGATGAGTTCTTCTTGCTGGCCTCGAAGGCCTGCACCGCCTCCTCGTACTTCTTCTGGCGAAACAGGTTGACCCCGGCAACGTACTTCACGAAGGGGTTCGACCCCAGCCCCGCCTTCTGCAGCACGGCGAGGTCGCTGCTCGCCTCGTCGAACTTGTCGAGCTGTGCGCGTGCCAGTGCCCGCTTTGCGTACTCGATGCTCGGGTGCGTGCGCAGCTCGATCGCCTTGCTCAGCGCCTGCTCGGCCTTGGCCGCGTTGCCCTGCTCGAGTTCGACCTGCCCGAGCAGGCTCCACGCCTCGGCCGATTGCGGATCGGCCTCCAGGGCACGATCCAGCCATTGGTGCGCCGTCTCGTAATCGCGCTGAAAGGCATGAATCAGTGCCATCCCGGTCATCGCTGGGACCGATTTCGGCTCGAGTTCCAGCGCTTCGCCGGCCACGGCTTCGGCCTGCTCGAAATCGCCGGTCTCT
Organism: Pseudomonadales bacterium; assembly: GCA_024234165.1. Classification (NCBI taxonomy): domain Bacteria; kingdom Pseudomonadati; phylum Pseudomonadota; class Gammaproteobacteria; order Pseudomonadales; species Pseudomonadales bacterium. Next base: position 329,694 of record JACKOP010000003.1, read on the forward strand.
GCAAACGCCTGCGCACGCAGACCGAGCAGCACCGAATGATCGGCGGCGTCGATGTCCGGGTCGATCGAGTTGGTCTCCTTGATGACCTGCGCCGATTGGTTCTGCAGAATCAGCGTGCGCACCAGCGCGAGTTGCGCATGGTCGTCGTCGTAGCCGAGCTCGATCGCCTTGCGGATCTCCTTTTCTGCTCCGGGTGCGTCGCCGAGATCCAGGTTGACCTTGCCGAGCAGCCAGCGCGCTTGCGCCAGGTTCGGCGCCTGCTGCAGCGCGCTCGACAGCTCGATGCGCGCCGATTCGAGCTTGCCTTCGCTGATCATCTTCTGTGCCGATGCAACATGCTCTTCGGCGGTGGGTTCGCTGCAGCCAGTGACCAGGCCCAGTGGAATCAGCGTGGCAAGGACGGTCGGCAGGAGTCTGCGGGTGAAGCGGTTCATTCGGGTATCACTCTGATGAATTACTGGGTTGAACGGGATGCAACAGCCGTTGCAGCGGCAAGCGGGTCGAGCGTGCCGTGGGCGCGGGGCCGATGCCGATGCGCCCGAGGAATACGCCTTCGCTGCCGAGCCGGCTGTTGCCCGTGAGCGCGGCGAGTTCGTTGCCGATGCGCTGGGCTGCGACGAGGCACGACGGTGTTTCGGTGAAGCGCCGTTGCTCGCTGGCGTAACGCGCGAAGATCAGCGGTGTCATCTCCGGCTGCAGCTGCAGCGCGAGACTGGTGGCGGCGAGCCAGAAGCGTTGCACGGCGCGACCGCCTGCCATGTAGTCGTCGATGCCCGCGAGCGGCTGGTCGGCAACGATCAGGAAATGCGCCGCGCAGCGGTATCCCGGCAGCAGATCCATCTGCAGGCGCGGCAGCCAGGTGCCGGCGAAGTAGCGGTTCAGGAACCGTACCCGCTCCCAGCGCTGCAGCGCCCACTGCATGATCTTGCGCGTGAGCGCGTCCACGCCGATCGCCTGGTCGGGCAGGCGGTCCTCGCTGAACTGCGCGCCCCATTCGATGTTGCGTCGATGCACTTCCCACGCCTCGCGGGTCGTGAGGCGGATGTGCGCGCTGCGAAACAGCAGCGTCGCCATCTGCCGGCGCCGCGCCGCGCCTTCCATCCACAGCACGCGATAGCCCGGGCCGATGGCTGCTTCCAGTGCCTTTTTCTGCGCATCGCCCAGCGGCTGTGTGGTGAACGGCCGCCGTTGCGTCACCCGCGCGCGCACGAAGGGCAGCAGACGGTGGGGTGAGGCATCGCTCGCCGGCGTCAGGCGCACATCGATCTGTGGCTTGTCTTCGGGGGAATCGGGGCGTCTTGCGCAGCTTGCCTGCAGCCCGTCGGTGGATGCCGCAATACCGATGGTTTCCAGCAGCGCCCCTACGGCGATCTGGCTGGCGTGTCCATCGAGGTCGTAGATGCACCAGTCGCGCGTATCGTGGGCGTGCACCACGACGTGATCGTCGGCGACGATTTCGAAACGCCACGGCTGTTCGTTGTCCCCGCTCGGCGCCCAGCGCGCGAGATCGAGGATGCGTTCGACCGGCTTCTGCAGTGGTCGCGGTACGGGTGCGGCAGACGCAGGGCTCAGGCTGCGGCGCGCAATCGCCAGCATCAGGCGCTGGATCGGGTTCTCGTTGCCGCCGGGGCGCCAGGTCGTGCGCAGGCGATTGCGGTAGGCGTCGAACTGCAGGCCCTTCGGCGCGGCGACCACGTCACCGCGGTTCAGCAGGATCTTCAGTGCGTTGACGCCGGCCACGCCGGCGCAGAGTTCACAGGCCATCGCGGTCGAAGGGCCTTCGTGGCCGTCGAGGTTGACGCGTCGCCTCTCGACCAGATAGGGGAGCTGCAGCATCGCGGGAGACAGCCCGACCAGGAACCGAAGCAACTGCTCACTTTCGCTGTGTCCCTCCATGCGAAAGTATTCCTCGAACGACATCCGGCCGGGCAGGAACGCAAGGAAGGCCGCGCTCATACCGAGCGGAGCCGCCGTGATCGCGGGGATCTGCCGGGACGCGCACGCGGCGAAGACCATCCGCCGCGTTTGGACCGCGAAGAAATCCAGGCTGTCGACGTAGAGGTCGACGCCGTCCAGAAAGGCGTCCAGGTTGTCCCGGTTCACACCCTTCGCGAAGGTGCGCAGTTCCAGTTCCGGGTTGATGTCGCGCGACAACTCGTGCAGCACCTCCACCTTGGGGCGGCCGAGGTGACGCATGCTGGCACCGGCCTGACGGTTGAAGTTGGGCAGGTCGAAGACATCGAAGTCGGCGATGTTGAAGGCGCCGACGCCGAGGCGCGCCAGCGTGAGCAGGTGGCTGCCGCCAACGCCGCCGAGGCCCGCGATGGCGATGCGCTTGCTGCGCAGGATCGCCTGCTCGGCCTCGCTCACCCAGCCAAGGTTGCGCGCAAACGCGAGTTGATAGTTGAACTCCGGACTCAAGAATCCGTTCTCCAAGGCGGCAGAGGCGGCAAACTGATAACTGGAGGATAGTCCAATTCGGGCGCCTGCAGCGCCAGGTGCCGACCTGCCTTCAGTGCTTGCCGCTGTCCACGTAGAAGTATTCGGGTGTCGAGTCCATGAACAGCGGTATCTCGCCCGAGAATGTCTGCCGGTCTCCGGGACGCAGCATCCCGGCGCCCTCGACCCGGTCACCGCCGACCTGCACGCCGGTGCGGTCGAACAGCAACACCTGCACGGTCGGGAGCGTGGTGGGAGAATCGACGTTCTCGAGGATGATCGTGTACTCGTAACTTTCCTTGTCGTCCGAGCGGGTCAGGGTGAACAGTACGCTGCGCACGTAAGGCTGGTTCATCGGAATGACCTTGTCGAACTGCAGCACCTTGAGTCGCGGCAGACGCTGCTTCACGAGCGTGTCCATTTCCGCACGCATGCGCTTGAGTTCCGCGCGCACATCGTTTGTGTTCGCCTGATCCTCCTGTAGCGCAGCGCGCTGCACGGCGACACTCGAGCTTTGCTTCACGATCGAGCCGACCACGAACGCAGCGAACGTTGCCACGGCGACCACGCCGATCACGGCGGCTATCATCGCGCCCGGACTCATGCTCGACTTGCGTCGGCGCCGCGAGCTGCGGTGGCGGCCGCTGCCGTGCACTGAGCCCGACGCGCTGTTCTGGCTCCGCGAGGGCTGGTTCGAGGTCGTTTCGTCCATGGAGGGGTGTTCCTGTGGGTTCGCTGCGGTAGCGTTCATCTATATATCAGGGCCTATCTATAGTCGCGAAGTGTCGATGCTGCAATGTAGGTCGGCATTCATGCCGACTGGAATGTCGGCGTCAATCGTCGGGTTGAAACCCGACCTACGTGGATCGGCATTCATGCCGACAATGACAACGGCGCTGCCGTCATACCCTGTCGGGTTGAAACCCGACCTACGTGGGTCGGCATTCATGCCGACGAAATGCCGACCTGCGGGCTCAGGTCGAATGCGTACTGCAGCGTTGCCAGCGGCCGGGCGCGGGCGTCGAAGCGACGCTCGGTGAACTCGACCCGACCGTCACGGCGTACGCGTATGCAGCTCGATGCACGCGTACCGTACCACTCGCTGGAAACGAAGCGCGGTCCGAGCAGTCGCTCCTGTTCGATGCCGACCCCGGTTGCCGGCAGTGCCTTGTCGGGGGGCACCGTGCGGTCGGCCAGCAGCTCGAGCACTCGTTGCGGGTCCGGGTCACCCCGCAGCAGTGCCGCCATTTCCTCGCGCGCGCCCAGCAGTTTGGGCCACGGGGTGTCGAGCATCGCGTTCGACAGGCCGTAGACACCCGGCTGCAGGCGTTCCAGGCGGGGGCCGCGGTTGCCGATGTAGTGCAGTTCGCCGGCGATGTCGCCGACCAGCAGGTTGAAGCCGGCATAGCGTTCGCAGTCACTGCCGAGGCGTTGTATATAAAGCCGTGGTGGGCATTCTCCGAGCAGGTGGTCGAGCGTGAGCATGCCGCGTGACGGTGCGCCAGCAGGCGCCTCGTGGCCACGGCGGTTCGTGATCGCCGCGAAGCGCCCGGTCCGCGTGATGCCGAGCCAGGTGCCACCCGCACGCAGGTCGCGGCCTGCCAGCAATTGCGGGTGGTCTGGCCAGAAATGCAGCGGATCGGTGGGGCGGGTGTGGAATTCGTCGCGATTGGCGGCGATCACCAGCGGAAAATCGGCGTGTTGCCGCCAGGCGATGACGATGAGGCACATGGTTCGTTGCGGTGGCCGGGTTCGGGGTCGCACGGCATAATAGCCGCCGTTCGTGCGTTCGGCAGCCGCTTTCGCAGATGCCGCTGTCGCCGTTGCCGTTGCGGGAGTTCCTCCGATGCTGCGTCACCCCGATATCGACCCGGTTGCCATTTCGCTGGGCCCGCTCGACGTGCACTGGTACGGCCTGATGTACCTGTGTGCATTCGCCACCGCATGGTGGCTGGGGCGGCTGCGCGCGCGGCGGCCGGGTTCGCCGCTGACCGCAGAGCAGATCGAGGACCTGGTGTTCTGGTGCGCGATCGGGGTGGTGCTGGGCGGACGCCTGGGTTACGCGTTGTTCTATGGCTTCGATCATCTCGTCGCCGATCCCTGGTGGCTGTTCCGGGTCTGGGAAGGCGGCATGTCGTTCCATGGCGGGCTGCTCGGGGTGATCGTTGCGCTGTGGTGGCTGGCGCGTCGGGCCGGGCAGCCGCTGGGCGCGCTGTTCGATTTCGTCGCGCCGCTGGTGCCGCTCGGGCTCGGTTTCGGGCGCATCGGCAACTTCATCGGCCAGGAGTTGTGGGGGCGTCCCAGCGATCTGCCGTGGGCGATGGTGTTTCCGCACGATCCGCTGGGGCTGGCACGTCATCCCTCGCAGCTCTACCAGGTCATGCTCGAGGGCGTGCTGCTGTTTGCGGTCCTGTGGTGGTACTCCGCGCGTCCGCGTCCGCGGCTGGCGGTGAGCGGGCTGTTCCTGCTGCTGTACGGCGTCTTCCGCTTCCTGGTCGAGTTCGTGCGCGAGCCGGATCACGGCCTCGGCTTCGTCGCGTTCGACTGGCTGACCCGCGGGCAGTTGCTGAGCCTGCCGATGGTGGTGGCCGGTCTGGCGATGTTCCTGTGGGCACAGCATCGTGCCCGGCACCCAGACGCCACGGCCGCCGGCTGAGCGGGAGCGCGCCGCGATGCAGCAGTACCAGCAACTGATGCGCCACATCCTCGCACATGGGCGCCCGCGCCAGGACCGCACCGGCACCGGCACACTCAGCGTGTTCGGCTACCAGATGCGCTTCGATCTGGCTGCCGGCTTTCCGTTGCTGACGACCAAGAAGCTGCATCTGCGCTCGATCATCCACGAGCTGCTGTGGTTCCTGCGCGGAGAAACCAACACCCGCTACCTGAAGGAGAACGGCGTCTCGATCTGGGACGAATGGGCCGACGCGAACGGTGAACTCGGGCCGGTCTACGGTTACCAGTGGCGCAGTTGGCCGGCTGCCGACGGACGCCACATCGACCAGATCGCACAGGTGCTCGGGCAGATACGTTCCACGCCCGATTCGCGCCGCCTGCTGGTGAGCGCCTGGAACGTGGCCGATATCGAACGCATGGCGCTCGCACCCTGCCATGCGCTGTTCCAGTTCCACGTGCAGGACGGGCGCCTGTCGTGCCAGCTCTACCAGCGCAGCGCCGACGTGTTCCTTGGTGTGCCGTTCAATATCGCCTCCTATGCGCTGCTGACGCTGATGGTCGCGCAGGCCTGCGATCTGGCGCCGGGAGACTTCGTCCATACATTCGGTGATGCGCATCTTTACAGCAATCATCTGGAGCAGGCGCGCCTGCAGCTCGGGCGCGAGCCGTTGCCGCTGCCGCAGATGGTGCTCGATCCGGGCGTGCGCGACCTGTTCGGGTTCCGCTTCGAGCACTTCGAGCTGCGTGGCTACCGGAGCCATCCGCATATCGCGGCACCGGTCGCAGTATGAAGCTGGTGCTGGTCGTCGCGATGGCGCGCAACCGGGTCATCGGGCGCGACAACGCGCTGCCGTGGTATCTGCCCGAAGACCTGCGCCGTTTTCGTGCGCTCACGCTCGGCAAGCCGGTCGTGATGGGTCGGCGCACCTTCGAATCGATCGGACGCCCGCTGCCAGGGCGAAGCAATATCGTGATCAGTGGCCAGGCCGAACCCCGCTTTCCCGACGGCGTGCTGCATGCGCGCAGCGTTCCCGACGCGCTGCGGCTCGCGCAGGGAATCGCCGCACGCGACGGGGTGGACGAGTGCATGGTGATCGGTGGTGCGGAGATCTATCGCCAGTGCCTGCCGCTCGCCGAGCGCATCCACCTCACGCTGATCGAGCGCGAGGTCGATGGCGACGTGCTGTTTCCTTCCCATGCGGCCGACGACTGGCGTGAGGTGGCGCGGGAGGAGTGCGCGAGCGCGTCGGATCCGGAGCTGCATTTCGCGTTCCTGACCCTCGAACGCATCGGTGCGGCTTCTGCCGGGGTACGAAACACGGTGTAATACGCCGGCGCAGCAGAGGCATCACAGCAGTGCGGGGAAGCATTCGATGATCCGGATCGCGAGCACACGACGGACCTTGCGTGCTGCCTGCGTGCTGGCGGGGCTGCTCGTCAGTACGTCGTTGCCGGCGCAACGGCTCGACGATGTACTGGATGCAAGCAAGAAGGCGACTGCCGACGCGCAGCAGTCGCAGCAGCGCATCGACGCCCTGGCCGATGAGTCGCGCGCCCTGCTCGAGGAGTACCGGGCGCTGAATCGCCAGATCGAAGGCCTCGACGTCTACAACGAGCGCCTCGAGCGGCAGATCGCGGCGCAGGAGCAGCGCATCGCTGTGATCGACGCTTCCTTTGGCGACGCCACGGTACTGGCGCGCCAGATGCTCCCGCTGCTGATCCGCATGATCGATTCGCTGCAGGACTTCGTCGCACTCGACCGGCCGTTCCATCTGCAGGAGCGCAATCAGCGCGTTGCGTCGCTGCGCCGCAACATGGATCGTGCCGATATCACGCTCGCCGAGAAATTTCGTGAGGTGATCGATGCCTACCAGATCGAGATCGACTTCGGCCGCAAGATCGACACCTACCGCGACACGATCACGATCGGCGGCGAGCAGCGCGAAGTCGATGTCCTGCGTGTCGGACGCATCGCACTGCTTTATCGCACCGCGGACGGCGGCAGCTGCGGCGTGTGGAATCCGCTCACGAAGGCGTGGGAGCCGCTCGCGGGCGGTGATTTCGACTTGGCGATCCGTGACGGCATCCGCATGGCGAACCGGCAGGCGGCGCTCGAGCTGCTGTGGTTGCCGGTCCCGGCGCCGGAGGTTGCGCCATGAAGCGCAGGTACCGGATGGTCGTGGCCGCAATCGCGTGCAGCGTGTTTGCTGGCGTACTGCACGCCGAGGACGCCTCGCCGCGTTCGATCACGGAACTCTTGACGCTGGTGCGCCAGGGGCAGGCCGAGGATGCGCTCGAGGCGCGCGAACGCGAAGCGCGTTTCCTGGCCGATCGCGATGCGCAGCAGCAGGAACTGGCGCGGGTGCGCACCGAGCTTGCCGCGCGGCAGAAGCGTTCGGCCGAGCTCGAGAAACGCTTCGACGCCAACGAGACCCGCATCGCGGATGCACGACAACGCCTGAGCGAGAAGCTGGGTTCGCTCACCGAACTGCTGGGACACCTGACTGCGGCTGCCGGTGAGGCGCGCGACGGCTTCGGCAGCTCGCTGAGCGCCGTCGAACTGGGTGCCGCGCGCGTCGAGCATACCGTGGCGCTGATCGAGCGTGCCGGCAGCGGCGTCGAACTGCCAACGATGTCCGACCTGGAGAACTTCTGGTACGAGCTGCAGCGCGAAATGGCCGCCGGTGGCGAGGTGCACGCGTTCGAGGCGAGTGTGGTGCGCCCCGACGGCAGTCGGTCGCAGACGCCGGTGGTGCGCGTCGGCGTGTTCAACATCGTCTCCGCAGCCGGTGATTACCTGCAGTACGACGTCGCCTCGGGTGCGCTCTCGCAACTGGCGCGCCAACCGCAGCAGCGCTTGGTTGCGGCTGCTGCAGAGCTTGCCCGCTCCACGCAAGGCCTGCACGGCTTCGGGCTCGATCCGAGCGGACCCTCCGGCGGCGGCTTCCTGGCGGCGCTGACGGCGGCGCCGTCCTTCAGCGAGCGCGTGCAGCAGGGCGGCCTGATCGGCTACCTGATCATGGCGCTCGGTGCGTGCGCCGCTGTACTCGCGTCCTACCGCTATGCGGTGCTGCTGCGCATGCGCCAGCGCGTTGGCGCACAGCTTGGCAGCGCGCGCGCGAACCCCGACAACCCGCTGGGCCGGGTGCTGGCGGTGCACGAGGCGAACCCGACGATGGACGCCGAGACGCTCGAACTGAAGTTGAGCGAGGCGGTGATCCGCGAGCTGCCGGCGATCGAGCGCGGGTTGTCGCTGCTGCGCATCATCGCGACCGTGGCGCCGCTGCTCGGGCTGCTCGGCACCGTGACCGGGATGATCATGACCTTCCAGTCGATCACGATCTTCGGTGCCGGTGACCCGAAGGCGATGGCCGGCGGCATTTCGCAGGCGCTGGTCACGACGGTGCAGGGCCTGTGCGTGGCGATTCCGGTCGTGTTCGTGCACGCACTGCTCGCCAGCCGCGTGCGTCGCATCACGCAGATCCTCGAAGAAGAGACGACCGGCCTGCTCGCGGAGCACACCGGCCATGTCCGTGGAGAGCCGTGATGGAAACGGTGGCGTTCGCACTGCGTGAACTGCAGGCCTTCCTGCACGCGGGCGGGACGGTGCTGTATGCGGTGACGGCACTCAGCTTCCTGATGTGGGCGTTGGTCTTCGATCGGCTGTGGTATCTGCGCATCGTGCTGCCGCACGACGTGGCCGCAACCGTTGCCGTGTGGGAAGCACGCAACGAGCGCCGTTCCTGGCATGCGCGCCAGGTGCGGCGTGCACTGCTGGCACGGCTCGATGCGCGCGTGCAACGCAATCTCGCGCTGATTCGTGCCTGCGTCGCGCTGTGTCCGCTGCTCGGCTTGCTCGGCACCGTCACCGGCATGCTGCTGGTGTTCGAGGCGCTTTCGCTCGGTGCTGGTGATACGCACGCACTGGCCGACGGTGTCGCACGTGCGACCATACCGACCATGGCCGGCATGGTCGCGGCGATTTCCGGCGTGCTGGCCAGCGCCTGGGTGGCACGTCTGGCGCGGCGCGAGCTCGCGCTCGCCGAAGACCGCCTCACGGCAGACCACTGAGTCGCAAGCATGCGTCGGCTGCGTGTCTTCGCCACGGCCAGTCCTTCACCGCAGGGGGCGATCGACTACACGCCGCTGCTCGACGTGGTGTTCATCCTGCTGATCTTTTTCATCGTCACCGCATCGTTCGTCGCCGATACCGGGATCGAGGTCGAACGCCCGCACGCCGCGACCGCCGAAACCGAACGCAGCGTACAGATCCTGGTCGCGATATCCGCCGGGAACCGCATCTGGATCGCGGGGCGGGAGGTCGATATGCACCGGTTGCGGCTGCGTATCGAGGCGCTGCGTGCAGAGCATCCGCACGCAGCGCTGCTGGTGCAGGCCGATGCGCGCTCGAGCGCCAGCGCGCTGGTGCGCGTGCTCGAGGCCGCGCGTGCGGCCGGCATCGCCGACGCTGCACTCTCGGTGCAGCGCAAGTGATGAGCATGCGCGCTCTGGGCCCGCTGTTCGCCGTGCTGATGGGAGCAGCCGTCACGCTGGCGTTGCTGTTCACGATGCAGGCGTTGATCGGCACCGCTGCACCCGGTGTCGATGCCGGTGCGCGTGTGCGGATTGCGGATCTCACGCTGCGCGGGCAACACCGCGACGCGCTGCCCGAACCCGGTCGGCCGCAGCGCCTTCCCGATCCCGCGCGACCGCCGCGGGTGGATCTCCCGATGGTCGGTGGATTCGGTGCCAGCGCGCCTGTCGCGCTCGACGGCCGTGCTGGCGCGGCGCCCGGGTTGCACAGCGGCGCCGTGGTGGCTGCCGTACCCGCTGACGCCGACTACCTGCCGATCGTCAAGGTCGCGGCGGTATACCCGCGCCGTGCCCAGGCGCGCGGGATCAGCGGTCACTGCACCGTCGAATACACGGTTACCGCAAGTGGCGCGACGCGGGATCCGGTCGTGATCGACTGCCAGCCGCCCGGTGTGTTCGAGGAGGCTTCGTTGCGTGCCGCGCTGAAGTTCAAGTACCGCCCGCGCGTGGTCGACGGCCGGCCGGTGGAGGTGAGCGGCGTGCGCAATCAGTTCGTTTTCGAGCTCGACCCATGAAGCCGGCTTGCTGCAGCGGCGCGCGGCAGCGCTGGGTCCTGGTGGCGCTGCTCGTCGCCGCTTCGATGCCTTGCGACGTGGGTTGGGTGTACGCCCAGGCGGGCAGGCCGCTGCAGCCGCGCCACACGCGCACGGACACCCTGACGTTGCGCCATGATGTGTTGACTCGCCTCACGGCAGCGCAGCGCGTGGCAGACACGGGCGGACTCGACGAGGCCGAACGCCTGCTCGCCGCGCTCGAACGAGATTATCCGGCCAGTTCGGGCGCACGCGCGCTGAACGGCTACGAACTGGCCAACGTGTATAACTTCCGCGCCTGGATCCGGTACACGAAAAAGGATTTTCCGGCCGCGATCCGCGCCTGGGAGCAGGTGCTCGCGCAGCCCGGCCTGCCCGAGCCGATGGAGGAGAGCACACGTTACAGTCTGGCGCAGCTCTATCTGGCGAGTTCCGACTGGAAGCGCGCCGCGGCGATGCTCGATGCGTGGTTCCGGCTTGCCGACGATCCTGCCCCCGAGGCCTACATACTGCTTGCGCAGGCGCGCTACCAGCTCGGGCAGCACGATGCAGCCCTGCAAGGCATCGGACGTGCGCTCGCCGAGGCGCGTTCGCGTGGGCAGCCGCCGCGCGAGAACTGGTACCTGCTGCAACGCATGGCGAGTTTCGCCAAGGGAGATCTGGCCGCGACGGCCGCCACGCTCGAAGAGCTGGCCGGACGCTGGCCGCGCAAGGATTATTTCGTGCAGTTGGCGGGCATCTTCGGCGAGCTGGGTGAGCCCGTGCGTCGACTTGCCGCGCTGGAGACCGCGTATCGCAGCGGTTGGCTGACGGCGGAGCGTGAGCTGCTGAATCTGGTGTATCTGTACCTCGACAACGGGACGCCGATGCGTGCGGCACACGTGCTCGAGCGCGGTATGCAGCAGGGGCAGGTCGAAGCGGATGCGCGCAACCTCGAACTGCTCGGCGCTGCGCTGCGCGAGGCGCGCGAGAACCGGCGTGCGGTCGAGGTGCTGACGCGTGCCGCCACGCTGGCGAACGACGCGCAGGCGTGGCTGCGCGTCGCCAGCCTGGAGCTCGAGGAGAACGCGAACGAGGACGCTGTCGCCGCGGCACACAGGGCGCTCGACCTGGGTGGTGGCAGCAGGCCGGACAGCGTGCAGATCGTGCTCGGCATGGCGCTCTACAACCTCGGGCGCTACGTCGATGCGCGCAGCGCGTTCAACGAGGCGGCCCGCGACCGGCGCTCGCGCCAGTCGGCAGAGCAGTGGTTGCGGTTCCTGGACACCGAGATCACGCGCGCCGACCGGCTCGCGCGCGATTTCGATCATTGAAGCCGCCATCCACCCGTAGGTCGGCATTCATGCCGACGGGCAAATGTCGGGTTGAAACCCGACCTACGGCGGTTGGCACCGCGCCCGTGGGTCGGCATTCATGCCGACGGGCAAATGTCGGGTTGAAACCCGACCTACGTCGGTTGGCACCGCGCCCGTGGGTCGGCATTCATGCCGACGGGAATATCGACACGGGGATGCCGATACCGGAAATGTCGGGTTGAAACCCGACCTACATTGGCGGGATCTTCGAGACGTCGCGCACCGCGCCGCGGTCGGCGCTGGTGCACAGCATCGCGTAGGCGCGCAGTGCCACCGACACCTGCCGTGGGCGTGGCTGCGCCGGCTTCCACGCAGTCGACCCCCGCGCTTCCATCGCGCTGCGCCGGCGTGCCAGCTCGGCGTCATCGAGCAACACGTCGATGCGACGCCCCGGAATGTCGATGCGGATGCGGTCGCCGTTCTCCACCAGCGCGATCTCCCCGCCGCTCGCCGCTTCCGGCGAAACGTGTCCGATCGACAGGCCGGACGTGCCGCCGGAGAAGCGCCCGTCGGTCAGCAGCGCGCAGGCCTGCCCCAGGCCGCGCGACTTGATGTAGCTGGTGGGGTAGAGCATTTCCTGCATGCCCGGACCTCCGCGCGGACCCTCGTAGCGCACGATCACCACGTCGCCGGCCTGCACCGAACCGTTCAGGATGTGTTCGACCGCTTCGTCCTGGCTCTCGCAGACATGTGCAGGACCCTCGAACACCCAGATCGATTCATCCACGCCAGCGGTCTTCACCACGCAGCCGTCGCGCGCGATGTTGCCGTAGAGCACTGCAAGGCCGCCCTCGCTCGCGTAGGCGTGTGCCGCATCGCGGATGCAGCCCTCGGCGCGGTCCAGATCGAGGTCTAGCCAGCGCGTGGCCTGGCTGAACGCGCGCTGCGTCGGGATTCCCGCCGGTCCGGCACGGAAGAACTCGTGCACGCCGGCTGCGTCGTTGCACATCACGTCCCAGCGAGCGAGCGCGTCGGCGAGCGTGGCACTGTGCACGGTCGGCACATCGGTCTGGAGCAGGCCGGCGCGGTCGAGCTCACCGAGAATCGCCATGATGCCGCCGGCGCGGTGCACGTCCTCGACGTGGTACTTCGGCGTGCTGGGTGCCACCTTGCAGAGCTGCGGCACGCGGCGCGACAGGCGGTCGATGTCGGCCATCGTGAAGTCGACACCCGCCTCCACGGCTGCAGCCAGCAGGTGCAGGATCGTGTTCGTCGACCCGCCCATCGCGATGTCGAGCGTCATCGCATTCTCGAACGCGGCACGGCTTGCGATCGCGCGCGGCAGCACCGATGCGTCGTCGTTCTCGTAATGGCGTCGTGCCAGCTCGAGCGCGAGCCTGCCTGCCTCGAGGAACAGGCGTTCACGGTCCGCGTGGGTGGCAACCACGGTGCCGTTGCCCGGCAGCGACAGCCCGAGCGCCTCGGTCAGGCAGTTCATCGAGTTGGCGGTGAACATGCCGGAGCATGAGCCGCAGGTCGGGCAGGCCGAACGTTCGTATTCGACGACGGTCGCGTCGTCTGCGCCCGCGTCGGCCGCGATCACCATCGCGTCGATCAGGTCGAGCCGGTGTTCGGACAGCCTGGTCTTGCCGGCTTCCATCGGGCCGCCGGAGACGAACACGGCCGGAATGTTCAGGCGCAGCGCCGCCATCAGCATCCCGGGCGTGATCTTGTCGCAGTTCGAAATGCATACCAGCGCGTCGGCACAGTGCGCGTTGACCATGTACTCGACCGAATCCGCGATCAGGTCGCGCGACGGCAGGCTGTAGAGCATGCCGTCGTGCCCCATCGCGATGCCGTCGTCGATCGCGATCGTGTCGAACTCCTTCGCCACGCCGCCGGCACGCTCGATCTCGCGCGCGACGAGTTGACCCATGTCCTTCAGGTGCACGTGTCCGGGGACGAACTGGGTGAACGAGTTGGCGACCGCGATGATCGGCTTCCTGAAGTCCTCGTCCTTCATGCCGGTGGCGCGCCACAGCGCGCGGGCCCCGGCCATGTTGCGGCCTTCGGTGGTGGTGCGGGAGCGGTATCTGGGCATGATCGGGCTTCTCGTGCAGGCGGATGCTGAGGCGCGCATTCTATGCGCTCGCTGCCCGATCTCCCACCCGCGCCCGGCGTGCTGCGCGTCGGCATGAATGCCGACCTGCGTAGGTCGGGTTTCAACCCGACATTCCGGTATCGGCATTCCCGTCGGCATGAATGCCGACCTACGGGTGCGGTGCCAACCGACGTAGGTCGGGTTTCAACCCGACATTCCGGTATCGGCATTCCCGTCGGCATGAATGCCGACCTACGGCGGACGATCTCCCACCCGCGCGATAGCGTGCTGCGGTAGACTGCGCGTGCCAGTCGAACCTGAGAGTCAGCCGCCAGCAAGGGGGAGGTACCGATGACACCGCAACAGATGCTCGACCTCGTTGATCGCCAGAAGAGCGCTTTCGTCGCCGCTGGTGCGGTGGATGCGAAAACCCGCCAGGACCGGCTCGATCGCCTGGCGGCGCTGCTGCGCGAGAATCAGGACGCGCTGATCGATGCGCTGCGGGCAGACTTCGGCTCGCGCTGCCAGGAGTACGCGCGCCTCACCGAGATTGCCGTGCCGATCGCCGAGATCCGCACCACCAACAAGCAGATCCCCGCGTGGATGAAGGACGAACGGCGTCCCGTGCCGTTCATGATGCGCCTGCTCGGTGCCGACGCGCGCGTACGCTACCAGCCGCTCGGCTGTGTCGGCATCATCGTGCCGTGGAACTTTCCGATCTACCTTGCGGTAGGCCCGCTGATCGGCGTGCTGGCCGCAGGAAACCGCGCGATCATCAAGCCTTCGGAGTTCACGCCGCGCGTTGCCGAACAGTTCGCGACGCTGTTCCCGCGCTACTTCGACGCCACCGAGGTGGCGATCGTCACCGGGGATGCCGAAGTGAGCGCGGCCTTTTCGGGCCTGCCGTTCGACCATCTGGTGTTCACCGGGGCCGGTTCGATCGCTCGCCACGTGATGGCTGCCGCCGCGAAGAACCTCGTTCCGGTCACGCTCGAACTCGGCGGCAAGTCGCCGGTGGTGATCGGGCAGGGTGCCGATCTCGCCGCTGCGGCGTTGAAGATCATGGACTTCAAGCTGTCGAACGCCGGGCAGATCTGCATCGCACCGGACTACCTGCTGGTTCCGGCGTCCCGCCTGGACGAGACGATCGAGGCGCTGCAGGCGGCAGCGGCGAAGCTCTACCCCACGCTGCTGGCGAACCCCGATTACACCTCGATCGTGAACGGCCGCCATCTCGGTCGCCTCACGCGTCTGGTCGATGACGCGCTCGCGGCAGGCGTGCGCTGCGTCGAGATCAACCCGGGCAAGGAATCATTCGCGACCCAGCCTGCAGGCCAGCACAAGATGATGCCGCGGCTGTTCATCGAACCCGACGACGAGCGCCTGGTCATGCAGGAGGAAATCTTCGGCCCACTGCTGCCGCTGAAGACGTATCGCGACATCGACGGGGCGATCGCGTACATCAACCGCCATGATCGTCCGCTCGCGCTGTATTACTTCGGTGACTCGAACGGCGCCGAAGTCGAGCAGATCCTGCAGCGTACGCTCTCGGGTGGAGTTTCGATCAACGATATCGGCGCGCACGCGGGCTGTGACGCACTGCCTTTCGGCGGGGTGGGGCCAAGCGGCATGGGCAACTACCACGGCCGCGACGGTTTTCGCCAGTTCTCGCACGCGCGCGCGGTGTATCGGCAGGCACGCGTGGACTTTGCGACCCGGTTCGGCATGCGCCCCCCGTTCGGGCCGAAGTTCGCCGCACGGGTGCAGCAATTCATGAAAAGTTAGGGATTTTTCCTGCAATCGCGTGGTTGCTGCCGGTCGGTGAGCGGTGGCACCCTGCGCATGCCGTCCGCGGTCGGTAAGGACGACTGACAAAAAATCAGAATAAATCCGCGGCTGGAAACCCGCGTACGTGTGCATTGGATTGCGCGCGGCGCTTCGTCGTTTGGTAAACCGATCAAGTAAAGGGGAATTCAATGAAGCTCCACAGGAAACCGCTGTTCGTCGCGTGTGCGGGCGTGCTGCTCGCTGCCACCACGCCGCTTCCCGCCTTCGCCCAGGGGGGGGCAGGCCTGGAAGAGATCATCGTCACGGCCCAGCGACATGAGGAGTCGTTGCAGGAGACGCCGATCGCGATCACCGCGTTCAGCGCACGCGACCTGGAGAATCAGCGCGTGACCAACATCATGCATCTGCTGAACAAGGTGCCGTCACTGGCGCTGGCGCCGTGGGCGGGCAGCCGCGTGACGCCGAACCTGTTCATTCGCGGCATGGGTAACCTGAACACCCAGTCGACCAACGACATGGCAACCGGCATCTATATGGACGGCGTGCCGGTCGGGCGTGGCGTGGGTCTTGCCGCCGACATCGCCGACCTCGAACGCGTCGAGGTGCTGCGCGGTCCGCAGGGCACGCTGTGGGGTCGCAACACCACGGCCGGTGCGATCAACTTCGTCACCAAGCGCCCGGATGCGGATTTCGGCGGCAAGCTGCAGCTCACCGCCGGCAGCTTCCAGGAGCGCGGTGTGCGTGCAAACCTCAACGCTCCGGTGACCGACGGCCTCTATACGCGCATTGCCTACATGCGCACCGAGAACGACGGTTGGGTCAAGAACAACTCGCCGCTGCCGAAGCAGATCAACTTCAACGAAGACCGCAAGAAGGAAGCCGTGAAGCTGGCGGTGCGCTACGAGCCGACCGACGAGGTCACGGTCGACTACGGTTACGACCAGTCCGAGATGGTGTATGGCAACCACTTCTATCAGGTCGTTCAGGCCGGGAGCCCGTTTTTCGTGCCCGGTCGCCAGCGGCACGCAACGCCGCGCTGGGGCATGAAGCCGAGCAGTACCGAAGTTGGCGGTCACAACCTGACGCTGACCTGGGATCTGGGCGACGTGACGCTGAAGTCGATTTCCGCCTACCGTGACCTCGACAGCAAGATCGACATGAACTTTGCCGATGCGTTCACGCAGGACCGGCGCATGGAGCAGGACCAGTTCTCGCAGGAACTGCAAGCGATCGGCGAAGCGTGCGGTGGCTGCATCAAGTACGTTGCCGGCGTGTTCTACATGAAGGAGGACGCGGACGAGTCCCTGTCGTCGGATATTCTCGGTGGCGTGATTCGTGACTACTGGACGTTGACGGCGAAATCGGACTCGAAGGCGATCTATGGTCAGGTCACCTGGACCCCGGCGATCCTCGAGGAGCGGCTCGACCTGACCCTCGGTGCGCGCTACACCGAAGACTCGCGCGAAGCGACCAAGATCTTCCAGCGCGCCGATCTCACGCCAGACCGCACCGGCATGGTGGTGAATGGTGACCGTGACTTCACTTCGACGGATCCGATGGTCACGGTTGCCTATCGTTTTACCGACAACGTGAACGGCTTCGCGAAGTACTCGACCGGTTACCGGGCCGGTGGGTTCAACGCGCAGAGCACGCCGCAGTTCTTCGGCGAGGGCTACAAGCCCGAAGAGGTCAAGGCCTGGGAGGTTGGCCTGAAGTCGGAACTGCTCGACAACCGCGTGCGGCTGAACCTCGCGCTGTTCCGCAACAAGTACGACGATCTGCAGGTCGACCAGTCGCGTGTTCCGGCGTTCTTCGTCGATACGATCAACGCGGGCAGCACGACGATCGAGGGCTTCGAACTCGAGGCCACGGCGGTCGTCACCGACGGCTTGAGCTTCAACCTGTTCTACTCGCATCTGGACGCCGTGTACGACTCGTATGTCGACAACGGAGTCGAGCTCGCTTCGGTGCGTCATGTGGCGAATTCGCCGGACTGGCAGGGCGGTGTCGGCATGGAGTACGAGTTCCTGCGCAGCTCCTTCGGCAACGTCACACTGAACGTCGACTACCGTGCGCAGGACAGTTTCTACGCCGGTCCCAAGGCGGATACGTACAGCGGTGGCTACGAGGTGTGGAACGCGCGTGTCGAACTGTCGGACGTTCCGCTGCCGTATGGTGCACTGCGGGTCGCACTCTGGAGCCGCAACCTCGGCGACCAGGTGTACCGGCTGTCGACGACGAACCTTGGTGCGAACCGGCTGAGCGCGCAGTTCGGCCAGCCGCGCACCTCCGGAGTCGACGTGGTCTACGAGTTCTGATCCTTCCTGTGCTCGTGTGGCACCGCTCCCGGTGGGGCGGTGCCACCCCTCATTCCAGATCCTTGATCAGCACCTGCGAGTTGCGCTGGTAGTTGTACAGCTCGCGTCGCCGTTGCGGCAGTTCGCTCAGTTCGGCCAGCCGGAAACCGCGCTCGGCGAACCAGTGTGCGGTACGCGTAGTCAGCACGAACAGGCGTGCTATGCCTTCGGCGCGTGCGCGCGTTTCTATATGTTCCAGGAGCCGGTTCGCACGGCCGCTGCGCCGGTAGGTCGGGTCGGTCGCGACACAGGCCAGCTCCGCAGTACGGTTCGGCGTATCGGCGTACAGCGCTGCGCAGGCGATGATCGCGCCGTCGCGCTCGATGACGCTGAAGCAGCCGATCTCGAGTTCGAGGCGTTCGCGCGAGCGGCGCACCAGCGTGCCGTCCCTCTCGAGCGGTGCGATCAGTTCCATGATTCCACCGACGTCCTCGATGCGCGCCACGCGGATGCTTTCGTAGCTGTCGCGGTTGATCATCGCGCCGATGCCGTCGCGTGTGAAGAGTTCGTGCAGCAGCGCACCGTCGGTGTGGAAGTCGAGGATATGGCAGCGCTCCACACCCTGCTGGCAGGCGTGGATTGCCGCGGCGAGCGCGGGCGTTGCATGACGTTCCTGCAGGGTCTGCGCCTGCGTGAGCGGCAACTCGCGCAGCGGCTGCCCGCTCGCGTCGGCGAGCGCTGCTCCTTCGAGCAGGATCAGCTTGTCGGCCTGCAGCGCGGTCGCGACCGAAACCGCGACGTCTTCCCTGGTGAGATTGAAGACCTCGCCGGTCGGTGAATAGCCGAGTGGTGACAGCAGCACGATGTTGCCGAGCGCGAGCTGGGCGCGGATACCTTCGTGGTCGACCCGGCGCACCTTGCCGGTGTGCTGGAAATCGGTGCCGTCGAGCACGCCGAGCGGCTGTGCGGTGACGAAGTTCCCGCCGCAGACACGGATGCGAGCGCCGTGCATCGGCGAGTTGGCGATGCCCATCGACAGCAGCGCCTCGATACGCGCACGCAGCGTGCCTGCCGTCTGCACCGCGAGTTCCAGCGCGCGTGGATCGGTGACCCGGGTGCCGTGCACCACGCTGCTCGGCGCGTTCTCGGATTGCAGCCCGGCTTCGACCTGGCTGCGCGAGCCGTGCACCACCACCAGCCGCACGCCGAGTGTCGCGAGCAGCGCGATGTCGTGCACTATCGACGAAAAGGCCTCGGCCGCTACCACCTCTCCGCCACACAGCAGTACGAAGGTCTTGCCCTTGTGGGCATTGATGTACGGTGCCGAGTTGCGGAACGAACCGACGAAATCCGGAAAGGCCGGGTTCTTCATGCAGGCCCTCCGTCGACGCAGAAACGCTCGATCATCTTCTGCAGCAATCCTACCATCGGCTCCACCTGGCGCCGTTCCATGTATTCGTCGGGCTGGTGCGCCTGGCGAATCGACCCGGGTCCGAGCACCACCGTCTGCATCCCGAGCCGTTGCAGCAGCGGGCTCTCGGTACCGAACGCGACGCTGCCGGCACGGTAGCCGGTGAATTCTTCCGCTGCGCGCACGATCGCCGCGCCAGCGTCCTCGGCAAAGGGCTGCAGGCCCGGAAACAGCGAGCGCATCGTGATCCCGAGCCCGGTGGCATCGGCGATGCGGGCCAGACGCTCGCGGATCGTCGCGCGCAGTTCGTCGAGCGGCATGCCCGGCAGCGGCCGCAGGTCGAAGTGCAGTTCGCAGGCCCCGCAGATCCGGTTCGGATTGTCGCCGCCGTGGATGCAGCCGAGGTTCAGTGTGGGCACGGCGACATCGAACAGCGGGTTGTGGTGACGCGCCGCCAGTTTGGCGCGAAACGCGATCAGCTCCGCCATTACCTGCTGCATGCCGTCGAGTGCGTTGCGCCCCAGCGCCGGGTTCGACGAGTGCCCGGAATGTCCGGTCACGGTCACCGCTTCCATCATCATGCCCTTGTGCATGCGTATCGGGCGCAGATCGGTTGGCTCGCCGACGATGGCGTGACGCGCGCGCGGCCGGCCGGAGGCGACCAGTTCGTTGGCGCCGTCCATCGAACTTTCCTCGTCGGCGGTTGCGACCAGAATCAGCGGCTCGCGCAGTCGCCGGCCATGAAAGGCCTGCGCCGCTTCCAGTGCGACCGCGAAGAAACCCTTCATGTCGGAAGCGCCCAGTCCGTACAGCCGCTCGTCGCTCACGGTCAGGCCGAACGGGTTCACGTTCCAGAGTGCCTCGTCGTAAGGCACGGTATCGGTATGACCGGACAGGACCAGCCCGCCGGGACCTTCGCCGAGTACCGCGATCAGGTTGGCCTTGTCGGCGCGTCGCGGCAGCGGCTGGATCTCGCAGCGGAACCCGAGTGTCCCGGTCCATTCCGCGAGCAGCTCGATGACGCCGAGGTTGCCTTCATCCCACCGCGGCTCGGTGCAACTGACCGACGGCGTCGCCAGCAGCCGGTCGAACATCGCGAGGAATTCGGGTATGTGCCGGGTCATGATCCGTCCTGCCGTTACCGTCCGGCCAGTCTGCCGGACGTTGCGGGCAAGTGTAACCTCAAGCCGGCGTGGCTGTTATTTCCCGAACCCGCATGTGCCGCGAACGTCAGGCATAGTTGCCACCGATGCCCCCGCCGGGTGCGATGGCGCTGATTCGCGACAAATCCTCATCGGTCAAGACCAGGCTGGCTGCGGCCACATTCTCGGTGACGCGGTCGGGATGGCGAGAACCCGGGATCGGCACGATGTAGTCCTTCTGCGCCAGCAGCCAGGCGAGTGACAATTGTGACAACGTGGCTCCCTTGCTCGTCGCCAACTCGCCGAGCCGATTCACGATCGCCACGTTCGCGGCGAAGTTCTCCGGTGCCCACCACCCGATGCGCTGCCGGAAGTCACTCGCATCGTACTGGTCGCGTGGCCTCACGCCGCCGCTGAGGAAGCCCCGGGCCAACGGTGAATAGGCGACGAGTCCGATATGCAGCTCTTCGAGAACCGGAAACAGTTCTTCGACGGCGCGATCGAGAATGGAATATTCGGCCTGCAATACCGAAATCGGATGGACGGCGTGCGCACGGCGAATGCTCTCGGCGTCGGTGTTCGACAGGCCAAGGTACTTCACCTTGCCCGCCTCGACGTACTCCTTCATGACCGAGACCACCACCTCGATGGGCACGGCGGGGTCCTTCACGTGCTGGTACAGGACGTCGATCGTGTCCACCTGCAGGCGCCGCAGGCTGTCTTCCACCACTTCCCGGATGTGATCCGGCTGCGAGTCGGGCGCGAAGCTCGTGGTCAACCCGAATTTGGTCGCGATCACGACATTGCCGCGAAACGGTGCGACCGCCTTGCCAAGGAGTCTTTCGCCCTCGCCCCAACCGTACATCTCGGCCGTGTCGAACATCGTGACGCCGAGTTCGTACGCACGTCTGATGGCCTGCGTCGATTCGGCATCGTCCCGCGAGCCGTAACCCACTGCCGTGCCCATCGCGCCATAGCCGATCGCGGCGACCCGCAGGCCGTGATTACCCAGCTTTCGTTCCTGCATGAAGACTCCTTCCACGCATCACGCCGATGCTGCTGCGGTTTGCTACCCTTAGCTTCCCGCCATCAGACACCCGAAGCGCAGCGTATGTCCACATCAACGGCCCTGAGCAGCGGCAAGCCGATCGATCTCGGGGATCTGATGGATGCACTCGCTGGCGAGGGTCTGCTCGATGCGGCCGATGCGCGCCGCCTGCGCTATTCGCCGCGTACGCGCTCCGGTGTGACGCTGCACCCGGTGAACCAGATCGCCGAATGGGCACTGGTCGCACCAATCGATGGACGTCCGCTCGATCTGGAGCGGGTGCTGGCGTGGACGGCACAGCGCAGCGGCCAGTCGCTGTATCACATCGACCCGCTGCGTATCGACGTTTCTGCCGTGACGTCGGTGATGTCGTTCGCGTTTGCGCGTCGCCACCGCATTCTCGCCGTCGAGTGCCGGGACGACGAAGTGGTGATCGCCGGTGCCGAGCCGCTGGTGGATGCGTGGGAGGCCGATCTTGCGCGCACGCTGAAGCGGCCGCTGCGGCGTGTCTTCGCCGACCCCGAAGACATCGACCGCTACATGGTCGAGTTCTACAGCCTTGCCAAATCGGTGAGCGGTGCGCGTGAGATGCGTGGCGCACAGCCGGGCGCCGGGTTCGCGAACTTCGAGCAACTGGTCGAGCTCGGCAAGATCAAGGATCCGGACGCGAACGACCAGCACATCGTGAGCATCGTCGACTGGTTGCTGCAGTACGCGTTCGATCAGCGCGCGAGCGACATCCATATCGAACCGCGGCGCGAGCACGCCAACGTGCGTTTCCGCATCGACGGCATCCTGCACGCCGTGTATCAGTTGCCGGCCTCGGTTGCGATGGCGGTGATCAGCCGTCTGAAGATCCTCGGGCGGATGAACCTGGCCGAGAAGCGGCGTCCGCAGGACGGGCGTGTGAAGTCGCGCACCCCGGCCGGCGGCGAGATCGAACTGCGGCTGTCGACGCTGCCGACCGCCTTCGGCGAAAAGCTGGTGATGCGCATCTTCGACCCCGAGGTGCTGGTGCGCAGCTTCGCCGACCTCGGCCTCGCCGACGAGGACTACGCACGCTGGAACGCGATGACCAGCCAGCCGCACGGCATCGTGCTGGTGACCGGCCCGACCGGGTCGGGCAAGACGACCACGCTGTATTCGACGCTGAAGCAGCTCGCCACCAGCGAAGTGAACGTGTGCACGATCGAGGATCCGATCGAGATGGTCGAACCCGTGTTCAACCAGGTCCAGGTACAGCATGGCATCGGGCTCGATTTCGCGAGCGGCGTGCGGGCGCTGCTGCGCCAGGACCCGGACGTGATCATGATCGGCGAGATCCGCGACCACGAGACTGCCGAGATGGCGGTGCAGGCCGCACTGACCGGCCACCTGGTGCTCTCGACGCTGCACACCAACGACAGCCCGAGCGCGATCACCCGGCTGCTCGAACTCGACGTTCCGGCCTACCTGATCCGTGCCACCGTGCTCGGCGTGATGGCGCAGCGGCTGCTGCGCCTGCTGTGCCCGCGCTGCAAGCAGGAGGCCACGATCGACGACGACGCATGGAACCGGCTGGTCGCGCCGTGGAAGGCGAAGAAGCCTGCGACGGTGTACGCGCCGGTCGGCTGCCTCGAGTGCCGCAACACCGGCTATGCGGGTCGGCAGGGCATCTACGAGATCCTGCCGATCGATGCCGCGGTGCAGTCTGTGGTGCGTGACGCTGCCGACAGCGAGGAGCTGCGCCGGGTCGGCATGCGCGGTGGCATGAAGACGCTGCGTTTGGCCGGGGCACGCAAGATCGCCGCCGGACTGACCTCGCTCGAGGAGGTATTGCGCGTCGCCCCGCACGAAGGCGGCCGCCAGGACGGCGCGTCGTGATCGACATCAGCGCCGTGCCGGCGCCGTTGCGGGCCGCGCTGGCCACGGACTGGGCGCGCATCGAGGCCGCGCTCGATGCGGACGACCGGATGCTGCTGCAGCGCCATCTTGCGGCAGACCCCGCGCTCGCCGCCGCGCTGGCGCGTGTGCTCTGCTGCAGCGCCTTCGTCGTGCAGGCGCTGGAACGCTGCCCGCAGTTGCTGCCCGAGCTGCTGGCGGGTGGCGAGCTGCAGTGCCCGCGTACGCCTTCGGACTATCGCGACTGGCTGGCGCGCGAGCTGCCGGCAGGCTGTGACGACGCCGTGCTGGATGCGACGCTGCGCCGGCTGCGCCGGCGCGAGATGGTACGCATCGTCTGGCGCGACCTGACGCGTGCAGCCACGCTGCCCGACACCACGCGCGAGCTCACCTGGCTTGCCGAGGCGGCGCTCGACGTCGCGGTGGAGCATGCGCACGCGGCGCTGGTGGTGCGCCACGGTGAGCCGCGCTCGGCGCGTGACGGTACGCCACAGCGTCTGGTCGTGATCGGCATGGGGAAATTCGGCGCCACTGAGCTGAACCTGTCGTCGGACATCGACCTGATGTTCGCGTTTCCTGAATGCGGTGAGACCGATGGCAGTCGAGCGCTCGACAATCAGGAGTTCTTCGTACGTATCGGCCAGCGGGTGATCCGCGCGCTCGATGCGCGCACGCAGGACGGTTTCGTGTTCCGGGTCGATATGCGCCTGCGCCCGTGGGGCGAGGGCGGCGCGCTCGTGCTCGGCTTCGACGCGATGGAGCAGTACTACCAGAGCCAGGGTCGGGACTGGGAGCGCTACGCGATGGTGAAGGCGCGCCCGGTCGCCGGCGACCGTGTGGCCGGCGAGCGCTTGCTGGGGGCGTTGCGCCCGTTCACCTACCGACGCTACATCGACTTCGGTGCCATCGAGGCACTGCGTGCGATGAAGGCGATGATCCATCGCGAGGTGCAGCGCCGCGGCAAGACCACGGACGTGAAGCTCGGCTCGGGCGGCATCCGGGAGATCGAGTTCATCGTGCAGTCGTTCCAGTTGATCCGCGGTGGGCGCGAGCCGCGGCTGCAGCAGCGCGCGTTGCTCACGGTGCTCGACGTTCTCGGCGAGCTGGGCTGCCTGCCTGCGACAGCAGTCCATGAGCTGCACGCAGCGTACGTGTTCCTGCGCAATACCGAACACGCACTGCAGGCGCGCGAAGACCAGCAGACGCAGGCACTTCCCGACGACGAACCGGGGCGGCTGCGTCTGGCCTTCGCACTGGGTTGTCCGGACGTGGATGCCTTCCTGCACACGTTGGAGCTGCACCGCACGCGGGTGCGTGCACACTTCGCCGACGTGGTGGCTTCGCCGCAGGAGGAGCAGGCGGGTGATGTTGCCGAGCGCTGGCGCGCGCTGTGGACGCAGGAGAAGGACGAAGCCGCGCTGCTCGAGCTGCTGGAGGCCGCCGGCTTCGAGGAGCCCGCCGCCACGCTGAAGCTGCTCGCCGGGTTGCGCGGCTCGCCGCGCGTGAAGACCTTGCAGGCGGCAGGGCGCGAGCGCCTCGAGCGCTTCATGCCGTTGCTGCTGGCGGCAGCGGCGACCGACCGCCATCCGTCGCGTGTCGTCGCACGCACCCTGGCGCTGGTCGAGTCGGTGTTGCGGCGCAGCGCCTACCTGGTGCTGCTCGAGGAGAACCCTGCCGCGCTCGAGCAGCTCGTCACCCTGTGCAGCGCGAGTCCATGGATCGCGCAGGAACTGACCAACCACCCGGTGCTGCTCGACGAGCTGATCGACCGCCGGGCGCTGTACCGGCTGCCGGAGCGCGCTGCGCTGGCGGCCGAGTTGCGTGAGCACATGCTGCGCGTGCCGCTCGGTGATCTCGAGGCGCAGATGGAGGGCTTGCGCTACTTCAAGCTCGCGCACAGTCTGCGCTGCGCTGCGTCCGAGGTCACCGGTGCGCTGCCGTTGATGAAGGTCAGCGATTACCTGAGTTTTCTCGCCGAAACGATCCTCGGGCACGTGCTCGCGGTCGCCTGGCACGACCTCGTTGCACGCCACGGCACGCCGCAGCGCGCACCCGGGGAGCCGTGCGCGCCGGATTTCGTGATCATTGCCTACGGCAAGCTCGGTGGCATCGAGCTCGGTCACGGCTCCGATCTGGACCTGGTGTTCCTGCACGACGCCGACGAATCGCTGAGCACCGACGGTGCGCGTGCGATCGAGAACAGCGTTTTCTTCACCCGTCTCGGGCAGCGCATCATCCACATGCTGACCACCTACACCCCGCTGGGTCAGCTCTATGAGGTCGACATGCGGCTGCGCCCCTCGGGAGCGTCCGGCCTGCTGGTGTCCTCGTTCCGGGCGTTTCGCGTCTATCAGCTCGAGCAGGCGTGGACCTGGGAGCACCAGGCACTGGTGCGCGCGCGCCCGGTCGCCGGCTGCGAGCGTCTGGCCGAGCGTTTCGAGCGCTTCCGGCGCGAGGTGCTCGCCATGCCGCGCGACCCGGGGCAGTTGCGTGACGAGGTGCTGGCGATGCGCGAGAAGATGCGCACACACCTGCTGAAGCCGGATACCAGCGGCGGTAAAAGTCCGCGTTTCCATATCAAGCAGAGTGTCGGCGGTATCGTCGATATCGAATTCATGGTTCAATACGGCGTGCTTGCCTGGTCCACGACCCAGGCAGCGTTGAGCGTCTACACGGACAACATCCGCATTCTCGAGGCGTTGAACGAGAGCGGCCTGATGGCGCCGCACGATGCGGGGGTGCTCACCGAAGCCTACAAGGTGTTCCGCGCCGCGGTCCACCGACTCACCCTTCAGCAGCAGGACGAAATCGTGCCAGCCGCGGAATTCCAGCAGTTGCGTGACGAGGTCGCGCGTATCTGGGCCGTGTCGCTGGGCGATGCAGCGAGCGAGGAGACGAGCAGATGACTTTCGACGATCGGGACGGCGTGATCTGGTTCGACGGCGAACTGGTGCCGTGGCGCGAGGCGCGTACCCATGTGCTGACGCACACGCTGCATTACGGACTCGGTGTCTTCGAGGGCGTGCGTGCCTACCATACCGCTGATCGTGGCACCTGTATCTTCCGCCTGCAGGAGCACACCGACCGCCTGTTGCGCTCGGCGCACATCCTGCGCATGAACATGCCGTTCGATCGCGAGGCGCTGAACGAGGCCCAGCGCACCGTGGTGCGCGAGAACGGCCTTGCCGAGGCGTATCTGCGCCCGCTGGCCTATCTGGGGTCCGAGGGCATGGGGCTGCGTGCCGACAACCTCAGGACGCACGTCGTGGTGGCAGCGTGGGAGTGGCCGTCGTACATGGATCCCGAGGCGCGCGAGCGCGGCATCAAGGTGCGCACCTCCTCGTATACCCGCCACCACGTGAACATCACGATGTGCAAGGCGAAGGCGGTCGGGAACTACACGAACTCGATGCTGGCGCTGCGCGAGGCACTCGACAGCGGCTGCGAGGAAGCGCTGCTGCTCGACAACGAGGGCTACGTGGCCGAGGGCAGTGGCGAGAACATCTTCGTGGTGCGCGGCGGGCGCATCCACACGCCCGAGCTGACCTCGTGTCTCGAGGGCATCACGCGCGACACGATCATCCGCCTGATCGGCGAACTCGGTCTGGAGCTGGTCGAGCGGCGCATCACGCGTGACGAGATCTACATCGCCGACGAGGCGTTCTTCACCGGCACCGCAGCCGAGGTGGTTCCGATCCGCGAACTCGATGGACGCGCGATCGGCAGCGGCCGTCGCGGTCCGATCACCACCGAACTGCAGTCGCGCTACTTCGATCTGGTGCGCGGCGCCCGCGCCGACCACCCGGAGTGGCGCACGCCAGTCGCCGGCTGAGCCGTGCCGGAGCCTGGCGGCGCATGGACAGCGTGGCGCCGGTGAGCGCTCCCGCAGACAGTGCATCGATCCTGGTCGTCGGCCCGTCGTGGGTCGGTGACATGGTGATGGCGCAGTCGCTGTTTCGCGTGCTCGCGGCGCGTCCCGGCAATCCTGCGCTCGACGTGCTCGCGCCGCGCTGGTGCGCCGACCTGCTCGCACGCATGCCCGAAGTGCGCAGCGCGATTCCACTGCCGTTCGCGCACGGTGAACTCGCGCTCGCGAGGCGCCGCCGGATTGGTGTCGAGTTGCGCGGGCGTGGCTACGCACAGGCGATCGTACTGCCCAATTCGCTGAAGTCGGCGCTGGTGCCGTGGTTTGCGGATATCCCGCGGCGCACCGGCTGGCGCGGCGAGTTGCGCTATGGTCTGCTGAACGATCTGCGCCGCCTCGATCCCGAGCGCCTGCCGCTGATGGTGCAGCGTTTCGTCGCGCTGGGTGTCGATGCCGGTGCTGCGCTGCCCGAACCGCCGCGACCGCGTCTTCGTGCCGACCAGGGCGCAGCCGCCGCATTGCGCGCACGTCTCGGGCTGGAATCGGTGCGGCCGGTGCTCGCGTGTTGCCCGGGGGCGGAATTCGGTCCGACCAAGCGCTGGCCGGAAGCGCATTTCGCGGCAGTTGCTGCGGCGGCGATCGAAGCCGGCATGCAGGTCTGGTTGTTCGGTTCGACCGGTGATCGCAGTGTGACTGCGGGCATCCGTGCCGCGCTCGCTGCACCGGCGCAGGCCCACTGCGCAGACCTTGCCGGCCACACCACGCTGGCCGACGCGATCGATCTGCTCGCCTGTGCCAGTGCGGTACTCAGCAACGATTCGGGCCTGATGCACGTGGCTGCGGCGCTGGGCCGACCGCTGGCGGTCGTCTACGGCGGCAGCTCGCCGCGTTTCACGCCGCCGCTCGTCGATGATCCGGTGCTGTTCACCTCGTCGCTGGACTGCGTTCCGTGTTTCGAGCGCACATGCCGCTACGGGCATTACCGCTGCCTGCGGGATCAGCTTCCGGGGCCCGTGGCGGCGGTCGTGCTGCGGCTCGCCGGACGCTGAACGGTGCGCGACGCTGGTATCGGAGAACCCCGGTGAGGCTGCTGCTCGTCAAGATGTCCTCGCTCGGTGACGTGATCCACACGCTGCCGGCGCTTGGGGATGCGCTCGGCGCGCAGCCCGGCCTGCAGGTCGACTGGGTGGTCGAGGAAGCGTTCGCCGAAGTTCCCGGATGGCATCCTGCCGTGCGCCGCGTGATTCCGGTCGCACTGCGCCGCTGGCGGCGTGCGCCCTTCGCTGCGTGGCGCAGCGGTGAATGGGCGCGCTTTCGCCAGGCTCTGGCGGAACGACCCTATGAACTCGTGATCGACGCGCAGGGCCTGCTGAAAAGTGCGTTCGTCGCAAGGCTGACCGGCGCACCGTGTGCCGGTTACGACCGCAGGAGCGTGCGCGAGCCGCTGGCGGCGTGCGCGTACCACCGGCGCTTCCCGGTGACCCGCGAGTGCCACGCGATCGAGCGCACGCGGCAGTTGTTCGCCCGGGCGCTCGATTACACGGTGCCGCCCGGCGAGCCCGGCTACGGCATCGATCGGGCGCGCCTGCCGGCAGCCTCTGCCGAAGGCGGCGTGCTGTTCCTGCACGGTACCTCGCGTGCAGACAAGTGCTGGCCGGAGGTGTCGTGGATCGCACTCGGCGAGCAGGTTGCGCGCGCCGGTCACACCGTGCTGTTGCCCTGGGGCAACGAAGACGAGCGCGCTCGCGCGCAACGTATCGCGCACGTGCTGCCGGCGGCACGCGTGCTGCCGCGCATGACGCTCGCCGAGATTGCCGCGCTGCTTTGTGCGGTGCGCGCCGGCGTTGCGGTCGATACCGGACTGGGGCATCTGGCTGCGGCGCTCGGTACACCCTGTGTGTCGTTGTACGGTCCGACCCGGATCGATCTGATCGGAACCCGTGGTGCAAACCAGCGTCAGTTGCGCGGCACATCCGACACGCTCGCCGAGCTCGGTGCAGGCGCTGTCTGGGAAGTTCTGCACCGCATGCTGCAAACGGATTCGCGCGCGTGTTGACTCCAGCCGAGGTATTCCAGCGTGAACGTGCGCTCAGTGCACCCTTCGATCTGCGCCTTGCCGGCGGCGAGACGGTGCGCGTCGATGCGCTGCTGCGCCTGCTGCCCGGGCGGCGGCTGACCGCGCGGGTGACCCGCGGCGGTACCACGCAACTGATGAAGCTGTTTGCGAGCCGCCGCGAGCGCGCGCGCGAGCTGCGCGGGCTGGCCGCACTCGCGGCGGCAGCGATCCCTGCACCGCGGCTGCTGCATGCACTTCCCGGTGCCGTTTTCATTTCGTACATCGATGGCGCGCGTACGCTCGCACGGTGCATGCACGAACCGGCCGATCGGGAGCCGCTGCTGAGGCAGGCACTCGCACTGCTGGAACGTCTGCATGCAGCAGGGCTGGTGCATGCGGATCCGCACTTCGACAATTTTCTCGTGACGGATGACGGCACGATCCATCTGGTCGACGCCGGAGCGATCCGTCCGCGGCGCTGGTGGGTTCTGCATCAAGCGGATCGTGCGCTGTTCTGCAGCCAGTTGCCGCTTGCGGCTCGCGCACCGCTGTGGATCGCGCTGGGTGCGGACGCGGCGTCGCTGCGCGCGGCGATCGAGCGCAGCGATCGCTGGCGTGCGCGCTGGCTTGCGGCCAAGTCCACCCGCAACTGCTCCGAGTTCGCCGCCGAGCGCAGTTGGCGCCGGCGCTGTGTGCTGCGCCGTGATCATGACGGAGCGGCGTTGCGGGCGATCCTCGCTGATCCGGACCGTGCACTGCAGGCGGGCGCTTCGTTGAAGGATGGCTACAGTGCTACCGTTGCCCGCATCGATTGCGCCGGGAGAACGCTGGTGCTGAAGCGCTACAACATCAAGCATTGGCGGCATGCACTCGCGCGTGCGCTGCAGCACACCCGTGCATGGCGTGCATGGTGCAACGCCGCGCGGCTGCGCTCGCTCGGAATCGCCACGCCGCTGCCGGTGGCGGTGCTCGAGCGCCGCTGGGGGCCGCTGCGCAGCACGGCGTACCTGCTGACCGAGTACGTGGAAGGCGTGCCGCTGACTGCCGCCCTGGACGATGCGTCGGTCTGGTCGCGGGTGGCGTGCGAGCTCCGCCTGCTGTTCGATGCGCTCGCCGTGCTGCGTCGCAGTCATGGCGACTGCAAGGCCAGCAACTTCCTCTGCGACGCGCAACGTGTGTGGACGCTCGACCTCGACGGCATGCGCCGGCGCTTCGGCGCGCTGCGCATGCGCCGTGCGCTGGCGCGCGATCGTGCGCGCCTGCTGCGCAATTTCGATGCGCCTGCCGCCGCACGTCTTGGCACTCTTCTCGATCAGGAGCCGGAAACATCATGAAGAAGCATGCTGCAGGCTACGCTCCCGCCGGGGACCAGACCGTGGTGCTCGGCCTGTCGGGTGCGCTCGGTCACGACCCGTCGGCTGCGCTGTACATCGGCTCGCGGTTGATCGCGGCGGCCGAAGAAGAGCGTTTCCTGCGCGACAAGCACGCGAAGAACCGTATGCCGCTGGAATCCGCACGTTTCTGCCTGCGCTTTGCCGGTGTGGAGCCACGCGACGTGCGCGTGGTCGCGGTGCCGTTCGCTCCGATTCCGCTCACGCGGGCAGCGCGCTGGCACTACGCCGCGCGGCACTGGTATGCACCGGATCGCGCACTCGATGCGCTGCTGAACGGCAATCGCCGCTACCGGCGCTACCGTGATCGCATCTTCGCGCTGTTGCGTGAGCTCGACATCGACCCCGCACGGGTGGAGTTTCACCCGGTCGAGCACCATCTTGCGCACGCGAGCAGTGCGTACCATCTCAGCGGTTTCGGCTTCGATCGCCGTGTTGCGATCATGGGCGTGGACGGCAAGGGCGAGTACGCGACTACCTTTTTCGGCTATGGCGAGAACGGGCGTATCCACCGCATCCGCGAGTTCCACGATCCGGATTCGCTCGGCGGCCTGTACGGCGCGCTGACCGAATACCTTGGCTTCGAGATGCTCGATGGCGAGTACAAGGTGATGGGCATGGCGCCCTACGGTGACCCCGATCGCTACGACCTGTCACGCTTGCTCGACTATCGCGACGGCCGGTTGCGCGTGAACACCCGCTACGTGAACACGGTGGGCGTGCGCCGCTATCGCCACGAGGGGCGCGGCTGCTACTACGGACCGCCACTGGTGGACTGGCTGGGTCCGCCGCGTCACGGCGACAGCGCCGACGAACCGTACGTGCACTACGCGGCCGCGATGCAGCGACTGTTCGAGGACGCCGTGCTGGCACTGATGGATCACTACCTCGGGGACATCGTGCGCGAGAGCGGGCTGATCGCCTTTGCCGGCGGTGGCGCGCTGAACGTGAAGCTGAACCAGCGCATCATCGCGCGACCCGAGGTGCGCGGGCTGTTCGTGCAGCCGGCATCGGGCGATGCGGGCACTGCGGTCGGTGCCGCGTCCTACGCGCTTGGCGCACGCGGCGTGATGCCGGAACCGATGCAGCACGTCTACCTTGGCCCGGCGTACGACAGCGACGAATGCCGGCGTGCGTGCGCGACTTGGGGCGAGCGCTTGCGTGTGGAGCAGGTGCCGGATATCGAAGTCCGGGTGGCGCGGCTGCTGGCCGACGGACACCCGGTCGCCTGGTTCCAGGGGCGCATGGAGTTCGGGCCGCGTGCGCTCGGCGCACGCAGCATTCTCGGCTGCCCCAGCGTCCCGGGCATCGCGGATCGCATCAACGCGCAGATCAAGTACCGCGAACGCTGGCGGCCGTTCTGCCCCAGCCTGCTGGATCGGGTTGCACCGCAGATGCTCGGCATCGAACACCCGGCGCCGTTCATGACGATCACGTTTCCGGTGCGCGAGGAGTGGAAGTCGCGCGTGCCGGAAGTCGTGCACCAGGACGGCACCGCGCGCGCGCAGGTGGTCGAGCGCCGTCATCATCCGCGCTACTACGCGCTGATCGAGGAGCTCGAACGCCTGACCGGCAACGGCGTCGTGCTGAATACCTCGCTGAACCGGCGTGGTGAGGCGATGGTGTGTTCACCGCAGGACGCGCTGGAAATGTTCTTCGGCAGTGATTTGCAGTATCTCGCGCTCGAGGATCTGCTGGTAAGCAAGACGTAGGTCGGCATTCATGCCGACGGGATCGTCGGGTTGAAACCCGACCTACGTGGATTGGCATTCATGCCGACGGGATTGCACGGGCAGGCATTCGTAGGTCGGCATTCATGCCGACGGGGTTCGCGCAAAGCCGTCGATCAGCAACAGCGCGATCGCAACGCCCGCGCTGAACAGGAACGCTCGCTCACGTCGGGCATCGCGGGCCGCGAGTGCCAGTGATCGCAGTGCCTGTGCTGTCGGAACCAGTGCGAGCAGGCACAGCACCATGACGTCGCGGACGCCGACGAAGCGGTGACCGAGAACGAAGCAGCCGGCGATCAGGATCGCAATCAGCAGCAGCGCACGCCATGTTCTGCGTGCGGCTGTCGGCAGTGCGGCGCGACGGCGCACAACACCCCAGCCGAGCAGCATGCAGTAGAGGATGCCGAACACCTCGGCGGCCTTCAGTGCGAGCACGGTCAGCAGGCCGGCAGTCAGCGACAGCGTCGCCATCCCTCTTGCGTGTGGATCGAGCACGGTGCTCGCGTAGGTGGTGCGCGCGGCCACGAAGCCGTCTCCCAGTGCACGCGCGGATCCGTGCAGCGCATCGGCGATGGCGTCGAGCGGGATCTGCAGCAACCCAAGGCGCGCCAGTACCAGCGCTGGAGGCAGCAGCAGCACGCCGATGCACCCATAGAGCCGGGCGGTCGCCATCGAGCGTGCGCCCGGTGCATCTGCGCGCAGAAAAACGAGCGGAAGCAACAGCAGGTACGCCAGTGCTTCAAGGCGAAACGCCGCTGCGCCCAGGCCAAACGCAGCCCAGCACAGACCGTCCTGCCAGCGTTGTGAAGTCCGGTAGCGCAGCAACGGGAGCAGGGCGCCGAACAGCAGTGCCCAGAAGCCGGCGTCGGGCGCGACAACGCTGCGATACCCGTTGAGCTGCGGGAACAGCAACACCAGCAGTGCGATCCACGCTGCGAGTGCCTGCTCGCCGCACAGGCGGGTGGCGAAGCGCGTGATGTTGACTGCCAGCAGCGCCAGCAGTGCGGCGTCGAGCACCTGCGCGCATGCGAGCAGTGACAGGCTGCTCGCGCGGTGCAGCGTCCCGATCAGGACCGGATACAGCGGGAGAGTGAATGACCCGACGCTTGCGACGATGCCGCTGGCGGCAGCCTCGCGCGCGAGCATCAGGTGCTGGATTCCGTCGGCGCCGACGACCGGGTAACGCCATGCGGCCAGTGCAGACAGCACAAGGCTTGCGAGCACGAGAGACGCATTGAACAGAAGGCGTTCTCCGGCTGGTATCGGCTGCATCGTGGCATTCGCTGCGCTGGCGGAGTGGTATCGCGGTAGCATCGGGCAGACTTTGCAGCAATGTCAGTTGCGGCGCGGGTACAGCGGCGCTGCACCAGGCGGGCGTGTCTTGAAGCGCCGGTGTGCCCACAGGTACTGCTCGGGGTGGGCGCGAACCAGCGTTTCGATGAGTGCGTTGACGCGCGTTGCGTCGGCGACCGGATCCCGCCCGGGAAAATCCTCCAGCGGTTCACCGATCTCCACAACCCAGCGACCATCGTCCTCGCGCCAGTGTGCGACCGGAATGACTGCTGCACGACCGACGCGTGCCAGGCGCGCGGTTGCGGTCAGGGTGGCCGCCGGGATCCCGAAGAAAGGCGCGAATACCGAGTGCTTCGCTCCGTTGTCCTGGTCCGGCAGGTACCACAGCACGTGTCCGGCGAGCAGGCTGGCGCGCATCGCACGCACATCGGAGCGCTCGATCACGTTGCGGATCCAGCGTTCGCGATTGCGGTGGATGATGCGATCCCAGGCAGGATTCTTCTGCCGTCGGTAGACCACGTCGGAGTCCGCGTCGATCGCGAGTGCTCGTCCGGCCATCTCGAGGGTGCCCATGTGTACCCCGAGCAGCAGCACGCCGCGCCCGCTGCTGCGGGCATCGACGAGTCGTTGCATGCCGCGCACCTCGAGCATGCGGCGCACGCGCTCGGTCGGTACCCACCAGGCGATCGCCGTGTCGAACAAGCCCTCGGCGGAAGCGCGAAAGTTGTCGCGCAGCAGCCTCGCGCGCGCGTCATCGTCGAGTTCCGGAAAACAAAGCGCCAGATTGGTGGCAACGATGCGCCGACGGCTCGGCGTGAACCAGCGCAGCAGGATGCCGAGCACGCCGGCGGCGAGACGGCGCAGCCGGTACGGCGCATGGGCGATCAGCCACAGCGGTACCAGTGCCAGCCAGATCGGCCAGTAGCGCGGGTGCAAAGGATGCGGGTAACGGCGCGTGCTCATGCAGGTCCTTCGATGCCGAGCGGCGATTATAGGGGGGCGTGAGGGGCGCTGTGCTACCATCGCCAGCCCCGGAGCGGAGGCGGCGATTCACGATGCGGGTGCTGGTGACCGGTGCGAGTGGACAGGTAGGTTGGGAGTTGCTGCGCTGCGTGCCGTCCGGCGTCGAGTGTGATGCGATCGACCGCAGCGTGATCGACCTGGCCGGCGCCGGGGTCGAGGCGCAAGTGCGGGCACGTCACCCCGATGTGATCATCCACGCGGGGGCCTACACCGCGGTCGATCGGGCCGAGAGCGAAGCTGAACTCGCCGGGCGAATCAATGGCGAGGGCGCTGGTGCGATTGCGCGTGCAGCGCGTGAACTCGGTGCACGCCTGGTGCACGTATCGACGGATTTCGTGTTCGATGGCAACGCGGCGCGTCCCTACCTGCCCTCGGCAGCGCCCGCGCCGACCGGCGCCTACGGCGCCAGCAAGCTTTGTGGCGAACGCCGCGTGCTCGAGGAAAGCGCTGGCAGCGCCGTGATCGTGCGTACGGCATGGGTTTACTCGGCGCACGGCAACAACTTCGTGAAGACGATGCTGCGCCTGATGCGCGAACGTGAACGTGTCGGTGTGGTCGCCGACCAGGTGGGGACGCCTACCTGGGCCAGGCTGCTCGCTGCGGCGCTGTGGGAAGTGGCGCTGTCACCTGCGAGCGGCGGCGACATCCTGCACTGGACCGATCTCGGTGTCGCGAGCTGGTACGACTTCGCGGTGGCGATCCACGAGGAGGCCCTGGCGCGCGGACTGCTGGTGCGCCCGGTCGCCGTGGAGCCGATCCGTACCGAAGACTATCCGACGCCGGCGAGGCGACCCGCCTACAGCGTGCTCGACAAGACCGCGACGCTGACAGCACTCGCCGCGCCACGCATGCACTGGCGCGCGGCACTGCGCGCCATGCTGGACGACCCGGCCTTCAGGACGGAAACCCCATGACACGCAGACTACTGGTCACCGGCGCAGCCGGTTTCATCGGCGCCAACTTCTGCCATTACTGGCATGCACGGCACCCTGCGGATCGTATCGTCGCCTACGATGCGCTGACCTACGCGGGCAATCGCGCCAATCTGCGCACGCTGGAGACTTCGTCGAGCTTTCGTTTCGTGCACGCCGATATCGGCGACACGGCGCGCGTCGCCGCGCTGCTGCGCGAGGAGGCGCTCGACACCATCGTGCATTTTGCCGCCGAAAGCCACGTCGATCGTTCGATCGACGGACCGGATGCGTTCATCGCGACCAATGTGGTCGGTACCCACAGCTTGCTGAAGGCGGCACGTGAAGTCTGGCTCGGCGGTGCGGCGCCGTTGGCGCACCGTTTCCATCACGTGTCGACCGACGAGGTGTTCGGCTCGCTTGGTGCCGACGATCCTGCGTTCACCGAGACGCTAGCGTATGCGCCGAATTCGCCGTATTCGGCCAGCAAGGCAGCCTCCGATCATCTGGTGCGTGCCTACCTGCACACCTACGGCCTGCAGGTCACGACCAGCAACTGTTCGAACAATTACGGGCCGTGGCATTTCCCGGAGAAGCTGATTCCACTGTGCATCGTGAACCTGCTGCAGGGACGCGGATTGCCGGTCTACGGCGATGGCCGCAATGTGCGTGACTGGCTCTACGTCGAGGATCACTGCCGCGGCATCGAGCGCGTGCTGGCAGGCGGTGTGGTCGGGGAGACCTACAACATCGGCGGCAACAACGAGTGGACGAATATCGACATCGTGAACCTGTTGTGCGATCTGGTGGACGAGTTCGTCGCTGCCGATGCCACGCTGGTCGCGCGCTTCCCCGCTTGCGCACCGGCGCGTGGCGCGTCCAGCCGTTCGCTGATCACTTTCGTGCGTGACCGGCCCGGTCACGACCGCCGCTACGCGATCGATGCCGGCAAGATCACTCGCGAACTCGGTTATGCGCCGCTCGAGAGCTTCGAGAGCGGTATCCGCAAGACGCTCGCGTGGTACCTCGACAACGAAGCGTGGTGGCAGGCAATCCTCGACGGCAGTTACCGGAACTGATGCCGCGACGGCTGGAGTCGGGTTGAAACCCGACCTACGTACACCGGCATTCGTGCCGACGGAATTGCGGCACGCCCGTCGGGTTGAAACCCGACCCACGTAGGTCGGCATTCATGCCGACACAGGATTCGCAGGTTGGCATTCGTGCCGACGGAATTGCGGCACACCCGTCGGGTTGAAACCCGACCCGCGTAGGTCGGCATTCATGCCGACACAGGATTTGCAGGTCGGCATTCATGCCGACATGAGCGTCGGGATGGCCTGGCTCAGAGTCGCGGCGCCTGATCCAGCGTCAGCCCCGCAGCGTCCTTCGCCGACAGCGTCGGTGCAGCACCGTCCAGCAGCGGCCACACGATGCCTATCTGCGGGTCGTTCCAGCGCAACGACACTTCATGCGAGGGGTCGTAGTAATCGCTGCACTTGTAGATGAATTCCGCCGATTCCGATGTGACGTAGAAGCCGTGTGCGAAGCCCGGCGGAACCCACAGCATGCGACGGTTTGCCGCCGACAGGAGCATACCCGTCCAGCGCCCGAAGTGCGGTGAGTCGCGGCGCATGTCGACTGCAACGTCGAACACCTCGCCGGCGACCACGCGCACCAGTTTGCCCTGCACGTGCTCGGTCTGGTAGTGCAGGCCGCGCAGGGTGCCGCGTGCCGACAGGCTGTGATTGTCCTGCACGAACTCGATCTCGAGCCCGCGGCGGGCAAATTCGCGCCGGTTCCAGCTCTCGAAAAAGAAGCCGCGCTGATCGCCGAACACACGTGGTTCGAGCAGCAGCACTTCGGGCAGGTCGGTGGCGAGAATCTGCATCAGGCGGGGCTCCCTTCGTGTGCAATGCGTTCGAGGTACAGACCGTAGCCGCTCTTGCGCAGCGGGTGCGCGAGTTCCAGCAACTGTTCGCGGTCGATGAAGCCCATCCGGTAGGCGATTTCCTCCGGACAGCAGATCTTCAGGCCCTGGCGCTCCTCGACGACGCGGATGAAGTTCGATGCGTCGAGCAGCGAATTGTGTGTTCCGGTGTCGAGCCACGCGGCACCACGGGTCAGCGTTTCCACGCGCAGCAGGCCACGGCTCAGATAGACCCGGTTCACGTCGGTGATCTCGAGCTCGCCGCGCGCCGATGGACGGATCGACTTCGCGATTTCGATCACGTCGTTATCGTAGAAATACAGCCCGGTCACCGCGTAGTGCGACTTCGGCTGCAGCGGCTTCTCCTCGATGTCGATCG
This sequence comes from Pseudomonadales bacterium, assembly GCA_024234165.1. Taxonomy (NCBI): domain Bacteria; kingdom Pseudomonadati; phylum Pseudomonadota; class Gammaproteobacteria; order Pseudomonadales; species Pseudomonadales bacterium. Next base: position 367,476 of record JACKOP010000003.1, read on the forward strand.
CACGGTTTTCGGGGTCGAAAGTGACCACGCCGTAGCGCTCCGGATCCTGTACGTAGTACGCAAACACCGTGGCACCGCTGCTCTGCTGTGCGGCAGCCTGCAGTTTGCGACTGAGTCCGCCGCCGTAAAAGATGTTGTCCCCGAGCACCAGGCACACCGGGCGCTCGGCGATGAATGTCTCGCCGATCAGGAACGCCTGGGCCAGGCCACCGGGTTCGGGCTGTACCGCGTAGCGGATCGAGATGCCCCACTGCGAGCCGTCACCGAGCAGCTTGGCGAACGCTGCACTGTCGTGCGGCGTGGTGATCACCAGCACGTCGCGTATTCCGGCCAGCATCAGTGTTGCCAGCGGATAGTAGATCATCGGCTTGTCGTAGACCGGCATCAGTTGCTTGCTCACCGAGCTGGTGAGCGGGTGCAGCCGGGTGCCACTGCCGCCGGCGAGTACGATTCCGCGATAGGGCGTATCAGGCATGGTGTCTGTTACCGTCGTTGCTGTGGAGTGGATTATAGAGGCTGCACGTTACAGTTCCTCCAGCAATCGACCGTGCAATGGATTGCAATGAAACGCATCAGTAGAATCCGCGGCTTTCTGCGTCTGTGGGCATGGTCCCGGGTGGTTCGCCCGCTGTTCTCGCGAGGTCTGTGATGGAAGCCCTAGACCCGGCACGGTTGTGCTTCGACCGCGATCCGGAGCCGCTTGCCCTGCAGGATCTGCAGCCGGTGCGCCGGCTGCGCATCTGCCTGCTCGGGTACCGCAGCCATCCGTACGGTGGCGGGCAGGGCGTCTACCTGCGTTATCTGAGCAAGGCGCTGCACGACCTCGGGCACCAGGTCGACGTGATCTCGGGTCAGCCGTATCCGCATCTGGAGCCGGGGGTGCGCCTGATCCCGATGCCTGGCATGAACCTCTACGAGAACGGCCTGCTGTCGCTGCGTCCGCGCCATCTGGTTTCACTGAGCAATGTGATCGAATGGCTGAGCAAGCTGACCGGTGGTTTCGCCGAACCGCAGGTCTTCGGTCGGCGTGTGCTGAAGTACCTGCGTGCGCACCGTGACGCCTACGACATCGTGCACGACAACCAGAGTCTCGGCTACGCGCTGCTCGATCTGCAGCGCATGGGCATGCCGCTGATCACCACGATCCACCATCCGATCACCAGCGATCTGCGCATCGCGCTGGCGGCCTGTTCGTGGTGGTGGCCGAGGCTGCTGACGCGCCGCTGGCACTCGTTCCTCGGCATGCAGAAGCGGGTTGCGCGCGAACTCGAGCACGTCGTCACGGTGTCGGAGTGTTCGCGCAGGGACATTGCGCGTGACTTCGAAGTCCCTGCGGCACGCCTCGCCGTGGTGCCGAACGGTGTCGATACGGAGGTGTTCTCGCCGTGCGCCACGAGCGTGCGCAAGCCGCTGCAACTGATGGTGACCGCGTCGGCGGACCAGCCGTTGAAGGGGCTTGCGGTATTGTTGCGCGCCCTGGCGACACTGCTGCCTTCGCATCCGGGCCTGCGCCTGCTGATGATCGGCAGGCCGCGTCCGGGCGGTGACACCGAGCGGTTGATCGCACGACTCGGTCTCGGACCCCACATCGACTGCGAGACGGGGATTGCGACCACCGAACTGGTGCGCCATTACCGGGAGTCCACCGTGGTCGTGGTGCCTTCGCTGTACGAGGGGTTCGGCTTGCCGGCCGCCGAGGCGATGGCCTGCGGTGCGCCGCTGGTGTCGTCCGATGGAGGCGCGCTCGCCGAAGTGGTCGGCGATGGCGGCATGCTGGTTCCCGCCGGTGACGCGGCGGCCCTTGCCGGCGCGATCATTGCGCTGCTGGCCGACCCCGCCCGGCGTGTCGAGCTCGGCCAGCGTGCACGCGAACGGATCCTGCAGCGCTTCTGCTGGCGTCGTGCGGCGCGCCAGATGACCGCATACTACCAACGGGTGCTGGCACAGCATGGAAACGGTGGATCTTGACCACGTGCCGATCGGGCGTGGTGCGCGCGTGCTCGATCTGGGCTGCGGCGAAGGCAGGCACGCGATCGCCGCATGGCTGAAGACCGAGGCGCACTGCGTCGGCATCGACCTCAGCCTGCGTGATCTGCGAAGCGCCGCGACGAAGGCCGCAGAGTTCGGCGCCGTGGTACCGGCAAGCGCTGCAGGCAGCCTGGCATTCGGCTGTGCGGATGCGCTCGGGTTGCCGTTTGCCGACCACTGTTTCGACGTCGTCATCTGCTCGGAGGTGCTGGAGCACATCGGGCCGTATCGCGAGGTGCTGGCCGAGGTCCGCCGCGTACTGAGACCCGGTGGCGTGCTGGTCGCCAGCGTGCCGCGCTATTGGCCCGAACGCGTATGCTGGGCGCTGAGCGATGCGTATCACGCCAACGAGGGTGGACACATCCGCATCTTCCGTGCCGATGAATTGCACCGCGACATCGAAGGCCTCGGCTTCCGGCGCTACCACCGGCATTGGGCGCACGCGCTGCACGTGCCGTTCTGGTGGCTGAAATGCCTGCTGTGGGAGCGTCAGGAGCGTTCGCGCCTGATCGCGTGGTACCACCGCTTGCTGGTATGGGACCTGATGGAGCGCCCGTGGCTGACGCGCACCCTGGAACGCCTGCTGAATCCGCTGCTGGGGAAGAGTGTTGTCATGTATTTCGAAAAGGCGTGCCACGCATGAGCGAACTCTATCTCAGCAAGGGGTTGTATCCCGAAAGCTTCCTGCAGCCCAGCGTCGATTTCATCCTTGCGACGCAGCGACCCGACGGCTGCATCCCGTGGTTTGCAGGCGGACACGCCGATCCCTGGGACCACGTCGAGGCAGCGATGGGCCTCAGCGTCGCTGGCGAATTCGAAGCAGCCGCACGCGCCTACCGCTGGCTTGTGCGCACCCAGTTGCCGGATGGATCCTGGTGGACCGCCTACCGTGATGGCGATCCACTGGCGGCCGATCGTCGCGAGACGAATTTCGTCGCCTATATCGCCACCGGCGTCTGGCACCATTATCTGGCGAGCGGCAACGTCGAGCTGCTCGAGGAATTCTGGGAGCCGGTCGAGCGCGCGATCGAATTCGTGCTCGGGCAGCAGACCGTGCACGGTGATATCTGCTGGGCGGTCGACGCCGACGGCAACACCATGGATGACGCGCTCATCACCGGCTGCAGTTCGATCCACAAGAGCCTGGAGTGCGCGATCAACATCGCGCACACGTTGCGCCGGCCGCGTCCGCGCTGGGTCGTGGCACGCTGGCGTCTCGGCGAGGCCTTGCGCCACCGCACGTATCGTTTCGACCGCAACTGGGAAAGCAAGGCGCGCTATTCGATGGACTGGTTCTACCCGGTGCTCGGCGGGGTGCTGGGCCGCACGCAGGCAAAGGCGCGTCTCGTCGGGCGCTGGGAAGTGTTCGTGAAGGACGGCATGGGTTGCCGTTGCGTCAGCGATGAGCCGTGGGTGACGGTGGCGGAGTCGGCCGAGCTGACGATGGCGCTGCTCGGCGCCGGCGAACACGCGCGTGCGGCCCGGCTGTTCAGCTGGCTGCATCAGTGGCGTGACGGGGACGGCGCGTACTGGACCGGCTATCAGTGGGTCGAGGATGTGCTCTGGCCGCTGGAGAAGCCGACCTGGACCGCCGGCGCGATCCTGCTCGCGGCCGACGCGCTGACCGCGCATACGCCGGCGAGCCGCCTGTTCACCGGGGTGCAGCTAGTGGATTCGCCGCAACAGGCCAAGCGTCTCGACCCGCGGCAGCTCTTCGTACAGCCCTGAGGCAAGCGCCAGGCGATAGATCGTGTGCGGCGCCTGGCCACCGTCGGCCGGATCCTCGAAGATGTCGTGGATCGCGAGTACCCCGCCGGCGACCAGGTGGCTGCTCCAGGCACGATAGTCTGTCAGTGCGGCCTCCAGGCTGTGTCCGCCGTCGATGAAGACCAGCGCCAGCGGGGTCGCCCACTGGCGCGCGGCGACGCGCGTCGGTGCGACCACCGGCACCACGGTGTCCTCCAGCCCGGCACGGCGCAGCGTTGCACGGAACTCGCGGAAACTGTCCATCTGCCCGCTCGTCGCATCGTAGAGCGCCGGGTCGTGGTACTCCTCGCCGGGCTGGTGTTCCTCGGAGCCGCGATGGTGGTCGACGGCAAACAGCACGGCACCGCGGATCCGGCAAGCCGTGGCCAGATAGACCGTGGACTTCCCGCAGTAGCTGCCGATCTCCAGGCAGGGCCCATGGTGCGCGCACTCCAGCGCCGTCGTGTACAGGGCCTCACCCTCCGCCGGGCTGAGAAAGCCTTTCACGCGGTCGATGGCGAGTGGCAGTTCGATCGGCATGGGTCGAAGTTCCGGGTGGTGGCGGCTCGGGCGGCGGGCACCTTAACCCGCAGTCGCAGCGGGCGGCAAATGCTCGCTGCGGCGAAGCTTTGCGATCGCGTATCCTTGCGCCCCAGTTGCTCCGGGGGTGTGCCATGAAGCCGACCATTCCGTCCTTTGCCGAGGCCCGTGTACTGGTGGCCGGCGACGTGATGCTGGACCGCTACTGGAGTGGGGACACCGAGCGCATTTCGCCGGAAGCGCCGGTGCCCGTGGTGCGGGTGCGTGCCACCGAGGAGCGTCCCGGAGGCGCGGCCAACGTGGTGCGCAACGTCGCTGCCCTGGGGGCGCATGGCACGCTGCTCGGACTGGCCGGCGCCGATGCCGAGGCCGCCGAGCTGCGTGCGCAACTCGAGGCAGCAGGTGCGCGCAGTCGGCTGCATGAGCTGCCGGCTGCGCGCACGATCACCAAGCTGCGGGTGCTGAGCCGCCACCAGCAACTGATCCGGCTGGACTTCGAAGCCGGCTTCGCACCGGCGCAGAGCACCAGCCTGCTGTCGTTGCTTGCCGAGGAGTTGCCCGGTGCCGGCGCGTTGGTGCTCTCGGACTATGGCAAGGGAACGCTGGCGGAGCCTGCGGCATGGATCGCGGCAGCGCGTGCGCGTGGCGTTCCGGTACTGGTCGATCCGAAGGGGCGCGATTTCGGCCGTTACCGCGGTGCCACGCTGCTGACGCCGAACCTGCACGAATTCGAACTCGTCGCGGGCAGCTTCGCGTCCGAGGCAGAGCTCGAGGCCAAGGCCGTTGCCATGGTGCATGAGCTTGGACTCGACGCGCTGCTGATCACGCGCGGCGAGCGCGGCATGACGCTGGTGCCTGCCGTCGGCGAACCGTTGCACCTGCCGGCGCGTGCGATCGAGGTCTTCGACGTGACCGGTGCCGGCGACACCGTGATCGCCACGCTGGCGGCGGCGCTGGCTGCCGGCAGCGCGTTGCGCGACGCGGTCGCGCTGGCGAACGTCGCTGCCGGCATCGTGGTCGGGCGGCTCGGAGCGGCTGCAGTCAGCGCAGCCGAGCTCGCACAGGCGCTCGGCCAGCAATCGGACGTCGGGCGCGGGGTGCTCGACGAAGAGCAGTTGCTGCACACGGTGGCGGCGGCACGCGAGCGTGGTGCGCGCATCGTGATGACCAACGGGTGTTTCGACGTGCTGCACGCGGGGCACGTGGCGTATCTGGAGGCGGCGCGCGCTCTCGGTGACCGGCTGGTGGTCGCGGTCAACGGCGATGCCTCGGTGGCGCGGCTCAAGGGTCCGGGTCGACCGGTGAATGCACTCGAACGACGCATGGCGGTGCTGGCCGGGCTGCAGAGTGTCGACTGGGTGGTCGGTTTCGAGGAGGACACGCCCGAGCGGTTGCTGGCACGTCTGCGCCCCGACGTGCTGGTGAAGGGCGGCGACTATACGCGCGAGCAGGTGGTGGGGCGCGAACTCGTCGAGAGCCGGGGCGGACGCGTCGAGGTGCTGGCCCTGGTCGAAGACTGCTCGACGACCGGCATCCTCGCGCGGCTTGCGCAGGGTGCTGCAGGCTGAGTCATCGGGTGTCGTCTTCCCGGGTGCTGATCACGTCTTCCGCCACATCCACGTTCTCGCGCAGGTGCTCCGGACTCAGCGTGCCGATCACTACCGAGGCGACTCCCTGCGCGGCGTAGATCGTCGCGAGGTTCTGGCGCAGGCCATCGGGTGTGGCGCACAGGTGCCCGCTGCCGAAGGCCTTCTTGATCAGCACCGCGCAGCCGGTCGCGGCGCAGGCCGCGAGCGCGGGCGCCATCGAGGTGTCCTCGCTGTTGTAGGCGAGCATCGCCACGTCGCAGCAGCGCGCCGCGGCGAGCGCGCCGGGAAGCGTCTTCGCCGAGATGCCGCACGCGCGCACCAGCCCTTCGCGGCGCAGCTCGATCAGCGTTTCCAGTGCGCCGGATTCGCCGAGGATCGCGAGGTCGTCGCCGTCGCTGTGCAGCAGCACGATGTCGAGGTAGTCGGTGCCCAGCCGCCGCAGGCTGCGCTCGACGCTGGCGCGCGTGTGCGCCGGGGAGAAGTCGAAGTGCGAGTGCTTGCCGTCGAATTCCTCGCCACACTTGGTACACAGTACCCAGTGCTGCCGCCGTCCGCGCAGCCAGCGGCCGAGCCGCTCTTCGCTGGAGCCGTAGGCCGGGGCGGTGTCGAGCAGGTTGATGCCGAGCTCGCGTGCGGTACAGAGCAGGCGCTCGACCGCCGCATCATCGGGCAGCGCGAAGGCCTGCGGGTAGCGCACCGCGGTGTTGCGTCCGATCTTCACGGTGCCGAGCGCAACCGGTGAGACCAGGCAGTCGGAACGTCCCAGGCGGCGCAACTTCATGCGTCGAAGTCCTCCCACGGTGCACGTGCGTGCGCCGGGCGTCCATGCACCGCGGCGATCGACGCTTCGTCGGCGGCATCGAGCGGCCGTGCCGTGGGGCTCAGTCCTGCCAGCAGCTCCAGCACCCGCGCGGCGAGCCGGGGTGCCAGGCTGAGTTTGGTCGGCCAGCCGACGATCACGTTGCGCGCACCCTGCGCGATACCCGCCCAGGCGTCATCCGGGCGGATCCAGCCCGACTGGCGCGGTTCGGTACGATCGATGCGCAGCGTGCGCCATGCGGCACCTTCGAGTGCGAGCCATGGGAAGATCGCCTGCAACTCCTTGCGAGCGTGCGCGATCTGTTGCGCCGGTTCGCGCTCGACGCCGGATTCGGCCAGCTCGCCGCCCAGGTACCACACGCGATGGCCGTCGCCGGTGCGGTGGCTGGAAACACTGATGCGCGGCTTTGCCCCGGCGCCGAGGCAATGACCGAACAGCGGTGGCAGCCCCGGATGCTTCAGCAACACCTGGTGCAACGGGCGGCGCTGCATCGCCGGTTCGTGTACGCCGAGTCGCGTGAGCAGCTCCTCGTTGCCGGCGCCCGCACACAGCACGACGCGCCGCGTGTGCAGGGTGAGCGTGTCCTGCGCAAGGCCACGCACCGCGCCGTCGGTATCGCGCAGGAAGCGCGCATGTTCCCAGTCGATACCGAAGATCGCTGCGCCGTGACGTGTTGCCAGCACAGCGGCGACCGACGCCGCATCGACGACCAGGTCGCGCAGGCGGTAGACGCTGCCGCCGAAGCGCGCGTCGTCGAGCGGCGCCGGGCGTGCGTGCGCCGGCAGCGTTTCGATGTGCCCGCGCAGCGCGCGGCTGGCGACCAGCGCCGCGGCGCGTGCCGCAACCGACGCGGTGCTCCACAGCAGGAATTCGCGTGACAGCACGCTGGCTGCTCGCAGATCGGGTTGTGCTTCACCGGCCAGGCACGCATTCCAGAGCGGCGGCATCGCGGCGATCGTGGTGGTCGCCGCGCCCGCCTTGCCGTCGAGCGCGTACTTGACGCCGCCGTGGATCATTCCCTGTGAGGCCGTGCTCTGGGTGCCGCCGAGCGCGCCGTGGTCGAGCAGGATCGCGCGGTAGCCGGCGCTGCGCAGCGCATCGAGCGTCCACAATCCGGCGATGCCGCCGCCGACGACGATCACGTCGAGTTCGATCACGCTGCCGTTCATGCCGCTCGTGCGCTACGATTTGCTGCCCATTCCGACGCGCAGTCTAGCCGATGCCGACTCCCAAGCGGTCCCCGCTGGCTCATGCCCTGTATACCACCCTGCTCACGCTGCTGTTGCCGCTGGCGTTGCTGCGCCTGCTGTGGCGCGGCCGCGCCGACCGTGATTACCGTCTGCGCATCGGCGAGCGCCTCGGTCGCTATGCGCTGGCGCCGCGCAAGGGCACGGTATGGGTGCACGCGGTCTCGGTCGGCGAGCTGATTGCGGCACTGCCGCTGATCGATGCGATCCGCCACGAGCGACCGGCGCTCGAGGTGCTGGTGACCACGGCGACGCCGGCAGCGTCGCGCCTGATCGCACAGCGTCTGGGCAACGCGGTGCTGCATGTCTATGCGCCGTGGGATCTGCCGTGGATCGTGCGCCGCTTCCTCGACCATTTCCGCCCCTGTGCCGCGATCGTGATGGAAACGGAGCTGTGGCCCAATCAGGTTGCTGCCTGTGCGGCGCGCGGAATTCCGCTGCTGGTCGCAAATGCGCGACTGTCGGCGTGGTCGGCCGAGCGCTACGCGAATTTCGGTGCGTTCGCGCGCACGATGATGGCCTCGCTGACGCGCGTGGCGGCCCAGACCGACGCCGATGCCGCACGCTTTCGTGCGCTCGGGGTGCCGGCTGCGAACGTGGTCGTCACCGGCAGCATGAAGTGGGACGCCGAACCGTCGGCACCGGTGCGCGAGCGTGCTGCGGCGTTGCGCGCACGCTGGAGCGAGGGTGGCGAGCGTCCGGTCTGGATCGTCGCGAGCACGCATCCGGGTGAGGATGAGTTCGTGCTGGCGGGTCTGAGTGGCCTGCTGCAGGCGTATCCGCAGCTGCTGCTGGTGCTGGTGCCGCGTCACGTCGAGCGTGCGGAGGCCGTTGCGCTGCGCGCGCGTGCCGCCGGTTTTGCGACCGTCGTCGGTGGTTCGGAAGCGGCGACCGCAGACGCCGTGGTGCTGGTGGTCGATTCGGTCGGCGAGCTGTCGCTGCTCTACGGTGCGGCGGATCTTGCGTTCGTCGGCGGCAGTCTGGTGCGCCGTGGCGGTCACAACTTCGCGGAGCCGGCAGCGTGGGGAATCCCGTTGCTGAGTGGCCCGAGTGTCTACAACTTCGGCGAGATGAGCGCGCGCCTTGCGGCTGCAGGCGCGCTGAAGGTCGTGGCCGACGGCACGGCACTGACGCGTGTGGCAGGCGAGCTGCTGGGTGATGCGCCGCGACGCGCAAAGGCCGGCGCGGTTGCGCGCGCCGTGGTCGAGGCGAACCGGGGCGCGCTCGACCGTCTGCTCGCCGAAATGATGGCGGTGCTGCCGCCGGCCCCGGGTCGCTGAGCGCTGGCGCTCAGCCCGGTGCCGCGGTCGCCGTCGCCGCAGCCGGTTCGGTGAGCCACTTGTTCAGCGCCTCGATGTCGGCCGGGCTCAGCATGCCCGCCTGCTGGCGCAGCTTCAGCAGATTCACCACGTAGTCGTAGCGGGTGTTGGCGTAATCGCGAACCGCCCGGTACAGCAGTTGCTGGGCGTTCAGCACGTCGACGACGTTGCGCGTGCCGACCTCGTAGCCGGCCGTGGTTGCATCGAGTGCGCTCTGGGCAGAGACGATCGCCTGCTTGCGTGCCTTCACGCGTTCGACGTCGGTGCTCACGGCCAGGTGCAGCGAACGCGCAAGCTGCACGGTGTTGCGCAGTACGCTGGTCTGCATCTCGCGCGATGCGATGTAGCGCTCGTAGGTCTGGCGGCGTTGCGAGCTGATTCCGCCACCGGCGTACAGCGGCATCTGCAGCGTGATCGTCAGGGAATTGCCTTCGACATCCGCCGCCGTCGGAAACTTCGAGTGCAGCGCCCGGTCCTTGCTGTCACCGTCGTTATGCGTGTTCATCGCGGTGAACTGGCCGTTCAGTGTCGGCAGGTGTGCGGCCCGGCTGCCTTGCGAAGCATCCTGTGCGGCGTCGGCCGCGTAGGTGGCAGCCTGCAACGAGAAGTTGCCCTTGATCGCGAGGTCGACCCACTGCTCGCGTGCCGTCGGTTCGGGTGCCACCACGGGAAACGTATCGCTGAGCAGCCACAGGTTGGCGTGATCGCGCCCGGTCAGTACCGACAGCCCTTCGTAGGCGATGCCGAGGTTGCCTTCGTCGGTGAGGCGGTTGACCACCGCAAGGTCGTACGCTGCACGTGCCTCGTGCACGTCGGTGATCGCGATCAGTCCGACCTCGAAACGCTGCTGTGCCTGTTCGAGCTGGCGCTGGTATGCGGCTTCCTCGGTACGGCTCGACTTCAGGTTGTCGATCGCGCGCAGCACGCGCATGTAGGCCTCGACGGTGCGCATGATCAGGTCTTGCTGGTCGGCGGCAAATTGCGCTTCGGCCTGTCGGGTCAGCGCCTTGCCCTGCTTGAAGCCGAACCATGCAGGGAGATCGAACAGCTTCTGCGATACCGTCAGGTAGTAGTTTTCCTCGTCCTCGTCGACGTCGTAGTTGCTGTTGCTCTGGATGTTCTGGTTCTGGATCGGGAACACCCGCTTGCTGACCTGCGTCATGTCATTGCGGCCGACTTCGGCCTGCGCGCCGACCTGTGGCAGCAATCGCGAGCGACCCAGGATTTCCGCTTCCCGCCCGGCGCGATACGTCGCCTCGGCAGCCTTCACCACCGGGTCGTTCTGCAGCGCGAGTTCATAGATTTCCTGCAGGTTGTCGGCGTGGGGTGCGGCAGAGAAGAACAGCAGTCCGAGGGCCAGCAGCGTCGGGCGCGGGCGAAAATGCAGCATGAAATGCCTCTTCGGGTCGGGCGTGAACGGGCGGAAGTGTAACAGAGCAGCGGCGGGCCTCGTATCAACACCCCGTAACCCATGGGCAATTGTGACGGCATATTCACGTCGCGGCGTGTCGTCGTGGCGCTTGCCTCTATACTCCCGCCGCATGAGCGATACATGCGTGGAACTCGAGTTCGCGGCGGCTGCACGCCAGCTGCTGGTTGCCCAGGTGAGCGATACGCACCTCGGCGCAGCGTGTGGCGGCCGGCTGGCCGGGATGGACACGGACGCGAGTTTCGCCCACGTGCTCGAGGTCGTGCGCACGGCTCCGCGCCGCCCCGACCTGCTGCTTGCTACCGGTGATCTGGCAAGCAACGGCGCGCTGCCCGCGTATGCGCGCGTACGCGACGCCTTCGACGGTCTCGGTGTGCCGTGGTTCTGGCTGCCTGGCAACCACGACCTCGTGACAGGGATGAACGAGGTGATCGGCCGCGGTCGTCCGATGGTGCACGGAATTCGCGCCGGCGCATGGCAGATCCTGATGCTCGATTCGACCGTGGCGGGCGAGGTCGGCGGGAGCCTCGGCGAGGATGAGCTGGCGCGGCTGGAGCGTCTGCTGGCGGCCGATCCGGTACGTCACACGCTGGTATGCCTGCATCATCAACCAGTACCGGTAGGCTGTGCCTGGCTCGACGAGCAGCGCGTGGCTGATGCCGATGCCCTGTTCGAGCTGCTGGCGCGTCACCGCCAGGTGCGCGCACTGCTGTGGGGGCATGTGCACCAGGAATTCGAGGCGCGACGCGACGGGCTGCTGCTGCTCGGATCCCCTTCGACCTGCATCCAGTTCGCACCGGGCAGCGAGCATTTCCGGCTCGACGAGCGCGCGCCCGGCATGCGCTGGCTGGAGCTCCACCCCGACGGTCGCATCGACACGCGGGTTCAGCGCGTGCAGGGCGTGGATCTCGGTTTCGACCGCAACTCCGGCGGTTACCTCTGAGCCGAAGCGCTCCTGTATCATCGCCGGCTCCCGCCGATCCACCCTTGGGAGACCCATGGCAGTCAGCGCCGAATACAACGCCGAGGCGATCGAAGTACTGACCGGACTCGATCCGGTGCGCAAGCGCCCCGGCATGTACACCGATACCTCGCGCCCGAATCATCTGGCGCAGGAAGTGATCGACAACAGCGTCGACGAGGCGCTGGCAGGTTTCGCGCGCGCGATCGACGTGGTGCTGCACGCCGATGGTTCGCTGTCGGTGGCCGATGATGGTCGCGGCATGCCGGTCGACATCCATCCCGAGCAGGGCAAGCCGGGCGTCGAGGTGATCCTCTGCACGCTGCACGCCGGCGGCAAGTTCTCCGATCGCAGCTACAGCTTTTCCGGCGGGCTGCACGGCGTCGGCGTGTCGGTGGTGAACGCGCTCTCGCTCGAGCTCGAGGTCACGGTGCGCCGGGACGGCAACGTGTACCGCATGCGATTTGCGAGCGGCAACAAGGCCTCCGAGCTCGAAGTCGTCGATACCTGCGGGCGGCGCAATACCGGCACCACGCTGCGTTTTCGCCCCGACCCGCGCTACTTCGATAGCGTGAAGTTCTCGCTGGGGCGGCTCACCCACCTGTTGCGCGCGAAGGCGGTGCTCTGCCCCGGACTCGCGATCAGCTTCCTGGATGAAGCAAGCGGCGAGCGTCAGAGCTGGTGTTACGAGCACGGATTGCCCGACTACATCCGTGCTGCAACCGCCGAATGGCCGACGCTGCCGGCCGAGCCGTTCGTCGGCAGCTTCAGTGCGCATGCCGAGGCCGCCGACTGGGCGGTGCAGTGGCTGCCGGACGGTGGCGAGCTGATCACCGAAAGCTACGTGAACCTGATCCCGACGCCGCAGGGCGGTACGCACGTGAACGGGCTGCGTGCGGGCTTGCTCGATGCGCTGCGCGAATACTGCGAGTTCCGCAACCTGCTGCCGCGCGGCATCAAGCTCTCGCCCGAGGATCTGTGGGAGCGCTGCGCGTACGTGTTGTCGGCGAAGCTGCGCGAACCGCAGTTCAGCGGCCAGACCAAGGAGCGCCTGTCGTCGCGCGAGGCGGCGACATTCATCGCCGGGGTCGCGCGCGATGCCTTTTCGCTGTGGCTCGCGCAGCATACCGAGGAGGGTGATCGGCTGGCGGAAATGGCGGTTTCAGCAGCGGCCTCGCGTCTGCGCAAGAGCCGCCAGGTCGAGCGCAAGAAGATCACCGCAGGGCCCGCGCTGCCGGGCAAGCTCGCCGATTGTTCGGCCCAGGACCTGGAACGCACCGAGTTGTTTCTCGTCGAGGGTGACTCCGCCGGCGGCTCGGCCAAGCAGGCGCGTGACCGTGAGTTCCAGGCGATCATGCCGCTGAAGGGCAAGATCCTGAATGCGTGGGAGATGGACAGCAGCGAAATTCTTGCTTCGGAGGAGATCCACAACATCGCGGTCGCGCTCGGCGTGGATCCCGGCTCCAGCGACCTCTCCGGACTGCGTTACGGCAAGGTGTGCGTCCTTGCCGATGCCGACAGCGATGGCCTGCATATCGCGACACTGTTGTGCGCGCTGTTCGTACGTCATTTCCGCGCGCTGGTCGAATCCGGGCGCGTCTTCGTCGCGATGCCGCCGCTCTACCGCATCGACGTCGGCAAGGACGTCTACTACGCGCTCGACGAGGCCGAAAAACAGGGCGTGCTGAACCTGATCGAAGCCGAGAAAAAGAAAGGCAAGGTCAATGTGCAGCGCTTCAAGGGGCTCGGTGAAATGAATCCGCTGCAGTTGCGCGAGACGGTGATGACACCCGATACGCGCCGCCTGGTCGAGCTCACGCTGAGCCCTGAAGATGGCGCCGACCAACTGCTCGACATGCTGCTGGCGAAGAAGCGTTCCGGCGATCGTCGCGAGTGGCTGGAGCGCAGCGGCAACCTCGCGGAGCGCCTATGAACACGGCCACGGCGCCGCGCGCAGCTTGCTGCACGCTGGAGCACCGTGGCCAGCAGGCTGTGTTGATGCTCGCCGGTGACTGGTTGCTGGTGCAGGGCAGTGGCGTGAGCGCTGCGCTGCTGCGCGAGCTGCGTGCGATGGACGTGCGCGAACTCGTCTTCGACTGCAGCGCGCTCGGTGCCTGGGACTCGCTGCTGGTCACGTTGCTGTACCGGCTGCAGGCGTGTTGCGAGGAGGCGGGCGTTGCGCTGTGCCGCGACGGTCTGCCGGCCGGGGCGTTGCGCCTGCTCGATCTGGCACGCACGGTTGCGCCTCGCGACGACGCAGTGTCCGTGTCTGCACCGTGGTGGCGGCGTCTGATGCGAGGCGAGGCTTTGCTCTCGACATGGCGGGGGCTGCAGGATGGACTGGGGTTCATCGGCGAGCTGGTGCTCGCCAGCATGCGCCTGTGCCTGGGGCGCGCCAGCACGCGCGGCGTCGACTTCCTGTGGTTCGTGCAGCAGACCGGCCCGGCAGCGATCGGCATCGTGACGCTGATCAGCGTGCTGGTCGGCATGATCCTCGCCTATCTGGGCTCGGTGCAGTTGCGCCAGTTCGGTGCGCAGGTCTATGTCGCTGACCTGGTCGCGATCGGCATGGTGCGCGAGATGGGCGCACTGATGACCGCCGTGATCATGGCCGGGCGCACGGGTGCGGCGTTCGCGGCGCAGCTCGGCACGATGCAGACGCGCGAGGAGATCGACGCGGTGCGCACGCTCGGCATCGATCCGACCGAGTTCCTGGTGCTGCCGCGCCTGCTCGCACTGGTGCTCGTGATGCCGTTGCTCGCGCTCTACAGCAGCGTGCTCGGCATGTGCGGCGGTGCGCTGGTGGCGCTCGGCATGGACGTTTCATGGACGCAATACATGAACGAGACGCGCAACGTGGTCACGCTCACGCACATCATGACCGGCGAGGCGAAGAGCGTGGTCTTCGGCCTGCTGATCGCCGTGACCGGCTGTCACGCCGGGATGCGTTGCGGGCGCAGTTCGGAGGCGGTCGGCAAGGCGACCACGCGCGCCGTGGTCAGTGCCATCGTATGGCTGGTCGTGGCCGACGCCACGTTCAATATCCTGTACCAGCGGTTGGGGATCTGAGCCGTGCAGACGCCACAGGCGCACATCGAGGTCCGCGGACTCACGATGGCCTACGGTTCGCGCGTGATCCAGCGCGATCTCGACTTCACGGTGAATCGTGGCGATGTGTTCGTGATCATGGGCGGCAGCGGTTGCGGCAAGTCGACGCTGCTGAAACACATGATCGGGCTGCTCGAGCCCGCAGCGGGAGACGTGCTCTACGACGGGGCGAGCTTCCAGCAGGCCGATGCCGCGGGGCGCGATGCGTTGCGCCGGCGCTGGGGAATCACGTACCAGGGCGGTGGGCTGTTCAGCGCGATGACGCTGGCAGACAACGTCGCGTTGCCGTTGCAACAGTACACGCCGCTCGACGCCGCAACGATTGCCGACGTCGTCGCCTACAAGCTGGCGCTGGTCGGGCTTGCGGGGTTCGAGAGTTACTACCCGTCGCAGATCAGCGGCGGGATGCAGAAGCGCGCGGGACTCGCGCGTGCAATCGCACTCGATCCCGAGATCCTGTTCTTCGACGAACCGTCGGCAGGACTCGATCCGCTCAGCTCGAGGCTGCTCGACGAGCTGATCCTGCATATGCGCGATGCGCTCGGCGTGACAGTGGTGATCGTCACTCACGAACTGGCGAGCATCTTCGCAATCGGCAACAATTCCGTTTACCTCGACGCCGAGTCACGCACCATGCTCGATCACGGTGACCCGAAACAGCTTCGCGAGCACAGCGCGCACGAGACCGTGCGTCGCTTTCTCGCGCGTGCCGGGACGCCAGCACCATGAGCGGCAAGGCCAATGCCACCGCGATCGGCGCCTGTGCATAGGCAGGATAAAGCACCTGTCTGGCCGGAGCGATGCCCTCGATGCCTTGCTCGCCGGGCTGCAGCAGCGCTCGAATCGGATCGAAACAGCGGATCGTCGGCGTCCGCAACCTGCCTGTCATGGCCAGAGCACTCTTCCACACGCCGAAATCCCTCCACGCCCCACCTCGGCACAGCACCGCCCTCTGCCGATCGCTGATCGCCAGATTCCTTGCTCCCGATCCATGCACCTCGCGCAGGCGCCACTCACTCCATCACCGGCGGCCCTGTCGATGGCGGGCCACGCGCGGGCTCGACCTTCGCACCTCTCTCCTGCACGTGAGCCAGGATTTGCTCGATCCACGATGTGCGTGGTCCCGTCCCGGTACGGCGTCTTGAGCAGGTACACGACCTTCCCCTTCGCGCTCACCGTGAGCCGCTGCTCGCCACGCTGCCGACGCGCTGGCTCCGGGCGCAGTGATTGTTTCTTTTAAAACAATATTTGTACTCTTCGAAACGTCACCCTATACTCAAGCCACTGACCAATCACGCACAAGGAGTCAGGCATGGGTGCCGTAGCCAAGCGCGAAGTGACCGCGTCACAAGACCGTGGTGCCTTGGCCAAGATGGTCATGGCCTTGTTCGACCACTGGAAGCTGAGCACCGAAGATCAGGCTGCACTGCTGGGTATCGCCACCAGCAACCGTGCTGCCCTGTCGAACTATCGCAGCGGCAAGCCCATTGGCACCAGTCGTGACCAGTATGAGCGCGTGGGCCATTTGCTGGGTATCCACAAGAACCTGCGCCTGCTGTTTCCGCAGAACCGGGACTTGGCTTACTGCTGGATGAGCACCCGCAACAAGGCCTTCGACAATCTGACCCCCGTCGAGCTGGTCAAGGAGCGGGGCTTTGCGGGCCTGCTGATGGTGCGCGGCTATCTGGACCGGGCCCGTGGTGTTTGACCGGCTCACGCTGGCCGACGTTCACCAGGACGTCGCCCGAAACATCGTGTCTCTGTGCCAGTCGCAGGATCTGTTCGATGACCTGACGGATGATCCCGCCGAGTGGCTGCTGGCGCAGAAGGTGGAAGACGAAGTCAAGCCGCCGCCATACCGATCCGGCACGCCGGTCATCGATCGCCCGTTTGAGGACGCCGAATGGTTCAACGCCATCATTTGGCCGTTCAAGCATTGGCAGTCCAGCCGGTTTTCTGATGGCAGCCACGGCGTCTGGTACGGATCGGAGTCGGTCGAGACCACGGTCCATGAGTCCTCTTACCACTGGTACCGGGGCTTGCTCGGTGACGCAGGGTTTGAGCGGATGACGGTCGTTGCCGAGCGCAAGGTGTATTCGGTGGCGTGCGGCGCGGCCTTGCTGGATTTCCGCAAGGCAGCCGACGAACATCCGGATCTCCTGCATCCGTCGGATTATGGGTTCTGCCAGTCGGTGGGGGCCAGGATTCACCGGGAGGGGCACCCCGGCCTTCTCACCCGGTCGGTTCGCCGACCTGCCGGAGAGAACGTGGCCATCTTCAATCCAGGCGTGCTTTCCAATCCCAGGCACAACTGCCTGTTGACCTATCGGCTGGAAGGCGAGCAGATCGTGGTCGAGAGGCAGCCTGACGTAACGTGGATCACGTTGAACGTGGGCTGCTGGAGAGTGTGACGACCAGGACCACCACGCGTTCGTCGGGTACCTCGTACACCAGCCGATAGCCGAGGTGGCGCAGCTTGATTTTGTAGCGGCCCGGATGGCCGGAGAGTCTGGAGGAGGGGATTCGCGGCTCGATGAGCCGTTCGGAGTTCGGCCAGGAAGCGCGACAAGCGCCGGGCAGTGCTGCTCAACCAGGTGGTAGAGACCCGGTTTCCTCGGGCCGGTGGCGCGCGTAGGCGGGTCCACCGACGGTGGGCATGCATCGGCTGCGCGTCCTTGCGCAAGCGGGCGGTGGCTCAGTCTGAAGACTGCTCCTCGCCCGCGCAATAACGGGGTTGTAGGGGCGAGCCGCCGCTCGCCCGTACGATGGAGATGCAATCCGCCGGATTGTAGGGGCGAGCCGCCGCTCGCCCGTACGATGGAGATACGATCCGCTGGATTGTAGGGGCGACGGGTGCCCCACGACCAGTCAGTGAAGTGGACACCGCACGCGTCTTTGGGCCCGGGCGGTACCATCCGGGGCCATCGGCATGCATCGATGCGGTGCTACTCTCCAGCACATCGGCATCCGACAATTCCCCGAGGTACAGCCGCCATGAGAACCGGACTGGTCTGGGACGAACGCTTTTTCTGGTACGAATTCGGGGACTATCGCAGCCTGCTGGGTCACTACCCGTGGCTGCAGCCCGGTAGCTTCGCGGAGACGACCTGGTGCTCGGCGAGACCAGCACCATGCGCCGGCCTGCAATCATGGTGTGGCGCACCCCTGACGGTTTCGCGTGGCTCGAGCCGAGCTATTACGACCCGGCGCCCATATCCGCGCCGGCCTTCCACCGGATCACCGGCACCGTCGAGGAAGCGCACGGCGGCCTTTATCTGCGCAGCGCCGAGTGGACGATGGCCGCCGCGCTGCCCGCCGCGAGCAACGAGGACCCCGAGCTTGCCGCTGCCATCACCTTCGCCCTGGACCGCATCGCCGCCGCCGGCAGCACCCTCGAATCCGAGCGCGCCACGCTGAGCGCCGAGCTGGCCGACGCCCTGGCCTGACACCCGATGTCCCCGCCTGACCACCCCGCTCGTTCCGCGTATCCTCGCCCGCCAGCGGCGTGATCGTGCGCAGCACCAGTGCCTGACGCCCCTCGACGAGCTGATCCTGCATATGCGCGATGCGCTCGGCGTGACGGTGGTGATCGTCACTCACGAACTGGCGGGCATCTTCGCAATCGGCAACAATTCCGTTTACCTCGACGCCGAGTCACGCACCATGCTCGATCACGGTGACCCGAAACAGCTTCGCGAGCACAGCGCGCACGAGACCGTGCGTCGCTTTCTCGCGCGTGCCGGGACGCCAGCACCATGAGCAGCAAGGCCAATGCCACCGCGATCGGCGCCTTCGTGGTCGGCGCGCTCGTGCTCTCGCTCGCCGTTGCGATATTTTTCGGTGGCAAGCTGTTCGGCAGCCGGGTCGGTCAGCTTGGCGCCGCAGTGATCTTCACCGGGTCCGTGAAGGGACTCGATGTGGGCGCGCCGGTCACGTTGCGTGGCGTGAAGGTCGGCGAGGTGATCGATCTGCGCGTGCATTACGACCCGGCCGGCGCACAGTTCGTCATTCCGGTCACCATCACGCTGAACCGCTCCGAGCTCGGTCTCGCGAAGGACGGCGCAGAGCAAACCAGCCTGCGTGCGCTGATCGAGCGTGGTCTGCGTGCACAGTTGAAGACGCAGAGCCTGCTGACCGGGCTGCTTTACGTCGATCTCGACTTTCTGCCGGAGGCGCCGCCGCGCTACGTCGAGTTCGAGACCACCGAGCCGCAGATACCGACTGCGCCCACCGAGCTCGAGGCGATCCTGCAGCGTGTCAGCGAGATCGACCTGCAGTCGTTCATGCAGAACGCCGATCGCACGCTGCGTGCATTGTCCGAGCTGCTGGTGGATCCGCAAACCCGCAGCATTCCGGCCAACATCAATGCGACGCTCGCCGATGTGCGCAGCCTGGTCGCCAGTACCGACCGGCAGCTCGTCGCGCTCGGCGAGCGTCTGGATGGGTTGTCCGTCACCGCCGATGGCACGCTGGTCGAGCTGCGCACCCAGTTTGCACGTACCGGAGCGGGCCTGGATGCGAGTCTGCGTGCGCTCGATGCAACGCTCGCCAGCCTGCGCAACACGTCCGACGAAGCGGGCTATGTGCTGTCCGAGCAGTCACCGGTCTTTCATGAGCTGACGCGTACCGCGGCCGAACTCGCGCGCGCGGCACGGGCGCTGCAGGCGTTGAGCGACACGCTGTCGCGCGAGCCGGAAGCCCTGCTGCGCGGGCGTCGCGACAGGGGCGAGAAGTGATGAACATACACCGGATGGCCGTGATGGCCGTGCTGTTGGCGCTGTGCGCAGGATGCGGCACGACGCCACACACCGAGTATTACCTGCTGAGTGCGATCGCGCCGGCACCGACGGCCCCGCGCGGTGCGGGGCCGTCGGTCGGCATCGCCGATCTGCGCGTGGCCGAGTACCTGCAACGCCCCGAGGTTCTGGTGCTGGAGTCGGCGAACCGGCTGCAGGTGCGCGAATTCGCGCGCTGGGCGGAGCCGCTGCCCGACGGAATAACGCGCACGCTGGCGCTGAACCTTGCCGCATTGCTCGATTCCGACCGCGTGCGGGTGCGTCCGTGGCCGCGCGCGTGGTCGCCCGCGTGGGAGCTGCGCGTCGAGGTCGCGCGCCTCGAGGTGCGCGGGGTCACGGCCGAGCTGGTCGCAAACTGGTCGCTGGTGCACGGTGCAGACACGCTCGAGCGCAGTGCTCGTCTTTCGCGGGTGCGTTCGGGTGAAGATGCCGAGTCCGTGGCAGCCGATTTCAGCGCCTTGCTGCTCGAGCTCGCCGAGCGGATTGCGGTCGAACTCACTGCGCGATCGGGGTAGCATATGCCGCCCCGTCGCCCGGGGCAGCAGTGCGAATCCCAGACCGGACCGGCATCGAGGCCGGAGAAAAGCATGATCCAGGAACAGACCCCGACCGCAGCCGACGTCGAGCGCATCCGGCTGCGTGACTACACCGAGAAGGCGTACCTCGGCTATTCGATGTACGTGATCCTCGACCGCGCCCTGCCGCATATCGGTGACGGGCTGAAGCCGGTGCAGCGGCGCATCGTCTACGCGATGCACGATCTGGGGCTGCGTGCGAGTGCGAAATACAAGAAGTCCGCCCGTACCGTCGGCGACGTGATCGGCAAGTTCCACCCGCACGGTGACAGTCCCGCCTACGAGGCGATGGTGCTGATGGCGCAGCCGTTCTCGTACCGCTATCCGCTGATCGACGGCCAGGGCAACTGGGGTTCGTCCGACGACCCGAAGTCCTTTGCTGCGATGCGCTACACGGAGTCGCGCCTGACGCCGTTTGCCGACCTGCTGCTCGCCGAAGTCGCACAGGGCACGGTCGACTGGATTCCGAACTTCGACGGTACGCTCGAGGAGCCCGATGTGTTGCCCGCGCGGGCACCGCACATCCTGCTGAACGGTACCACCGGCATCGCAGTCGGTATGGCCACCGATGTCCCGCCGCACAATCTGCGCGAACTGATCGCGGCCTGCGTGCAACTGCTCGAGCATCCCGGCACCACCAGCGAGGAGTTGTGTGCGTGGGTGCATGGTCCGGATTTTCCCACCGAGGCCGAAATCATCACGCCGGCGCGGGATCTGCGCGCACTGTATGCGAGCGGGCGCGGCACGTTGCGCGCGCGCGCGGTATGGACGCGCGAACAGGGCGATATCGTGATCACGGCCTTGCCACACCAGGTGTCGGGAGCGCGCGTGCTGGAGCAGATCGCCGCGCAGATGCAGGCGAAGAAGCTGCCCGTGGTCGCCGATCTGCGTGACGAGTCCGATCACGAGAATCCCACGCGGCTGGTGATCGTGATGCGTTCGAACCGGATCGAGGCCGAGGGTCTGATGTCGCATCTGTTTGCGACTACCGATCTGGAGCGCAGCTATCGCGTGAACATGAACGTGATCGGGCTGGACGGCCGCCCGGGCGTGCGCGACCTGGCGTCGATGCTGCGTGAATGGCTGGATTTTCGCCGCCAGACCGTACGCCGGCGCCTGCAGCACCGGCTGGAGCAGGTGTTGCGCCGCCTGCACATCCTCGACGGCTTGCTGATCGCGTTCCTGAACATCGATGAAGTGATCGCGATCATTCGCAGCGAAGACCGGCCCAAGCCGGTGTTGATGGAGCGCTTCGGACTGAGCGACGAGCAGGCCGAGGCGATCCTCGAGCTGAAGTTGCGTCATCTCGCGAAGCTCGAGGAAATGAAGATCCGCGGTGAGCAGGCGGAACTCGCCACCGAGCGTGACGCTTTGCAAAAGACGCTCGGTTCCGAGGCGCGCCTCACTGCGCTGATGCGCAAGGAGCTGCTCGCGGTGGCCGAGGAATTCGGCGACGCACGGCGTTCGCCGCTGGTCGAGCGCGAGGAGGCGCGTGCGTACAGCGAAACCGAACTGGTTGCGTCGGAACCGGTCACCGTGGTGCTGTCCGAAAAGGGTTGGATCCGTGCCGCGAAGGGTCTCGACGTCGACGGTACGAAGCTCAGCTACAAGGCGGGAGACGGCTTTCTGTGCGCAGTGCAGGGTCGCTCCAGCCAGCCGGTGGTGCTGCTCGACTCGAGCGGACGCAGCTATGCACTGGCGGCGCATGCCTTGCCGTCCGCGCGCGGGCAGGGCGAGCCGCTGACCGGCCGTATCAATCCGCCGTCGGGGGCACGGTTCATGGGTGCGCTGATGGGCGACGATGCGAATCTGTACCTGCTCGCGAGCGACGCGGGTTACGGCTTCGTCGTCCGACTCGCCGACCTGCTGACGAAGAACCGCGCCGGCAAGGCCGTGCTCACATTGCCTGAGGGCGCCGAGGTGTTGGCGCCGGTGCGGGTCCGCGATGCAGCGCGAGACCTGCTGGTGGCAGTCAGCAACGAGGGGCGAATGCTGGTGTTCCCGGTCGCGGAGTTGCCGATGCTCGCGCGTGGCAAGGGCAACAGGATCATGGGCATTTCCGCCACGCTGTTGCGTGCGCGCGAGGAGTTCATGCTCGCTGCGCTGGTGCTGGCTCCCGACGCCACGGTCGTCGTGCACAGCGGCAAGCGCTATCTGAAATTGAAGGGTTCGGATCTGGATGCGTACCGTGGCGAACGCGGCCGCCGTGGCAACAAGCTGCCGCGGGGTTTCCAGAAAGTCGAACGCATCGAGGTTGCCACGGACTGAAGGGCATGCAGAACATCCTGCTGATCAACATTTCCGGCGAGGATCGCCCCGGCATCACGTCGATGGTGACGGGGATTCTCGCCGCGCATCGCATCAACGTGCTCGATATCGGTCAGGCGGTGATCCACAGTCATCTGTCGCTCGGGCTGCTGATCGAGATTCCCGAGGAACGCGAGACCCCCGCAGCCCTGAAGGATCTGCTGTTTCGTGCGCATGAAGCCGGGTTGCAGGTGCGCTATACGCCGATCAGCAGCGGCAGCTACCGCGAGTGGGTCGCCGGGCAAGGCAAGTCGCGGCATATCGTGACGCTGCTGTCGCGGCAACTGCGAGGTGAGGAAATCGCGCGGTTGACGAGCGTGATTGCGCACCACGGACTCAATATCGACAAGATCAACCGGCTCTCGGGTCGTGTGTCGCCGGACGTCGTCGGTGGCAGTGCGCGTGCCTGTGTCGAATTCTCGGTGCGTGGCGACGTGACCGAGCCGGCGACGATGCGCCGGGAATTCCTCGAGCTGGCCAGCGAACTCGGCGTCGACATCGCGTACCAGGAGGACAACATGTTCCGCCGCAACCGGCGGCTGGTGGTCTTCGACATGGATTCGACCCTGATCGAGGCAGAGGTAATCGATGAGCTCGCCAAGCGCGCGGGTGTCGGTGCCGAGGTGGCTGCGATCACCGAGCGGGCGATGCGCGGAGAAATCGATTTCTGCGAGAGTTTTCGCCGTCGTGTGGCGCTGCTGGCCGGGCTGGACGAGGTGGTGCTGGAGGAAGTCGCGGCGGAGCTGCGCCTCAGTGAAGGCGCGGAGAAACTGGTTTCCACGCTGCGTCGCATCGGTTTGCGTACCGCGATCATCTCTGGCGGCTTCGGCTACTTCGGCCGTCGTCTGCAGCAGCGGCTCGGTATCGATTACGTGTTTGCCAATGAACTCGACATCGCCGACGGACGTGTCACAGGGCGCGTCGTCGGTCGCATCGTCGACGGCGCGCGCAAGGCCGAACTGCTGCGTGAGATAGCCGCGCGCGAGGGTATCGCGCTGGAGCAGGTGATCGCGGTCGGGGATGGTGCCAACGACCTGCCGATGCTCGGCATTGCCGGCCTCGGCATCGCGTTCCGCGCCAAGCCGATCGTGAAGGAGTCGGCGCGTCACGCGATTTCCACACTCGGGCTGGACGGAATCCTGTACCTGCTGGGAATCAGCGATCGCGAGACCGGCGGGATCTGAATGCTTCAGTTCAGATCGGTGAAGTCGTAGCTCATCTGCGGCTGGGCGGATTGCAGGTAATCGCCCTCGATGAAGCTCAGCCCGAGCTGCCACAGCACGGCGAGCGTACTCGCGCTGTCGACATTGGGCATCACCGGTGCGATCTGCTCGCGGTGCAACGCTTCGATCAGCGGTTTCAACACGGTGTTCGTGCTCTCGTTGTCGCCGAGCACACGGCTCAGTACGTCGGCGATGCGCACCAGTTGCGGACGCAGATGCACCAGGTCCGGAATCGGATTTGCCCCACTGTGCACCTCTGTGATGCACAGGCGACAGCCGAGTGCGCCGAGTTGTCCGGCGAAGTCCTTCGCCTGCTTCAGGTTCGCGGCGACGACACGGTGCTCGATCGCGATTGCAGCGCTGTCCGGAGCGAGCCCTGCCGTACGCAGTGCATCACCCAGCCACTGTGCGCACACCGGATCCAGCACGCTGGCGGCGCCGAGTGGCAGGATCAGCCGTGTTTGCGGGCATGCCTTGCGATGCTCTGCGAGCCGGTGCAGTGCCTCACGCGTGACCAGGCGATCGAGGTCCGCGTTGCTCGCGCCCGGGTAGTTTTCCGCCAGCCATTCGCGACCCGCCTTGCCGGACGGGTGATGGCGCACGAACAGTTCGTAGTATTCGCTGTTGTCGCCACGCAGGCTGACGATCGGCTGGAACAGCAAGCGCAATTCACCGCCACGCAGTGCCTCTTCCAGCGCGGGCCCGGCGATCGTGCTGGCGCTGATCGTCGCTGCCGGGCTTGCACCGCGCGCGATGTCCACCCGTGCCGGATCTCCTGCGCGCAGTGCACTGGCACGTTCCACCGTGTCGGTGAGCGCCGACCAGCAGCGGTCCAGCATCTCCTCCGCGCTGCCGTCGCACCCGGGTGAAACGGGACACACCTGCACGCACACCGTGCAGGTAACGCTCTGGGTGCCGATCTCATGGATGTGTCGGGCTACGGCGCCGACCATCCCGCGCGCCTGGGTGGCCACGGCGTCGACGTCGTCGTTCGCAAGCTGCCAGGCGAGCACCGCATCGCCCACCCGTAGCGGCTGCGTATCCCAGCCCGTGGTCAGGGTGACGAAAGTCGCGAGTTCGCGCATGAGCCGGGTTGCACCGGTCATGCCGAGCTTGCGGCAGTGCTGCGCGAAGCCGTCGACGGCGAGCAGCACGAGTTGCCCGTCGACCGCGCAGCGCAGCGCATCGACGAGTGCCTCGAGCCCGTCTCCCGTCGCTTGTGCGCCGGAATCTGCCGCAACACCTCGGTGCGAACTCTCGCGCACCACGACCTGCATGCATGGCTCGCCCTCGAAGCTCGCCGTCGACAGCACGAGCTCGCCTCCGAAGCACGAACCGTCGGTCCGCAGCCCGGTGAAGCCGATCGCAGTCTCCTCGTCGGGGGTGGCACGGTAGCGTTTCAGTGCGTCCTTGAATTGCTGCTGCCCCGCGTTGTCGATCAGGTCGACCAACGGCGCCGACGCCAGATCCTCGACCGTCGTATAACCGAACAGCGTCGCGTAGCGCGAATTCGCATGTACGTGCATGCCGTCGACCACGTAGGCGATCGCCTCGCGTGCAGTTCCCAGCAGCAGTTCGCAACGTCGCGCCACTTCCTCATGTTGCACGCGAAGCTCGGCGAGGTCGCGTCGTGTGCGCAATGCATCGACTTCGCGGATCGCGGCGAGGGGTAGCAGTTCGCCGGCATCGCTCGGGAGCACTTCGAGAGCGCCGGCGCGTCGCCATGCCAGTGCATCCGGGCCGGACGGATCGGTCGCACGCACCAGGCATGGAATGTCGCTGCCGGTTGCCGTGAGGGTCGCCAGCGCATCGGTTGGCGACAGTTCGGGATGGTCGTCATCGACGATCACCAGGTCCCACTGGCGATCGCGCAGTGCGTCGGCGAGCTCCTGCAGCGATGCAGCGCGGTGCGCCCGCACCAGCCGGGTCGTGTCACGAAACAGCGCGAGACAGGTTTCCAGCCGTGCCTGCGAGGCACAGCCGATCAGGATCCGTATGGTGTCGTTGTGCTGCATCCAGCTCGGGCCGTGAACGCCGCGCCTCCGTTGCCGCATGGGCGGTCAAGGCATTGTAGAAGAGGGCTGCAGCACGCGCCAATCGACGCAGCGTGCGCTGCTGCGCAGATCTGATGCGCTGGTGCCGAATCGGAGTATCATGCGCGCCGTTCATCTGGCGTGCATCCTGCAGAGGCTTACATGGCGACGTTCTCCACCAATGAATTCAAACCCGGGCTCAAGGTCATCCTCGACGGTGATCCGTGCTCGATTCTCGAGAACGAGTATGTAAAGCCGGGCAAGGGGCAGGCATTCAATCGCGTGAAGCTGCGCAACCTGAAGAACGGGCGTGTGTGGGAGCGTACCTTCAAGTCGGGTGATGTACTCGAGGGCGCGGACGCGGTCGACAAGGAGTTGCAATACCTCTACAACGACGGCGAGTTCTGGAACTTCATGGACCCGGAAAGCTTCGAGCAGTACACGGCGTCGAAGGACATCGTCGGCAACGCGGATCAATGGCTGAAGGAACAGGATCTCTGCACGATCACGCTGTGGAACGACGCGCCGCTCACGGTGACACCACCGAACTTCGTCGAACTCGAAATCGCTGAAACCGACCCGGGCTTGCGCGGTGATACCGCAACGGGTGGTACGAAGCCCGCCAAGCTCTCTACCGGTGCCGTTGTGCGCGTGCCGCTGTTTCTCGATGTGGGCGACGTGGTACGTGTGGATACCCGCACCGGCGAGTACATGAACCGCGTGCGTTCCTGAGCCGATGCCGCGTGCGGGCGGTGTGTGGCGCCCCGGCGCCACGCTGGCTACCCTGCAGCGGCGCGCGCAGATCCTTGCCACGATACGGACGTTCTTCGCTGCGCGCGGTGTGCTCGAAGTCGATACGCCGCAGCTCTCTCCGGTCACCGCCACCGATCCGCTGCTCGCCAGCGTGCCGGCACAGCCGGGCGCGGACGATGCGTCGTGGTTCCTGCAGACCAGTCCTGAATTTGCCATGAAGCGGCTGCTCGCTGCTGGCTGTGGCCCGATCTACCAGGTTGCGCGCGTGTTCCGTCGTGGTGAGCACGGTAAACGGCACAACCCGGAGTTCAGCATGCTCGAATGGTATCGGCCCGGTTTCGATACGGCTCGTCTCGCTGCGGAGGTTGCCGAACTGGTGGCTGCGGTGATCGGTGAGCGCCCGGTACGCCGCACTGCCTGGTCCGTGTTGTTTCGCGCAGCGCTGGGCATCGATCCGTTTGCTGCGACTGACGCCGAACTGCGCGCATGTGCCGCGGCGAGCGCCGGCGCAGCCGTCGCCGACTGGACTCGCGACGAGTTGCTCGATCTGCTGTTCAGCGAACACGTCGAACCGCAGCTCGGTGCGGGTTGCCTGCATTTTGTCGAGGCGTTCCCGGCTGCACGCGCCTCACTCGCACGTGTGATCAGCGACGCCGACGGCAACCGCATTGCCGATCGCTTCGAGTTGTTCATCGACGGTTGCGAGATGGCCAACGGCTATAACGAGCTCCTGGATGCGCAGGAGCTGCGCGCGCGGATGCAGGCAGACAACACGCAGCGACTCGTGCGTGGTCTCGACGTGGTGCCGCTGGATGAGCGTCTGCTGGCCGCGATGGAGCACGGCCTGCCACCCTGCGCCGGTGTCGCGCTTGGTCTGGACCGGCTGGTGATGATCGACGTGGGGGCGCGTGACATCGACGAGGTGCTCGCCTTTTCCGCCCACCGTGCGTAGGCCGGCATTCATGCCGACGTAGGATTCGCGCCGGTACGCGTCGGGTTGAAACCCGACCTACGGGTAGGTCGGCATTCATGCCGACGGGGGGCGTACCAGCGTGCCGATGCGCTGCCCCATGCGCAGCACCGATCCGGACCCGAGTGCCGAATCCCAGTCGACCTGATCACGCGGCAGCAGCAGGATCACGGTGGAGCCGAACTGGAATCGCCCCATCTCGGCGCCCTTGGCGAGCGTGCGCGCGTGTTCGTCGAGTTCGTAATCCAGCGTGAGTATGCCGTGTCCGGCTGGTGCGATCGGGCCAGTCCAGACGGTCTCGATCCCTGCTACCACCATCGCCCCTACCAGCACCATCGCGAGCGGTCCGTGCTCCGTATCGAACGTGCAGATGACGCGCTCGTTGCGTGCGAACAGCGCTGGAACCGATGCCGCCGTGACCGGGTTCACCGAGAACAGCCGCCCCGGCACATGACGCAGTCTGCGCAGCCGGCCTGCGAGCGGCATGTGCACGCGGTGGTAATCGCGTGGCGAGAGGTAGATCGTCGCGAATGCGCCGCCGTCGAACAGCGCCCCA
This sequence comes from Pseudomonadales bacterium, assembly GCA_024234165.1. NCBI lineage: Bacteria > Pseudomonadati > Pseudomonadota > Gammaproteobacteria > Pseudomonadales > Pseudomonadales bacterium. The sequence goes on from JACKOP010000003.1 coordinate 395,476, forward strand.
TCGGCGCTGTCGGCGAGCAGTTCGGCGGTGCTGAACGAGTGCCCCTTGGCCTGGAAGATCCGGCCCGCCGCGATCGTGCCGATCTGACTCACGGCGCCGTCGGCCGGGGAGGTGACGGCATCGGCACCCGTGTCGATTTCACGCGCACCGGGACGCAGTGCGCGCGTGAAGAACGCGTTGAAATGTGCGTAAGCCCCGGGCTCGGGTCGTACCGCCTCGCTCATGTCGATATCGAAGCGTGCGATGAAGCGGCGGATCAGCGTGTCTTTCAGCGGGGCGAAGCGTGCATGCGCCAGCCGACCGAGCAGCCTCGAGAGCAGATGTTGCGGCAGCAGGTACTGCAGCGCGATGAATACGCGTGTGCGCAACACGCTCCACTGTTCGTTCATGAGCAATCTCCGATGATCTGCAGGTAGCTCGCGTAGCGCTGCGGGCTTACCGTGCCGTGTGCGACTGCCTCACGCAGCGCGCAGCCAGGTTCGTCGTGGTGGCGGCAGTCGCGGAAGCGACAGTTGCCGATCCAGGGGCGGAATTCGATGAACCCGCGAGCCACGCGTTGTGCGTCGAAATGCCCGAGACCGAATTCACGGATGCCGGGGGAGTCGATCAGATCGCCACCCGCCGGAAGATGATACAGGCGTGCCGTCGTGGTTGTATGCCGCCCCTTGGTCGCAGCGTGTGACAACGCGCCGATGCGGATGTCCTCGCGTGGCAGCAGCGCTGCGATCAGTGATGACTTGCCTACGCCGGACTGTCCGGTGAATGCGGTGGTGTGGGCTGCAAGTGCCGCGTCGAGTCCTGCGAGCCCCTGCATCGAGTGTGCGCTCGCGTGCAGAACCGGATAGCCGATAGCACGATACGGTTCGAGCAGTGCATCGAGAGGGGACGCGTCGCCGATCAGGTCGGTCTTGTTCAGCAGGATCACGGCATGCAGTCCGGCATCCTCGGCTGCGGCGAGATAGCGGTCGAGCAGGTTGGCATGCGGCGGTGGTTCCGGTGCGATCACGATGACGATCTGGTCGAGGTTCGCTGCGGCGGCGCGCAGCGCCCCCTGCATGTCCGGGCGCAGCAGCACGCTGCTGCGTTCGCTGCGTGCGACGACCACACCGTTCCCGTCTTCTCCGACCTGCCAGGTGACCCGGTCGCCCGCGACCAGCGAGTCGATGTTGGCGCGGATGTGGGCGCGCGCGAGCACGCCGGGCGTCCGCGTATCTTCCAGTTCGACCTGCTTGCCGAAGCGCGCGATGATCACGCCTGTGCGCAGCGGGCCGGAGCCGTCGTGCCGGGATTCGTCTTCGTGGCGTTGGTGCAGCGCACGCACCCGCCGAGCCTGGTTGTGGCTCAGCCTGCGACCGGCCATGCGGGTGCAGCGCTGACGGCGTGTTGCATAATGTGGCGGGTGGGATCAGTCATATCGCCGAGGAGTCTAGCATGCTGTCCGACGACGCACTGGTGTGGGTCGACATGGAGATGACCGGCCTCGATCCACAACGCGATCGCGTGCTCGAAATCGCCACCATAGTCACCGATGCGGCGCTTGCCGTGATTGCCGAGGGGCCGGTGCTTGCGATCCACCAGGATGATGCGACGCTGGCGGCAATGGACGAATGGAACACGCGCACCCACGGTGCATCGGGGCTCGTCGAGCGAGTGCGTGCGAGCAGGATCGACGAGCGGGAGGCGGAACGGATCACGCTGGATTTCCTGGCCCAGCATGTCGTTGCCGGCAAGTCGCCGATGTGCGGCAACAGCATTTGCCAGGACCGACGGTTCATGGCGCAGCATCTGCCCCGACTCGAGGTGTTCTTCCACTACCGCAATCTCGACGTGAGCACGATCAAGGAGCTGGCGCGCCGCTGGCGACCCGAGGTGCTGGCAAGCCTGATCAAGCAGGGCAGCCACCGTGCGCTGGATGATATCCGCGAGTCGATCGCGGAGCTGCGCCACTACCGGGATACCTTCTTTCGTATCGATCACTGAAACCGTGCGTGCCGATGTTGGCAACGACGTGTGCGAAGCGTGCGGCGAAGCCTTCACACCGGTGGGACGCCGTAAATGCATCCCTGCAGGCTCGAGCGCCGCATCCGTGCGGCGAACGCCCCCCGATGCGAAGGCTTCGCCGCACGCAGCCTGCATCGACTCGAAGGTTTTTTGCGACAGGCTCTACACGCCGCCCTTTGGATGCATCGCCAGCCGTTGCATGGCCCATGCGACGTGTTCGCGCACCAGCTCCGAGGGATGCTCCGCACGTGCCGCGAGCGCAGCCCGTGCAGCATCGCTCGGCGGACCGTTGCCGAGGGCGACGGCGAGGTTGCGCAGCCAGCGCTCGTGCCCCAGCCGATGCAGCGCCGTGCCGGCCATGCGCTCCAGGAACTCCTCGGCAGTCCATGCGAACAGCGAGACCAGGTCGCTGTCGTCGAGCCGGTGGCGCGGCAGGAAGTCGGGCTCCGCGCTGGGGCGTGCGAACTTGTTCCATGGGCAGACCAGTTGGCAGTCGTCGCAGCCGAATACGCGATTGCCGATCAGCGGGCGCAGCTCGAGCGGAATCGCACGGTGTGATTCGATCGTGAGGTAGGAGATGCAGCGAGTCGCATCCAGCACGAACGGCGCCACGAAGGCGCGCGTCGGGCAGACCTCGAGGCAGGCGGTGCAACTGCCGCAATGCATGCCGCTGAATTCCGTGTCCACGGGCAATGCGATGTCGGTGTAGATCTCTCCCAGAAAGAACCACGAGCCCGCCTGCGGGTGGATCAGCAGCGTGTTCTTGCCGATCCAGCCCAATCCCGCCTTTTGTGCCACGCCGCGTTCGAGTACCGGTGCGCTGTCGACGAAGGCGCGCAGAGCGCTTGCAGGTCGCCGTTCGGCAATGCGGGTCGCGAGCCGGGCAAGCCGCGCCCGCATCAGCTTGTGGTAGTCGCGCCCGAGCGCGTAGCGGGAGACGTAGGCTTGCTGCGGGTTCTGCAGCACGGTGAGCGGTTCGGTGCCGTCGTGGCGGTAGTCCATGCGTACCGAAATCAGGCGCTGTGTTCCGGGAATCAGCGCATCGGGTCGCCAGCGCTTGTCGCCGTGGCGTTCCATGTAGTCCATGTCGCCGTGCCGTCCGGCAGCAACCCAGTCGCGCAGTCGCTGATCGTGCGGGGTGAGAGTGGTTGCACAGATGCCGACCGACTGGAAGCCGAGCTCGTGCGCCCATGCACGGATGTCCGCGGCGAGTTCGGTGAGCGCCTCGGGTGTTTGCGTGTGCTCGGTGTCGTGATCTGGCATCTGTCGCCCCGGGTTCCGGTTGCCGGCCCTCCGCTGCCGGGCGTGCGGCAAGATAGCACGGAGGCATCGGATACAATGACCCGGACTTTTCACGGAGATCGTGCACGATGGCGGATACCGTTGCGTTGCCGCTGTACACCGCCGCGCAGGTGCGCGCGCTCGACCGCGTGGCGATCGAAGGCCACGGGATTCCCGGCATCACGCTGATGACACGCGCCGGGCGTGCGGTGTTCGATGTATTGCGGGCGCATTTTCCGCTGCTGCCGCCGTTGCATGTGGTCTGTGGCAGCGGCAACAACGGTGGTGATGGTTTCGTCATTGCGCGTCTTGCGATGGATGCGGGCTGGCCGGTCGAGGCGTGGCTGGTCGGTGACGAGGAGCGCATCGCGGGCGACGCACGGCTTGCGTTTGCAGCCGCGCGCAGCGCTGGTGTCGCGATGCGTGCATTCGATCCCGGACGCCCTTTCGAGCGTGGTGTGATCGTCGATGCGTTGCTCGGCACCGGGCTCGGTGGAACCGTGCGCGCGATGCATGCCGAGGCGATCGGCGCAATCAACGCCAGCGGATTGCCGGTGATCGCGGTCGACATCCCCTCCGGGATCTGCAGCGATACCGGCAGGGCGCTTGGCGTGGCGGTGCGAGCCGCCCACACGGTGACGTTCATCGGGCGCAAGCGCGGGCAGTTCACGGCGGCTGGGCGCGAGCACTGCGGCAAGCTGCATTTCGCTGATCTTGGCGTGCCGTCGGCGGTCTACCGAGAAGTCGGTGCCGAAGCCGAACTGCTGGCGCTCACTGCGTTGCCTTCTCGCGCACGCACAGCGCACAAGGGGCACTTCGGGCATGTGCTGGTCGTCGGCGGAAGCCTCGGTATGGGTGGTGCTGTGGCGCTGGCCGCAGAGGCAGCGGCCCGTTGCGGTGCCGGACTGGTATCGCTCGCAACGGTGCCGGCCAACGTCGCGGCAATCGTCGCGCGCCGCCCTGAAATCATGGCGCACGGGGTCGAGCACCCGCAGCAGCTCGAGCCGCTGCTCGCGCGTGCCACCGTGCTGGTGGTCGGCCCCGGACTTGGTCGCGGCGCCTGGGCCGAGCAGATGCTGCAGCGTGTGCTTGCCAGCGGCAAGACCACCGTGATCGACGCCGATGCGCTGAACGCACTTGCCGATGGCATGCCAGGCATGCACTCCCCATGCGAAAAGTGGTTGCTCACTCCGCATCCGGGCGAGGCGGCACGCTTGCTTGGCTGCACCAGTGCCGAGGTCGAGGCGGACCGCTTCGGCGCGCTCGGCGCACTGCTTGCTCGTTTCCCCGGTGCAGTGGTGTTGAAAGGCGCGGGCACTCTGGTTGCCGATGCCGCGTCCACGGTGACCGGGGTGTGCCCTTACGGCAACCCGGGAATGGCGAGTGGCGGCATGGGGGATGTGCTGAGTGGGGTGCTCGCTGCGCTGCTGGCGCAGGGCGCGACGCTGGGCGAAGCGGCGCGCCAGGGTGTCTGCCTGCACGCGCGTGCGGCCGACTGCGCGGTGATGAGCGACGGCGAGCGCGGGCTGCTGGCGACCGATCTGTTGCCGTGGCTGCGCCGCCTGCTGAATGGCGTCGAAGCTGTCGGGCCCGCAACGTGAGTCGCGACGATGAGTGCATGCTGCCCGACGAGGCCGCGACCGAGGCGAGCGGAACGGCACTGGCGCATGCGCTGGCGGGCGGCGCGGTCGTTTATCTGCACGGCAGCCTCGGTGCCGGCAAGACCACCTTTGCGCGTGGCGTGCTGCGGGGGCTCGGGCATCACGGCGCGGTGAAGAGTCCGACCTACACGCTGGTGGAGCCGTACGCGCTCAGCGGTCGTGCGCTGTACCACTTCGATCTCTATCGTCTGGGTGATCCGGAAGAACTCGAATTCATCGGTATCCGTGATTACGTGCGCGCCGACGCGATCCTGCTCGTCGAATGGCCCGGGCGTGGAGCCGGGCATCTGCCGCCGGCGGATCTCGAGATCCGGCTCGAGGAGAGTGCCGGTGGCGGGCGTCGCCTGCGCTGGCGGGCGTGTAACCTGCACGGACGGGAAATAGTGGCGCGATGGCTAGACACTTTCGCAGCACATGATTGCAAACCATTGCTATAGTTGAAATTGGAATAATCTGTGGATACCGGAGCGCATGGGTTTGCTTCGCCATTTTCTGCGACTGTCGCGAGGTGCCGGGCTTGCCATGGCGCTGCTGTTCGCGAGCGCTCAGGCTGTTGCCGCCGTCGCCGTCGAGGGGCTGCGACTGTGGCGTGGCGAGGGCAAGACCCGTCTGGTTTTCGACCTCGATGCGCCGGTGCGACACAAGCTGTCGACGATGAGCGGACCGGACCGTCTGGTGATCGACCTCGAGCAGGGTCGGCTGGCAGCACCGCTGCACACGGTCGAGTTCACGGGAACGCAGATTCGCAGCATCCGTAGCGGGTCCTATGGCTCGGGTCAGTTGCGCATCGTGCTCGACCTGCACGATGAGGTGCGCGCCAACAGTTTCACGCTTGCACCGAGCAGCGGGCAGGGGCATCGTCTCGTCATCGACCTCGTCGGCGGGGTTCCTGCACAGTCCGCAGCGCGGCCCGCACTCCCGCCGCAGGCGCCGCCAGGCGTCCCGCCGCAGGCGGTGCCGGCAAATACCGTGGCCACCCGGCAAGCAGCGCCGACAGCTGCGGTGTCGTCGTCGCAGCAGCCTGCAGCCGCCAGCGTTTCCCCACCGTCACCCCCCGCTGCGCCCGCACCGCAATTGGCACCGCCACGCAGCACGCCGCTGCCGCCGCCACCGGTACAGGGGCGACGCGTCCTGATCGCGGTCGACGCGGGACACGGCGGGCAGGATCCCGGTGCGATCGGTCCCGGGCGCGTGCGCGAGAAGGACGTCGTGCTGGCGATCGCGCGTGAACTGCAGAAGCGCATCGATGCGCAGCCCGGCTACCGGGCCACGATGATCCGTACCGGGGACTATTTCATTCCGCTGCACCAGCGCCGCGACCTTGCGCGCGCACGTGGCGCCGATCTGTTCGTGTCGGTGCACGCCGATGCGTTCACGCACGCGCGCGCACGTGGTGCCTCCGTTTACGCGCTGTCACAGCGGGGTGCGACCAGTGTGTCGGCGGCCTTCCTGGCCCAGCGCGAGAACGGCGCCGACCTGATCGGCGGCGTCGATCTGGGTGCGAAGGACCCGGTCGTTGCCGGCGTCCTGACCGACCTGTCGATGACGGCAACGCTGGATGCCAGCCTCGGTGCCGGAGGTCGTGTGCTGGACTCGATGGGCCGTATCGCGCACCTGCACAAGGTACGCGTCGAACAGGCCGGATTCCTGGTGCTGAAATCTCCCGATATGCCGTCGATTCTCGTCGAGACAGGCTTCATTTCGAACCCGCTGGAAGCGGAGCGTCTCGATAATCCCGGCTACCAGCGCAACATGGCCGCGGCGATCTTCGCGGGGTTGGGGGACTATTTCCTGAGGAGTCCGCCACCGGGTACGCAGATCGCACTGAGCGTGCGCGCGGGAGCACGTCCGTCGCAGTACACGATCACGCGCGGTGATACGCTGTCTGGCATCGCCGAGCGCTATCGTGTTAGTGTCGGCGACATCGTCAGGACCAACGGGTTGGGCGGTGGCAACGACATCCGGGCGGGGCAGACCATCGTGATCCCGCAGACCTGATCGAACGTCCTCGCGCCCTTCCAGAATACGCAGTGATACCGGAATGGGGCGCATCAGGCAGCTCAGCGACTCGCTTGCAAACCAGATCGCGGCCGGTGAGGTCGTCGAGCGGCCCGCGTCCGTGCTCAAGGAACTGCTCGAGAACAGTCTCGATGCGGGCGCGACTCGCATCGACATCGATCTCGAGGACGGCGGCATGCGTCTGCTGCGTATCCGCGACGACGGCGAGGGCATCGCAGCCGAAGACCTGCCGCTGACCATCACCCGCCACGCGACCAGCAAGATCCATACGCTCGAGGACCTCGAGCGGGTGCTCAGTTTCGGTTTTCGCGGCGAGGCGCTGGCGAGCATCGCCTCGGTGTCGCGGCTCGGGATCCTCACCGCCAGCGCCGACGCGGCACACGCCAGCCGTCTTGAGTACGCCGCTGACGGCACGCCGCGCATCACGCCGGGTGCGCACCCGCGCGGGACCACGATCGAGGTGCTCGAGCTGTTCTTCAACACGCCGGCACGCCGGAAGTTCCTGCGTTCGGCGCGTACCGAATGCGGACACTGTGAGGAGGTCGTGCGTCGCATCGCGCTCGCGCGCTTCGATGTTGCATTCACATTGCGACACGACCGGCGCACGGTGTTCACGCTGCGTGCCTGCACAACCCAGGCCGAGCGCGAGCAACGGCTGGCAGCATTGTGCGGGTCGCCCTTTCTCGAAAATGCGGTCGCGATCGATGCCGCGGCTTCCGGCATGCGCCTGTCAGGCTGGGTCACAAGGCCGACCTTCTCGCGTGCGCAGGCCGATCAGCAATACTTTTTCGTCAATGGCCGCGCGGTGCGCGACCGGGTAGTCACGCATGCGGTGCGCCAGGCGTACCGCGATGTGCTGTACGGGGACCGGCATCCGGCCTATGTGCTCTATCTCGAACTCGATCCGGTGCAGGTCGACGTCAACGTGCATCCGGCCAAAAGCGAGGTGCGTTTTCGCGAATCGCGACAGGTGCACGACTTCCTGTTCCATGCGCTGCACCGTGCGCTGGCGGAGTTGCGACCCGCTCAGGCGCCGGCGGCTGTCACGGCGGACCGGTTCGAGGCTCAAGCAGCGACGGTGACCGCCGATGCGCGCCCGATCGTGCAGCATCCGCTGTGGACCCGTCCCGAACCCGCAGCGATCGCCGAGACCCTGTTCGCTTACCACGCGCTGGCGCCCGGGCTGCAGACGATGCCGCCGCTGCCGGTGGGCACGGCGGATGGTCAGGACGACGTGCCACCCCTTGGTTATGCGCTGGCACAGTTGAAAGGTGTGTACATCCTGGCGGAGAACCGTGATGGTCTGGTGCTGGTAGACATGCATGCGGCACACGAACGCATCACCTACGAGCGGATGAAGACAGCGCACGCAGCCGGTGGTGTGCGCGCGCAGCCCTTGCTGGTGCCACAGGCGGTTGCGTTGAGCCGGCGCGAAGCGGACTGTGTCGAACGTCACGCCGAGGAGCTCGCCGCACTGGGGCTCGAGCTCGTGCGTTCCGGAGAGGAATCGGTCACCGTGCGCCAGGTGCCGGTACTGCTCGCCAGTGCCGATATGGCGGCGCTGGTGCGCGACGTGGTCGCCGACTTGCTCGAGTATGGCGACAGCACGCGCATTGCGGCGCGCAGCGACGAAATCCTGGCTGCGATGGCCTGTCATGGTTCGGTGCGGGCGAACCGCCAGCTCAGTCTGACCGAGATGAACGCGCTGCTGCGCGATATGGAAAGAACCGAGCGCAGCGGACAGTGCAATCACGGACGCCCGACCTGGGTCATACAACCGCTCGCAGAGCTTGATCGCCTGTTCCTGCGCGGGCGCTGAGCGGGATCCGGGGCCATGCAACTGCGACGTGACAGGCCGCTGGCGATCTGCCTGATGGGGCCGACTGCAGCGGGCAAGACGGCGCTTGCTCTGGCGCTGGCCGATCGCCTTGGATGCGGGATCATCAGCGTGGACTCGGCGCAGGTCTACCGCGGCATGGACATTGGTACGGCCAAGCCCGGGCCTGAACTGCTGGCGCGCCATCCGCACCGGTTGATCGATATCCGTGATCCTGCAGAGACCTATTCGGCTGCCGAGTTTCGTGCCGATGCGCTGGTGGCAATAGCCGATGTATTGGCGGCGGGACAGGTCCCGCTGCTGGTCGGAGGCACCATGCTGTACTTTCGCGCACTGCTCGGCGGGTTGGCCGAGCTGCCTGCCGCCGATGCCCGGATTCGGGCCGATATCGCTGTCCTTGCCGAGCGTGAAGGCTGGGCGGGGGTGCATCGCCGTCTCGCCGAGGTGGATCCCGTCAGCGCAGCACGCATCGATCCGGCGAATCGACAACGGGTGCAGCGTGCGCTCGAGGTCTATCTGGCGAGCGGCTGCACGCTGAGCAGTCTGCATGCGCAGCAGTTGGCGCCTGACGATCTGCCTTGCCGGTTCCTGCAGCTGGCGCTGCTGCCGCAGGATCGGGCGCGGTTGCACCAGCGCATCGAGAGCCGCTTTCACGTCATGCTTGCGGACGGTTTTCTGGATGAGGTGGCCGTCTTGCGGGGGCGTGGTGACCTGCACCCGGACCTGCCGTCGATGCGCTGCGTAGGCTATCGCCAGGCGTGGGAGTATCTGGGTGGCCACGGCAACCTGGGCTCACTGGTTGAACGGGCCACGGCGGCTACACGCCAGCTTGCCAAGCGCCAGTTGACCTGGTTGCGCAACTGGGCGGGGCTGGTGACGCTGCCCGGTGACGAGCCCGACGAGGCCAAGGCGTTCACGGCGGCCTTGAAAGCCGTCGATGCCGCCTCCATATGAGAAGAAGGGAACAATCTCCGGCAAGTTTAGAATGTGTTTTCAACCGGTGCCGGATAGGATCCGGCACGGGTCAAGAGCCCGAAATTGATCTGGAATCGTCGAATATTCGTAATGGGTCCGCCCGGACCCCACTTGGAGAATGCTGAAATGTCAAAGGGGCATACGTTACAAGACCCTTTCCTGAATGTGCTGCGCAAGGAGCGCATTCCTGTGTCGATCTACCTGGTCAACGGCATCAAGCTGCAGGGTCAGATCGAGTCTTTCGACCAGTTCGTGATCCTGTTGAAGAATACGGTCAGCCAGATGGTCTACAAGCACGCGGTTTCCACGGTCGTGCCGTCGCGTCCGGTGCGTCTGGACACGGGTGACAGTGACGAGGGTACGGGCTGAGGTGTTTTTCGATCGCCCGCAGAGTGGTGAACGAGCCGTGCTCGTTCACCTGGATCTGGGGCCAGGTGCAGTTCGCGACGATCCTCGCGAGCTCGAGGAGTTGGTGCTCTCGGCAGGCGGTGACCCGGTCGAGTACATTCTCGGGCAGCGCGATCGACCTGATCCTGGCCATTTTGTTGGCAGCGGCAAGCTGGCTGAAATCGTCGATGCCGTGAACGCGCACGAGGCAGCGCTGGTGATCTTCGACCACGCGCTGACGCCAACGCAGGAGCGCAACCTGGAACGTGCGCTTGGCTGCCGCGTGATCGATCGCACCGGACTGATCCTCGACATCTTCGCCCAGCGTGCACGTTCGCACCTCGGCAAGTTGCAGGTCGAACTGGCGCAGTTGCGCCATATTTCCACGCGGCTCGTGCGTGGCTGGACGCACCTCGAACGGCAGAAAGGCGGGATCGGGTTGCGTGGTCCCGGGGAAACCCAGCTTGAAACCGACCGCCGGCTGATTCGTGACCGCATCCGGTTGTTGACGCGACGCCTGGAGAAGGTACACCTGCAGCGCGAACAGGGGCGCCGTGCGCGCAGTCGCGCCGAGATGCCGACCGTATCGCTGGTTGGTTACACGAATGCAGGCAAATCGACGTTGTTCAACCGGCTGACCGGTGCCGATGTCTACGTCGCCGATCAGTTGTTTGCAACGCTTGATCCCACGATGCGTCGCTGCTTGCTTGCCGACGGGCGTGCGGTCGTGCTGGCCGACACGGTCGGCTTCGTGCGCCATCTGCCGCACCAGCTCGTCGAAGCCTTCCGCGCCACGCTGGATGAGGCGCGGCTCGCCGATCTTCTGTTGCATGTCATCGACGCCAGCGCTACCGATCGCGATGACACTTCCTTCGAGGTGGAAAAAGTGCTGGCCGAGATCGGAGCGGGAAAGCTGCCGCGCCTGCAGGTCTGCAACAAGATCGACCTGCTCGAGATGCAGCCGCGCATCGATCGCGGGGAAGATGGCAAACCGGTCCGGGTCTGGGTGTCGGCGTGCGATGGCAGCGGACTCGATCTGTTGCGCACGGCAATCGACGAGTTGCTGGAGCAGGACATCGTCCACGAGTGCCTCACGCTTGCCCCGCAGCAGGGGCGACTGCGAGCGCGGCTCTACGAAAAGGGGGCCGTACTTCGCGAGCAGGTCGAGGGCGACGGCGTGATCCGGCTCGAGGTGCGCCTGCCGCGTACCCAGCTTGCCCGGCTGCTGGCTGCTGAAAACGGCGCATCGACATCGCGCGGGACGCCTGAACACATCTGCTAGAATCCGGCGCTTCGCGTATCGTGTGCGCAAACCGGTTGGAGAACGTCATGGCCTGGAATGAACCAGGAGGAAACGGCAAGCAGCGTGATCCCTGGGGGGGTGATCAGGGTCCACCCGATCTCGATGAGGCGCTGCGCAGGTTCCGCAACAAGCTGGGTGGGGTGTTCGGCGGTGGTGGTTCCGGTCGCGGTCCAGGTGCGGACCCGGCCGATATGCGCCTGAACGCCGCGATCCTCGGTCTGGTCGCCCTGCTCGTGTTCGGGGTGTGGTTCTACCTTGGCATCTACGTGATCGACGAGCAGGAGCGCGGTGTGGTGCTGCGTTTCGGGCGCTATCACGAAACCCTCGGCCCGGGCCTGAGCTGGCGGCCGCGGCTGGTCGATCAGGTGATTCCCGTCAACGTGACGCGCGAACGCCAGTACGGCTCCGAGGGACGCATGCTTACGCAGGACGAGAACATCGTCGAGCTGCAGCTCGTCGTACAGTACAACATCGCCGATGTGAAGGCTTTTGTACTGAACGTGCGCGACCCCGAGTTCAGCTTGCGCCAGGCTACCGAAAGCGCGCTGCGTCATGTCGCCGGCAGCAGCAAGCTCGACCAGGTGCTGTCGGAAGGGCGCGGCCAGATCAGTGCTGACGTCAGGACGAAGCTGCAGAGCTATCTGGACAATTACGGTACCGGCATCCAGGTGGTGAAGGTGACGATCCAGGAGGCGAAGCCGCCAGCACAGGTCAAGGCGGCGTTCGATGACGTGATCAAGGCCAAGGAAGACGAGGAGCGGCTGAAGAACGAGGCCAGCGCCTACGCCAACGGTATCGTTCCCGAAGCACGTGGGCGCGCACAGCGCATGCTCGAGGAAGCAGCCGCTTACCGCAGCAAGGTGGTTGCCGAGGCGCAGGGCGAGGCGCAGCGGTTCGAGAAACTCCTGGCAGAGTACAGCAAGGCGCCCGGAGTCACGCGCGAACGCCTCTACCTCGAGTCGCTGCAGCGCGTGTTCGCCGGCAGTTCGAAGGTGCTGGTCGATATCGATGGGGGCAACAATGTGCTGTATCTGCCGCTGGACCGCCTCGGCGGGGGGGCTGCGGCGCCCGTGCAGGGTGCGCGCCAGGCGCCGTCCGCCGGTACTGCACCCAGTGTCGACCGGATCGCGGAAGAAGTCGTGCAGAGGCTGCGTACCGAGGCTCGTCAGCCGACCGGTCGTGAAAGGGAGCGTCGCTGATGAACGGAAAGATACTGCTTTATCTGGTGCTGTTCGTTGCCTCGCTGGCGATGTTGTCGGGATCCCTCTATGTGGTCCGCGAAACCGAATGTGCGGTGGTGTTGCGTTTCGGCGCGCTGCTGGCGGTCGACAGCCGGCCGGGCCTGCACGTGAAGTTGCCGCTGATCGATGAGGTGCGCAAGTTCGATGCGCGGGTGCTGACGCTCGATATTCCGCCCGAGAGTTTCTACACGCTGGAAAAGAAGCGCCTGATCGTCGACTCGTATTCGAAGTGGCGCATCGCGGATGTCGAAACCTACTATCGTGCGACCGGTGGTGATGAGGCGGCGGCGATGGCACGACTCGCTGCACGTGCCAACGACGGCTTGCGTAACCAGTTCGGCAAGCGGCGCCTGCACGAGGTGGTCGCGGGCGAGCGTGAGAAGCTGATGTCTGATCTCACGGCCGAGTTGAATACGGCGGCGCAGCGGACCCTGGGTATCGAGGTGATCGACGTGCGCGTGAAGAAGATCGATCTTCCCGACGAGGTCAGCGATGCGGTGTTCAGCCGCATGTCTGCCGAACGCGAGAAGCTGGCGCGTGAGTATCGATCGCAGGGCAAGGAGGAGGCGGAGAAGATCCGCGCCGATGCCGACCGTCAGGTCACGATCATCGAAGCCGAGGCGTATCGTGATGCGGAACTCGCGCGTGGTGAAGGCGATGCCGAAGCGGCGGCGGTCTATGCTGCGGCGTACTCCAGGGATCCCGAGTTCTATGCGTTCACGCGCAGCCTGAAAGCCTACGAAAATGCTTTCGATGGCACCCAGGATCTGATGGTGCTCGATCCGCGCAGTGATTTTTTCCGTTACCTGAAGGAATCGCACGGCAAGCGCTAGCCCGGACTCGATGGCACGGGCCTTTGTGATAGGATGCGCCGCGCTCGCCGGGGCGCGGTCTGCATCGACCTGAGCGGATCCATCCCCGGATGTGGCACGATTTCGCAATAGCCTGCTGTCTGGTACTCGTGATCGAAGGGATCATGCCCTTTCTGTCGCCGTCGGCATGGCGCTCGATGCTGCTCGCCGTGGCGCAGGTCGACGACCGCCGCCTGCGTATCGCAGGGTTGTGTGCGATGCTTTGCGGTACGGTGCTGCTATACCTGATCAACTGAAGCGACGGTCGCAGGAATCGCGATGAGCACGTTCGACACGCCTGCCGGCGAAGAGCGCTGGCTATTGCCCGAGGGGGTCGAGGAGTTGCTCCCGGCCCAGGCGGCGCGTGTCGAGCGGCTGCGTCGCGAACTGCTCGACCTCTTCGCGCGCTGGGGTTATGAACTCGTGATCCCGCCGCTGATCGAGTTCACCGACTCGCTGCTCATCGGGCTCGGCAAGGATCTCGACCTGCAGACGTTTACGCTTACCGACCAGCTCTCCGGTCGCCTGCTCGGGGTGCGCTCCGACATCACCGCGCAGACGGCGCGTATCGATGCGCACAGCCTGCGCCGCGAAGGGCCGGTGCGACTGTGTTATGCGGGCAGCGTGCTGCACACACGGCGGCGCTCGCCGTTTGCTTCGCGCTCGCCGATTCAGCTCGGTGCCGAACTCTATGGTGATGCGAGTGCCGAATCCGATCTCGAGGTCGTCTGCCTGATGCTCGAGACCCTGCGCCGCCTCGGTGTGCGCGAGGTCACGCTCGATCTGGGGCACGTAGGAATCTTCCGTGAACTGATGCGGGAGCTGGCGTTGCCGCGCACCGTGCGCGAGGCGCTGTTCGATGCATTGCAGTACAAATCGGCACCTGCCATCGCCGCGCTGGTCGATGCTGCCGATCTGGAGCCGGCCGATGCGGCGCTGCTGCGTCGGCTCGCGAGCCTGAGCGGTGGGGAGGACGTGCTCGTGCAGGCACGGGAGCTGTTTGCGGAGCGCGCACCGGCAGCGTGTGCCGCACTGGACGAGCTGACGGCGCTGGCCGGGAGAATCGGCGCGCGCGCGCCCGGTGTGACGCTGCATTTCGATCTCTGCGAACTGCATGGCTACCATTACCACACCGGGCTGGTGTTTGCGGCGTATGTGGGTGGACAGGGCGAGGCGGTCTCCAACGGTGGTCGCTACGACGACATCGGGCGAGTGTTCGGGCGAGCGCGACCGGCTACCGGCTTCAGCTTCGATTTGAAAACGCTGCTGGGTGTGCTGCCACCGGAGACCGCGGTGATCCCGTCACACGGGATCTTCGTCGCCCATGAGCTTGCCTGCGATGCCTGGGACGAGGTTTGCCGGCTGCGGGATGCAGGCGAACGCGTGCTCACCGGGTTGCCCGGGCAGCGTACGAGTGCCTGCTGTGATCGCGAACTGCACCGTGCCGGTGCTGCGTGGCGAATCGATACCCTCTGATCTGACAGGTAAAAGGGAAATGGCGAATAACGTAGTGGTTCTCGGCACCCAGTGGGGTGATGAGGGCAAGGGCAAGATCGTGGATCTGCTGACCGAGAACGTCACCGCAGTGGTGCGCTTCCAGGGTGGACACAACGCCGGGCACACACTGGTGATCGATGGTCAGAAGACCGTGCTGCATCTGGTGCCATCAGGCGTGCTGCGTGCGGGAGTGCTATGCCTGATCGGCAACGGTGTGGTGCTTTCGCCCGAGGCCTTGCTTGCGGAAATCGCCGCGCTCGAGTCGAACGGGGTGCCGGTGCGCGAGCGGCTGCGCCTGAGCCCCGCGTGCCCGCTGATCCTGCCGTACCACGTCGCGCTCGATCTCGCGCGCGAGAATGCGCGCGGCGACGCGAAGATCGGTACCACCGGGCGCGGCATTGGTCCCGCATACGAAGACAAGGCTGCGCGCCGTGGTCTGCGCCTCGGTGATCTGCGCGATGCCGCGCGTTTCGAGGCCAGGCTGCGCGAGGTGATGGACTATCACAATTTCGTGCTGCGCGAGTACTACCACGCTCCGGTGCTCGACATCCGGGAGACCCTCGATCAGGCGCTCGCACACGGCGCCGCGCTGCGGTCGCTGATGGCTGACGTTCCGGCGTTGCTGCATGAATACCGTCATGCAGGCAAGCGCATCCTGTTCGAGGGGGCGCAGGGCGCACTGCTCGATATCGATCATGGCACCTATCCGTACGTGACCTCCTCGAACACCACGGCTGGTGGCACCGCGACCGGCAGCGGCTTCGGTCCGCTCTATCTCGATTACGTGCTCGGCATTACCAAGGCCTATACCACGCGTGTCGGTTCCGGTCCCTTTCCAACCGAATTGTTCGATGAGGTCGGTGCGCATCTGGCACGTCGCGGCCATGAATTCGGAGCGACCACCGGGCGCCCGCGCCGCTGCGGCTGGTTCGATGCGGTATCGCTGCGCGAGGTGGTGCGCATCAACAGCGTGAGCGGGCTGTGCATCACGAAGCTCGACGTGCTCGATGGGCTCGAATCGATCAACTTCTGTGTTGGCTACGAGGACAGCTCCGGGCAGATCGTCGGTACGCCACGCGACAGCGCCGACTTCGAGAGTCTGGTGCCGGTCTACGAGACGATGCCCGGCTGGCAGGAGTCGACGCTCGGCATCACCGTGTGGGAGAGACTGCCGCGGGAGGCACGCAGCTATATCGAGCGCATCGCAGAGTTCGTCGGCGTCGGGATCGATATCGTGTCTACCGGTCCGGACCGCAGCGAGACCATCGTGCTGCGTGATCCGTTCGGGCAGTCCTGATGTCACTGGACCGCCGTCGCATCGAGGTGGCCGACCCGCTGGACGGCGATACTTTTTCAGTTAGAATGCGGCGGCCGGCTTCGTCGTGAATCCGGTTTTCAATGGTGCCAACGCTTTTTGCCGCGTCGGGGTATTGGCACTCCAGCTACGCAAACGGCGCCAGGATGATTAATCGAATGAATATCTACGTTGGAAACCTGCCCTACAGCGTCCGCGATAACGACCTGCTCGCGCTGTTCGAGGAATTCGGGAATGTGTCGTCGGCCAAGGTCGTCATGGATCGGGAAACCGATCGTTCGAAGGGGTTTGGTTTCGTGGAGATGCCGTCGGACGACGAAGGCAGTGCTGCGATCAACAAGCTGAATGGTCACGAGATCAATGGCCGTGCATTGCGCGTGAACGAAGCACGCCCGCGTGAAGACCGCCGTCCCGGTGGCGGTGGTGGCGGCGGCGGTGGTGGAGATCGTCGCCCCAAGCGTTGGTGATTGCTGACGGAGCGGTACGCCGCTTCTGAGCGTGGCCGCAGGTCGTTTGGTCTGCGGCCAGTCCACCCGGAGCGCACCGTCTGTTGCAGAAGGTGCGTTTTTCTCTTTTGCGAGCACTCGTTCCTGTCAAGGAACGGGTCGGTTTTCCATTGTCCGGGCTGCCGATTCCGTACTCTTTCCTGCAGACCCTGATGCCTCAGTCCGGTGCGCAGCCTCCGAGGCCGTAAAATGCTGCGATCTCGTCCCAGGCCTGTTCCGCCGTCTCGACGAAGTGGAACAGATCGAGATCGGTGGCCTCGATGTGTCCTTCCTCGACCAGCAGGTCAAAATCGACCAGGCGGCGCCAGAACGCTTCACCGAACAGCAGTATCGGCAGCCGCTCGGTCTTGCCGGTCTGGATCAACGTCAGTGTTTCGAACAACTCGTCGAGCGTGCCATAGCCGCCCGGGAACGCCACCAGGGCGCGTGCTCGCATCAGGAAATGCATCTTCCGTGCTGCAAAGTAATGGAACTGGAAACACAGCTCCGGTGTGATGTACGGGTTTGGTGCCTGCTCGGCAGGCAGTACGATATTCAAGCCGATGCTCTTGCCCCCCGCTTCGTGCGCACCGCGATTCGCTGCCTCCATGATGCCTGGGCCTCCGCCGGTCACGACCAGCAGCTTGCAGCCCTCGATGCGCTCGCTGTTCTGCGTGATCAGCGCGCCGAGACGACGTGCCTCTTCATAGAAGAAGCTGTTGCGCAGTTTTCGCTCGGCACGCTTCACTGCGGCCTGATGGGCTTGGTCGTGCGGATTCAATGCCGCTTCGGCGCGCGCCACGTCGAGCTGCTCCTGGGCCTGCTCCTGTGACAGGTGGCGCGCACTGCCGAAGATCACGACCGTCGAATGGACGCCATGCTCCTGCTGGATCAGGTCCGGCTTCAGCAGTTCGAGCTGCAGGCGTATCGGGCGCAAGTCCTCGCGCAGCAGGAAATCGCGGTCGGCAAACGCGAGGCGGTACGAGCCGTTGCGATAGCGGCTGGCACGTGCGGCGTCTTCGCGTGCGCTCGGAAAGAACTTCGTGCGTAGATCGCGTTTCCTGCGTCCCATGCCGTTGCCTCGCTGGGGTGTGTTCAACGACCGCCGACGTATTCGGCGTCATGCATCCAGCGTAGCAGCGTTCCCGGCAACAGCCACAGCAGTCCGGCGAGGGGAAGGGGGGAATGGTGCCCAGGAGAGGACTTGAACCTCCACTACCTTTCGATAACTAGCACCTGAAGCTAGCGCGTCTACCAGTTCCGCCACCTGGGCAAGGGGCCTGCGGGAAGGTCTCCCGCGAACAGGCCGCGCACTCTACTGAGGGCCGCCCGCAGTGTCAATCCCCACATATGTATAATGCCGCACCGATTGCGCCAAGCCACGGCGCTCCCCATCCCCGGAGACAACACCGTGCCGAGCAAGCGAAGTGCAGGCCACGCATCCAGGCGTGATCCGCGTCATGCCGACGAGGCCGCCCGCTATGAAAACCCCATCGCGAGCCGCGAATTCATCCTTGCCACGCTCGAGCATGCCGGCGTGCCGCTCACGCTGGAAGAGCTCGCTGTGAGGCTCGATCTCGAGGCAGAGGACCGTTGCGAAGCGCTGCGCCGGCGCCTGCGCGCGATGGCGCGTGATGGCCAGTTGGTGTGCAATCGCCGCGGCGCCTGGGGTGCAGTCGCGCGCATGGACCTTGTGCGCGGAACCGTGCAGGCGAGCCGGGAAGGTCATGGTTTCCTGGTGCCCGCCGACGGCGGTGACGACCTGTATCTGCAGGGGCGCCAGATGCGGCGCGTGTTCCATGGCGATGAGGTGCTCGCACGCGTGACCGGACTGGATCACCGCGGCCGGCGCGAGGCGGCGATCGTCGAGGTGCTGAAGCGCAACACCGAACTCATCGTCGGGCGCATCCGCCGCCAGCACGGCGTGAACTACGTCGTTGCAGAGAACCCGCGCATCCAGCACGAGGTGCTGGTGCGCGACGCAGACTGCGCCGAAGCGCACGAGGGACAGTACGTCACCGTGCGCATCGTTACGCCGCCGGCCGTCGACGCGCCGCCCACCGGTGCCGTTGTCGAGGTGCTCGGGGATCACATGGCGCCCGGAATGGAGATCGAGGTCGCGCTGCGCACGCACGATGTGCCGTTCGTGTGGCCGAACGATGTGCGCGCCGAGGCCGTGCGTTTTGCCCCCGAACCACGGCGTGCCGACAAGGCACGACGCATGGACCTGCGCGAGCTGGCGTTCGTCACCATCGATGGCGAGGATGCCAAGGATTTCGACGATGCGGTCTATTGTGAAAGGCGCCGTGGCAGCGGTTGGCGATTATGGGTCGCAATCGCCGACGTTTCGCACTATGTGACACCGGGCGCGCCGCTCGATGCGGAGGCGCGTCGTCGCGGTACGTCGGTGTACTTCCCGGGTCGTGTGGTGCCGATGTTGCCCGAGGAACTGTCCAACGGTCTGTGCTCGCTGCAGCCCGAAGTCGATCGTCTTGCGCTGGTGTGCGAGATGGAGATCGCGCGCGACGGATCGCTGGGTCGTTTCTGGTTTGCCGAAGCGGTGATCCGTTCGGCGGCACGACTCACGTACACGCGTGTTGCCGCCACGCTCGCTGGCGAGGATGCCGGCATTGCGCCCGCACTTGCGGTGCGCCTGCAGGAGCTGCACGCGCTTTACCGCGCGCTGCGGGCAGCACGTGACGAGCGCGGCGCGATCGATTTCGAGACCAGCGAGACCCGGATCGTGTTCGGTCCCGACCGCAAGATCGAAGAGGTCATGCCGGTCGAGCGCAACGACGCGCACAAACTGATCGAGGAATGCATGCTGGCGGCGAACGTCGCCACCGCCCGATTCCTGCAGAAGCACCGTATACCCGCGCTGTATCGCGTGCACGAAGGGCCGTCAGGCGAGAAGCTCGAGTCGCTGCGCAGGTTCCTCGGAGAACTCGGGTTGTCGTTGCGTGGCGGCGACAAACCGCAGCCTGGCGACTACCAGAGCCTGATCGCCTCGGTGCAGGAGCGCCCCGACCGGCATGTGATCGAAAGTGTGATGCTGCGCTCGCTGAGCCAGGCGCGTTATCAGCCGGAAAACCTCGGTCATTTCGGTCTCAATTACCCGGCCTACGCACACTTTACATCGCCGATTCGCCGCTATCCCGACCTGCTCGTGCACCGTGCGCTGCGTTCGGTCATCCGCGCACAGAGTGCCAGCACGCAGGTGCGACGTGTCGAAGGCGCGAAGTTGCTCGCGCCACACAAGACGTATCCCTACGATTTGGTCGCCATGAACGAACTCGGCGAGCATTGCTCGATGGCGGAGCGGCGTGCCGACGAGGCCGCGCGCGACGTGATGAACTGGCTCAAGTGCGAGTATCTGCAGGATCGGGTTGGCGAGGTGTTCGATGGTGTGGTCAGCGGAGTGACCGGTTTTGGACTGTTCGTCGAGCTGCAGGAGGTCTATGCGGACGGGCTCGTGCATGTCGCTACGCTGCAGAATGACTACTACCACTTCGACGCTTCGGGTCATCGGCTGATCGGTGATCGTACGCGACGCGTCTACCGCCTCGGTGATCGCGTGCGGGTGCAGATCGCACGCGTCGATCTCGACGAGCGCAAGATCGATCTGCTGATCGACGAAGACGCTGCTAGGGGGCGGCGCAAGGTGCGCGTCCGGGAAGGCGGTTCCCGGCGCACGCCGCACCGGCGGCACCGCTGAGTGGGGTCGACGTGATGGAGCGTGAACGCATCCACGGCATCCATGCCATCGGCGCGTTGTTGCGTCGCAGTCCGGAGCGGGTCGAATCGCTCGCAGTGCTGCGCGGACGGCGTGACCAGCGGCTGGAGGAGCTGCTGCAGACCGCGCGCGTGAACGGAATCGCAGTGCGCGAATGTGCGCGCGAAGAACTCGACCGACTCGCGCCGGGTGTGCACCAGGGGGTGGTGGCGCAAGTGCGCGCGGCGGAGCCGCTCAGCGAGAGCTTCCTGCTCGACACGCTGTTGCCGGCTCTGTCAGAGCCGGCGCTGTTGCTGGTGCTCGATGCGGTCACCGACCCGCATAACCTCGGTGCCTGCCTGCGTTCGGCGGATGCCTTCGGTGCGCACGCGGTGATCGTGCCGCGCGACAACGCAGCCCCGCTGAACGCCACTGCACGCAAGGTGGCGTCGGGAGCTGCAGACGTGGTGCCGCTGGTGATCGTTACCAACCTCGCACGCGCGCTGCGCGCGCTGCAGCAGGCAGGCGTGTGGGTCGTCGGGGCGGCGGGAGAGGCGGGCGAAGCGTTGCCGGCGATCGACCTGCGCGGTGCGGTGGCGCTGGTGATGGGTGCCGAGGGAAGCGGCATGCGGCGCCTGACCCGCGAACACTGCGATCATCTGGCGGCGATTCCGATGTGCGGAGAGGTCGACAGCCTCAACGTATCGGTTGCCACCGGCGTCTTTCTGTATGAAGCGCGCCGCCAGCGCACGACATAGGTCCGGCTTCCGAGGCTGTCGTCACGCGCAGATCACGTGAGCGCCCATGGGGTTTTGAGACGGCCTTTTCGACCCGCCGGATGCTGGTCGGATTTCAATCCGACATTCCCGTCGGCATGAACGCCGACCTACGACGGGTACAGGCATCAACCGTCGGCATGAATGTCGACCTATGACGGGTACAGGCATCAACCGTCGGCATGAATGCCAACCTACGACGGGTGCAGGCATCAACCGTCGGCACGAATGCCGACCTGCACGGCCGACAGGCAAATTGCACATTGCGCCTGCGGATCCACTTCTCTAGAATTCGCCCTCCCTTGCGCGAGCCGCGGGGAAACCTCCTTGCCTCACCGCCCACCGCGGGAGGCTGTTCAAACCGTAGGGAGTGACGATGCGACACTATGAAATCGTGTTTCTGGTTCATCCGGACCAGAGCGAACAGGTGCCCGGGATGATCGAAAGGTATACCCAGGCAGTGGCCCGTGACGGCGGCAAGGTCCACCGTCTGGAAGACTGGGGACGGCGCCAGCTTGCCCACCTGATCGACAAGGTGCACAAGGCACACTACGTGCTGATGAATGTCGAAGCCTCGAACGCGGTGATGCAGGAGCTGGAAACCACGTTCCGTTACAACGATGCGATCCTGCGTCACCTGATCATCCGTCGTGACGAGGCGATCACCGCCGAATCGCCGATCATGCGCGCCGAGCGTGAGGGCCGCGATCGCCGTGGTCGCGACGATGGCGAGCGCCGTCGTCCGCGTACGGAGCGCGAGGAAGAGCCGGTCGAAGAGGAGTCCGAGTCCGCTTGATGCGGATCCGGATCGGCATTCAGGAATCTGTCGAATCGAGGAGTCTGGACGATGGCCCGTTATTTCCGTCGCCGCAAGTTTTGCCGTTTTACCGCCGAGGGCGTAAAGGAGATCGATTACAAGGATCTCGACGTCCTGCGCGAATACATCAACGAGACCGGCACCATCGTGCCGAGCCGCATCACGGGAACCAAGGCACATTACCAGCGCCAGTTGTCGGTCGCGATCAAGCGTGCCCGTTTCCTGGCGTTGCTGCCGTACACGGACCAGCACCGCTGATCCGCTCCGACCCGCGCAAGCGGGGCGGTGAGAACCGGTTATGCGAGCCCTTGCCGAATTCGTGATGCGCGGGCGCCGCGAGGCGTTGCTGGTCGCCGTGACTGCTACCATGCTGCCGATGTTCTTCTGGCTGGGTGCGGCGGTGGTCGGACTCGTCACGCTGCGCCAGGGTGTGCGTGAAGGCATGCTGGTGATGCTGTGGACGCTGCTCCCGGCTGCAGCAACAGCGTACTTCGGCGAGATCATGCCGCTCGCGACGCTGCTCGGAATCACGGTCGTGGCGTGGGTGTTGCGGCTGACGGCGTCTTGGCCGTGGGCGCTCTGCAGCGCCAGCGTACTCGGGCTGCTGTTCGGTGGCGGGCTGATCACCGTCGGCAGCGGCTACCTTGCAAGCGTCGAGAAGCTGTTTGCCGAGCTGGTGAACAGTATCGCGCAGCAGGCGACGGTCGATGCGCCGGTGCACGCGATGCTGAAGGTGCCCGGTGCGGGCGATATCGCCGGGATGTTCGGGCTGATTCTCGCGGTGACACTGGTGCTCGGGCTGATTCTCGCGCGCTGGTGGCAGGCGATGCTGTACAACGCGGGCGGGTTCCGCACGGAATTCCACGCGCTGCGGCTCGAGCGGCGCCAGGTGCTGGGGTTGTTGCTGCTGGCATTCGGATTTGCGGCACTTGGCGAGGGTTTCCGGATCTGGGTATGGATGCCGCTGGTGCCCTTGGTGTTTGCCGGAATCGGCCTGGTACATGCGCTGGTTGCAGCGCGCGGACTGGGTGCATGGTTGGGTTTTTTCTATGCGGCGCTGTTGTTGTTCGCGCCGTTCAAGCAGTTCCTCGTGGTGCTTGCCGCGATGGACGGCTGGATCGATATTCGCGGCTGGGCCGCCCGCAAGCCGGGTGGCTGATGCGCATAAACACGGGAATCTGTTGAGGACGATTGCAATGGACGTCATTCTGCTCGAAAAGGTCGGTCGCCTGGGCAACCTCGGTGATCAGGTCAAGGTAAAAAGCGGTTTTGGCCGCAACTTCCTGATTCCCTACGGCAAGGCCGTATCCGCGACGGCGGAGAACATTGCTCGTTTCGAGGCGCGACGCGCCGAGCTCGAGAAGGCAGCGGCAGAACGCATGGGCGCAGCCCAGGCTCGCGCCGCGAAACTGGAAGGCTTGACGATCACGATCCAGGCGAACTGCGGCGACGAAGGGCGGCTGTTCGGATCGGTCGGTGCGCGCGACATCGCCGACGCGATTACCGCAGCCGGCGTCGAAGTCACGAAAAGCGAGGTACGCCTGCCGGCAGGCGCCCTGCGCAGCACCGGAGAATTCGACATCGATGTGCAACTGCACACGGAAGTCGCGCAGACCGTCAAGCTCAGTATCGTTCCGCTGTGAACGATGCCGGCGATGGCTGTCGGCCGTGTGCGGTTGACAGCCATTTTTCCGTGGTGGGAATATCGCCGGCCCCCCCATGCGGACGCGTGCGATGGCTGATTCCCGGTTCCCGCAGGCAAGGCACGCCGGCCCGACGCTCGACGTCGGCAATCTGAAGATTCCACCGCACTCGATCGAAGCCGAGCAGTCCCTGCTCGGTGGCCTGATGCTGGACAACCAGGCCTGGGATCGGGTCATGGAGCTGGTCAGCCCAGCGGATTTCTACCGCCACGAGCACCGTCTCATCTTCGAGGCGATGAGCGCGCTTTCTACGGCTTCCCAGCCGTTCGACGTGATCACGTTATCGGAGCATCTTGCCGGTATCGGTGAGCTCGACGCGATCGGCGGGCTGGCCTATCTCGGTGAGCTGGCAACCAATACCCCGAGTGCGGCGAACGTCAGCGCCTATGCGCTGATCGTGCGCGAGCGCTCGACGATGCGCCAACTGATCGCCGCTGCAGGCGAAATCGCGACGCGCAACTTCAGCCCTGACGGGCGCAGTGGTGAAGAGCTGCTGGAGGAGGCCGAGCGCCGTATCGCCGAGATCAGCGAGAGCCGGCTCACTCGTGGCGGTCCGCGTTTCGTCACCGAGCTGCTGCGAGCCACGATCAACCGTATCGACGAACTGTTCCAGAACAAGAGCGCGCTGACCGGGCTCAGTACCGGCTATATCGACCTCGATGACCGCACCGCGGGGTTGCAGCGCTCGGACCTGATCATCGTCGCCGGACGCCCCTCGATGGGCAAGACGGCGTTCGCGATGAACCTGGTCGAACACGCCGTGCTGAAGCAGGAGCAGCCCGTGCTCGTGTTTTCGATGGAAATGCCGGCCGAATCGCTGATCGTGCGGATGCTGTCCTCGATAGGCCGCATCGACCAGCAACGGCTGCGCAACGGCCAGTTGCTGCAGGAAGATTGGCCGAAGCTCACCGCAGCGGTAGCCGCACTCAAGGACCGCCCGCTGTATATCGACGACGCGGCAGCGCTGTCGCCGGCCGAAGTGCGTGCACGTGCGAGGCGTCTGCGCCGCGAGCGTGGTGATATTGCCTTGATCATGGTCGACTATCTGCAGCTGATGCAGATACCCGGCTCCGCCGAGGGGCGCGTGAACGAAGTGTCGGAGATCTCGCGCAGCCTGAAGGCGATCGCGAAGGAGTTCAACTGCCCCGTGGTTGCGCTGTCGCAGCTCAACCGTTCGCTGGAGCAGCGTCCGAACAAGCGCCCGGTGATGTCGGACCTGCGTGAATCAGGCTCGATCGAGCAGGATGCCGATGTGATCGCATTCATCTACCGTGACGAGGTGTACCACGAGGAATCGCCCGAGAAGGGCGTCGCCGAGATCATCATCGGCAAGCAGCGTAACGGCCCGATCGGGACGGTACGGCTGGCCTTCCGGCGCGAGTTCACCCGCTTCGAGAATCTTGCCGATTCGTCCTACGACTATTCGTCCGGCTTGTGAGCGCGGACACCCCGGTCATGCCCGGTTTCTGGCCGATCCGGGAGGAACGCCGATGGGTTGCGTCAACGCAGCGCGCCGGTAGAATGCCTCCCCTGAGCGCATCGCATGCGGGTGTAGTTCAATGGCAGAACTGCAGCTTCCCAAGCTGCTAACGTGGGTTCGATTCCCATCACCCGCTCCACTTCGACTTGCCAAGGGCCTCCATCGAGCATCAAGCGCCAAGGAGCGCCGCAAGTCATTGTCAGGGTTGATGATGCGCAAGCGGTATCAATCCAGACGCGGATCGCGAGCGGCAGCGCCACGCCGTGATGCTGGCGGGCGAGCACACCTTCATGACGGTCTACGCCCGGTGGCTTGCGCCCTGGTTTCAGAAACGCAGGTCGGTGCCGAGCCGCGCCTGGATGCCGGGAGCGGGGAACCCCGGTGCGTTGCTGTAGTTGGTATCGAACCCGTTGTCGATTGCGAACCACAACGATACGTGTTCGGCCGGATGGAAGCGCACCGTCGCATCGGCAACCAGGTATGCACCATCCGTGACGTCACCCGTCGGAATCGACGTGATCAGGCGTTTGCCGACATAGCGCAGTGCGGCATCCACCGACCAGAGCGTCGATGGCTTCCAGTCGAGGTGGATACCGCCGGTGTTTTCCGGACGACGTCGCAGCGGACCGGAGTCGCTGCGGACGTCGAGCAGAGTGGCATCAATCGCGAAACCAACGTCCGCTGTCACGGTGAATCGCGCATACAGGGACACGCCATCGATGTCGATCTTGCCGTGATTGACGTGGCGGAAGGTCTCGAAATCAAAATCGACCAGGCCCTCGAATTTACTGCGGAACAGGGATATGCCTGCCGTACCGCGGTCGCCGAATGTCTGGTCGTAGCCGAGCTCGACGCTTCTGACCTTCTCGGGCTTCAGGTCCCGGTTACCGTACAGCGGGTTGCCGAGGGCGAAGAAGCTCGGCGCCTTGAATCCGTTGGCGAGGCGTACCCACGCCCGGCCGTTCACCGAGGTGAGCGCCCGTGCCAGGCCCAACGCTCCGGAGTTGCGCGCCTCGCCGGTGCCGTCATCGTGCCTGAGCGCCAGCGTTGACGAAAAGTCACCCGCCCACGGGTGTTCCCACTCGATGAAACCCGAACGTGCATTGCGCTCCATGCGGTAGTTGTTCGGCAGCACGGTGAAACCCATATCCAGCGCGCCGTCGTCACGACCGTCCTCCTTGACCACATCGGCACCGAACGCGAGCCTGGAGCCTGCAGCGAGCGCCACCCGGTTGATCCACTGCAGCTGTGCCCGTTCATACCTGCTGTCACTGGTGTAGCCGGGCTGACCGTCCAGCATGCCCGGCGCAACCGGTGGAGTGCGGCTGTCATCCTCGAGTCGCAACCAGTTTGTCGCCAGCTCGGTCTGCCACCACTCCAGAACCGTCCACTCACCGCTCCCGGACAGCGCGACCTCGGAGCCGTCGGCGTGCTCCAGCGCATCCAGTACCGCGTAGCGCGGGCCGCCGCTGACTTCCGGATAGCTGCTGCGCCGACGATCGGTCACGCGCAGCCCGAATCGCCAGGGATCTTTGCCGTGGTGAACCCCGGACACGCGTGCGGAAAAACTGTCGAGGCGAAGCCGTGCCCCCTTGACTGCGGTGCCTGCATCGAGCGCCGATACGCGCACGCCGGCGTTGCTGGCTTCGCCAATGTCCGTCGACGCCGCCACGCCAGCCCGCCACGAGCGGTCACTGCCGAGCTCGGTGTACGCGCTGACATGTCCTGGTTGCGGCCATGCCGTCTCGATGCGTATCACGCCAGCCATGGCATCCGATCCATGGATCGCCGACATGGCGCCTACCGCCATGTCGATACGCTCGATTTCGTTGATTGCCAGGGTCGACCAGTCGAACGAGCCGCCGCGGTCGTTTGCGGGATTGTTCATGCGGACACCGTCGACGTAGACCGCCGTGAAGTTCGACTCTGCCCCGCGAAGGAACACCTCCGATACCCCGCCTGCACCGCCGGGCTGATAGACGGACACTCCCGGCAGCCGCTGCAGCAACTGCTCCGCCCCGCCCGGCATCATGTCGTCGAGTGCGGCCCGATCGATGGTGAATCGTGTCCCGGTGTGCAAGCCGTGGTCCTCCAGATGCGAACCGACGACGATTTCCTCCACCGCTTCCGGTGCGGCCATGGCGAACGAGTGCGATACGGCCAGGGCAAGCAGCGTGACCAGTGAGCGCATGAGCTGTCTCTTCTGTTGCCGACAGACCGCTCAGTGGCGGTTGATCAGGTAAATCACGCTGGGCGCCTTGCCACCCCTGCCTTTCATGATCGGATGCGCCGTCTTCCAGTCCGCCGGCACCAGTTCCGGGAAATCCCCCAGCCCGAGCACGATATCGGGCTTGCCGTCGGCGTTGACGTCCGCCGCCTCGACCGACACCCAGACACCGAAGAACTCACTGGCGAAGGAGTAGGGTTCGAAGTGGAAGTTCCCCCTGTTTTCCAGATACACGAAGCTCTCCGGTTCGGGCGCGTTCCACTGGGGAAACAACGACACCACCGCGATGTCCTGATCGCCGTCGGCGTCGAAATCGTGGATCACCGAACGTGCGGCGCCGTGCATCGGATAATGGAATGCCTTGGCGAACTTCACGTCGCCGAGGTTCCGGAACACGCGCACCGAGTGCTGCGGTCGCGGCGCCGGAACGATGTTCCCCACGTGGTTGCCGGCCACGTTGTCGCCATTGAGCACCAGCAGGTCGAGCCTGCCGTCGCCATCGAAGTCGGCGACCTTCACCGCATTGCCGCCGAAGGACGGCGTGTTCTGCTCGATCAGGTGGCGGGTGAAGGTCTGGTCGCCGTTGTTGATGAATACCAGCAGCTCCTGGCGTCCCTGTGCGACCAGCGCCGCGATGTCGGGCAGACCGTCGTTGTCGATATCACCGACCGCGCTGCCGATCAGTCCGCCCTGGTTGCTGACGATGGTCTCGCGCAGCGCTCCGGAGAGCACGCCGGGCGGAATCGTCGCCGGTGCGTCCTGCCATCGGGTACCGAACTCCGGCGTCTGCCAGAAGATCGTCAGTTCGGCCTGCGCGTCGCCGGCGATGCCGTCACCGAAGGCATTGGCCACTATGTCCTCCAGCCCGTCGCCGTTCATATCGGCCATCTGGTGTTCGACGAAACGCTGCTTGCCGTTCACCAGCATGCGCGCCCGTGGCGTGGCGCCATCGAACTCCCAGTCGGTCAGCGCCGCGATGCCGACCTTGGTCATCGGGAAGCGTCCGTGCGTCAGCACGCGCACGCCGGTGTCGGTCAGCGTCATGTGGATCGGGTCGCTGTCGACGTTCTGCAGCCCGAGGCGCTTGCCGGTATCCAGATCCAGGACCACGATGTCGTCCCAGCGGTCGAAGCCCGGCTTGCGTTCGCCGCCGCCCACCCAGTCGTCGATCACCGAGCGCCCTACGTAGATGCGGCGGCGTTTCTCGTCGACGCGGGTCGCGAGCACCAGCGCGTTGGGTTCCAGATCGAGCGGCGGGACCACCGGCTCGAATCCCGGCGCCAGCGGCGCCTTCGGCCGCTTGATCTCCATTTCCTGCCACGGCAGTGAGTGCTCTAGGTAGTAGGCACGGATGCGGCGGAACTCCTCCGCGCTCATCTCGGGCTGCGGCGGGATCCATGCCTTGAACGGATACAGATCACGCATGTAACCGTGACTGTCGCTGAGGATGTAGCGCTTCGTATAGTCCTGCTGCGGCTCCCAGTCCGGCGGTACCGGTGAGACGGTCATGTCCTCGAATTCGTCGCCTTTCATGCCCACATAGTTGCCCATGTAATGCAGCGCGAACGACCAGTACTCACGCGACAGGTCGCGCGGGTCGGGCGCGAGGTGACAGCGCGTGCAATGTTGCTCGATCAGTTCCTCGGCGCTGCGTTCCGGCTGCGGCGTCGCGGCGGCGTCGCGCCCCTCGGACGGAGCGGCGATGGTGGCGAGGGAGAGCAGTCCGGCCGTGGCGAGGAGCGTGCGCAGCGCACGTGAGCAGGGTAATGGCCTCATCGTGGAGTCTCCCGATCGTCAGGGTGAATACGTGCCGCGCCGGCCGCAGGATGCCGTTCAGTCCCAGCAGCTCCACATGGCGCGCGCTTCGCGCCATTGCTCTTCGCTCATGCCACGCGCGTCCTCGGGCATAAGTTGCGCGCCAGGGAACGCGTGGTACGGTCGTGTCCACGATCCTCTGGCGTACAGCCGCTGGATGTTTGCGCGGTACACCTCGTCAACCTCGCGGTGATGCAGCGGATCCTGCGCCATCCAGAGGTTCTTCGGATGGACCGGCTGCGCGTACATCTCGCGGAACAGCTCGGTGCGCAGATCCTTCATCCAGTTGCTGTTCAGGTTCATCGCGCGGAACTGGCGCAGCGCCTCGATGTCGATCACCGCCGACACCACCGTGTTCGCCCCGGAGGCGTTGTGGCTCAGCACCTCGCCGCGATAACCGACGACGTGGCCGTTGCCGCCCGAGATATCGATCGGATGCCGGGCCGATGCCGACAGATAGACCGGACCGATGTTCGGACACAGCATGTAGACGTTGTTGAACTCCGCGTGGCCGCGGTTCTGCACCATCCAGCTGCCGCCCGGCGAGGCGCCGACGTTCGTCATCGGTACCGCTTCCGAGGGGCGATAGACGAGCTCCGCGCCGTTGAACGTCAGCGCGCGCACCGCCTCAGGGTATTCGCCGTCGGAGCAGCAGATGGTGCCGATGTTGCCGATGTCCTCGGTGCGCAGCACCGGATAGAACGCCTCGATGCCGCTGCCGTAAAGCTCGACCCAACGATCATAGACGTCGTGCGGTGTGCACGAGCGTTCGCGGCACCACAGGTGGTTCTTGGCCGCCTTGTGTACGACCTCGCCACGCCGGTCGATCACGAACAGCGTGTTGAAAAAACGATCTGGCATCACCTCGGGCCAGCGTGCCTTGCACTGGGCGATGATGTAGGTGTCGTACATCCGTGCCAGCCGCCCCAGGAACTCCGTCTCCTCGCCCGGGATGTCGATGAACAGTTCGGAGGCCGCGAGCGTGTGCGGCAGGTCGAATATCTCGTCGGTGAAGCCGGTCAGCGCGCCCTCGGCCAGCGCAACCACGCGCACCGGCATGTTGATGCCCACGATCGACATCGATGCGTGGATCGCCTCCTCGATGGTTTCGAGGTTGTGGCGGATGTGCGCGCGCGCGCCGATGCCGTAGGCGACCGTCGACAGGCCGAGCGCAATGTACGGGGCGACCGGCTGAGGGGGTGATGATGTTGGCGTGGTTGTCATTTTTCCGTGACCTCGGGTACATCCAGGATCGTGATCAATGGCCGGTGGGGACATCGCCGTGTACCAGCGGGCTGGCGAGGTGGCGCGTGCGCTGGATGATGAACAGGAACACCGCGATACCCGCGAGGCAGGCGAGCGCCGATGCCTGGTTGATCGGCACGTAGTTGCCGCCGTCGATCAGCGACGCAGCGATGCCCGGCCCCACGGCGGATCCCAGCCCCTGGAAGCCGGTGACCAGCACCAGTGCCCGGCCCTTGGCGTCGATCTTCGAGATCACGCCGAGCTGGTATGAATTCGCGAGCACGAACAGCGCCTGGAACAGGCCCGCTCCGACGAAGAAGACGGGCGAGCTGAAGCGACCCACCAGCAGCCACAACACCAGTAACTGCCCGCACAGCGCCAGTAACAGCGGTGCAGCACGGCCGAAGCGCGTGCTGGCGACCGCAGCGGCGCCCGCGCCGACGATGGCAGCGAACTGCGAGGCGCCGAGCGCCAGACCGATCGATTCGATCGACAGCCCGGCCGCCTGCCCGACCCGCTCGATATAGGCCCAGAAGCCGAACACGCTGGCGAAGAACAGGAAGCTCGCGACCAGCCCGGCCCAGATCAGCGCGGCGTGATCCGCCACCGAACCATCGCCGGCCTCCGCTTCGATCCGGCGTGCCCCCTCGGTCGGGAACTGCGGCACTGCGAGCAGCATCGCGATCGCTGCGGCGGCGAGCATCACGTACAGTCCGGCGACGGTCCAGTGTTCGAGGATCGACGGTGCGGCTGCGAACGCGAAGAACATCAGCACGCCCTGTACCACCTGCGCGATGCCGAAGGCGCGGTCCGGATGGCGGCTGTCACCGAGTGCGGCAACCGTCAGCGCAAAGATCGTCCCGCCACTGAAACCGGCCAGGAAACGCAGCGGCAACAGCCACTGGTACGAGCCGGTGATGGCGCTCACGAGGTTCAGCGCAGCGGTGACCACGCACCCCGCAACGAGTACGTTCACCCACGATATCCGTCGCACCCACAGCGCCGCCACCAGCGAGGCGGCGACCAGCCCCATGCCTTCGGCGGCCGCGATGTACCCGGCCTGCTGTTCACTGATGCCGCGGCCGTCGATCAGGCCGCCGACCAGCATCGGCATCAGGATCAGCGCGGCCGGACCCAGCGGATACACCGCCGCGATCAGCAGGGTCGTGGACAGCCTGTCGTCAAATGCTCTGATGGTCCGGCTCCCGATGATCGTCCCCGGTCAGAGGTTGTAGCGCAGGCTCACGCCTGCCCAGCGTGGCCTGCCCCACGCGACCTGGTTGAAACCGAACAGGTTGGTGACATCGAAAGAATACGTCCGGTATTTCTTCTCGAATACGTTCTTCACGAAGGCGCCCACCGTCCAGCGGCGATCGCTCGAGGCCCAGGACACGTGGGCGTTCCAGACGTCGTAGCTTCCCATGCGCGAGATCGGATGGTTCTGGATGTCGAAGTACGTCTCATCCTGATAGTTGAAGTCGAGCTGCGTGGCGAGGAAACCCGACAGCGCAGGCCATTCGTAGCGCACCAGACCGTTCAGCGAAAACTCCGGCGCCAGTGTCATGCGGCGGTTGCGTGTGATGCCCGAGCCGTCGTTCAGCGGAATGTCCTTGGCGGTGGTCTTGAGGAATGAGGCACCGAGCAGGATGTCGAGCCCTTCGATCGGGCTGGTGACGAACTCGAGCTCCATGCCGTGGATCGTGGCGTCGGTGTTGAAGATCACCTGGTTCAGGTTGACGAAGGCGAAGGCCTGGTAGTCCGAGTAATCGTAGTAGAAGGCGGCCACGTTCAGGCGCGAAGTGCCCCCGAACAGATCGGTCTTCATGCCGATCTCGTAACTCGTGAGCTGCTCTTCGTCGTATGGTACGTCGGTGCGCACGGTAGCGCCGAACAGACCGGTCTCGTCGAGCATTCCAGTATTGAATCCGGACGATTTCGTTCCCAGCGATACGGCGCCGTACAGCAGCATGCCGTCGTACGGGCGCCAGTCCAGTTCGAGCTTGCCGGTGACGTTGTCGTTGGAGATGTCGTCGTCGTAGTCGTACATCGTGTTGGCATCGGGTGGCAGCAGACCACCGAGGTCCACGCTGAGGTAATCCAGCTTGCGTTTCTCGGCGGTGTAGCGCAACCCGGCCAGCACGCTCCAGCGCTCGTTCAGCGCGTATTCGAGCTGCCCGAACGCGGACCACGACCGTGTCTTCTGCACATAGTTCGCGTCACCGATGATGAAACCGATGCCGCTCGCGTCGATCTGGAAGGCGCCATCGGTTTTCTGCTGGTAGTAGTACAGTCCCGCCAGCCAGTGCAGCGCATCACGCTCACCGGCAAGGCGGAATTCCTGCGTGAACTGGTCGATGTCCGCCTTGTAGGTGTTGTGTATGATCTTGGCCGGCGAGATATCGGTATCTTCCTCGTAGTAACGGCCGAAGGACTCGTACGCGGTGATCGACGTGAAGCTCAGCCCCTCGCCATCCCAGCGCAGGTTGACCGAGCCGCCCGAGTTCTTGATCAGCAGCTTGCCGTCGCGGTCGTAGTCGCCGGCCCACGGATCACCGTCAGTGTCGCGGTAGCCGAACGCGTCGCAGCCCGGGCAACTGCCATAGAAGTCGAGATCCGGTGGCAGGGGCAGCGAGGTCACGCCGCCGTCGGGCGAATACGTTGCCTCGTGCTGCCAGGCACCCATATTGGCGTCGTTCCTCGATCCGTGCACATTCAGCAGTACGTCGATGCTGTCAC
Organism: Pseudomonadales bacterium; assembly: GCA_024234165.1. Taxonomy (NCBI): domain Bacteria; kingdom Pseudomonadati; phylum Pseudomonadota; class Gammaproteobacteria; order Pseudomonadales; species Pseudomonadales bacterium. Next base: position 428,840 of record JACKOP010000003.1, read on the forward strand.
TCGGTTGCCACGCGATCTGCAGACGTCCCGCGTTGTTGTCGGCGTCGTTCGGATTCTTGCCGCCCGGGTAGCGGTTGTGCACGTAGCCGTCGTGCTCGTTGTGTGCCACCGACAGTCGTGCCTGCACCGTATCGCCGAGCGGGCCGCTGATGACGCCCTCCACCTTGCGCTGGTTGTACTCGGCCAGCACGACGTCGAGATAGCCCTCGAACTCCTTGGCAGGTCGTGCGGTAAGAAAATGTACCAGCCCGCCCGTGGTGTTGCGTCCGTACAGGGTTCCCTGTGGACCGCGCAGCACCTCGATACGGTCGATATCGAACAGCTGGAACGTCACACCGGACAATGCACTGACGTAGACGTCGTCGACATAGACGGCGACTGGCCCTTCGTTGTTGTCGTTGAAATCCGACAGGCCAACCCCGCGCAGGGACAGCGACGCGTTGTTGCCTTCGGCGGTAGGTGTGCCGAAGCTGAGCCCAGGGGTCTGGGCGATGACGTCGAGCGAGTCGGTGAAGCCGAGTTCGCGTATCTGTTTGCCGGTGAACGCCGTGACGGAAACACCGACGTCCTGCAGGTTCTGCTCGCGCTTTTGCGCCGTGACGACGATTTCTTCCAGGACGGCGCCATGGGCCGGTATGGAGGCAAGGGCTGCAGCCAGCGGCAGTATCTGGCACAGCAGTCGGCGGCGATCGATTCTTTTCATGGGACGCTCCCGTTTCGTAGTTGTCGTTATCCGGTCTGGAACCCTGGTCCCGACCGTCGCGTTCTCCCGGTCACGCGGCGCACATGATGGGCGTCGCTACTGCGCTGTCTCTCCTCCATCGACCGTCATTTCAGCTCCGTTCATGAAGGTGCTGAGATCGGATGCAAGGAACAGCACGGCATTGGCAATTTCCTGCGTGCTGCCGAGACGTCCGAGCGGGTTGAGCCTCTCGAAGGCCTGGCGCATCTCCTGTGGTGTGCTGGTGCCCATCACGCCGAGCTGTGACAACTTCTCGGTCTCGCGCGTGACCATGCCGGTGTCCACGAGTCCGGGGTGCAGCGAGTTGACGCGTATGTTATAGCCGAGCTGCGCGAATTCGAGCGCCAGCGACTTGCTCAGCAGGCGGATCGCACCCTTGGTCATGCTGTACAGCGATCCGAACGGATAACCCTTGATGCCCATCGCCGACGAGAAGTTCACGATCGACCCCCCCGCCGCGCGGCGTGCGGCGCGTGGTTTCATCAGCGGCAGCGCGCTTTTGATGCCGAGGAATACGCCTTCGATGTTGGTGCGCGAGATCCAGCGCAACTCCTCGAGCGATGCTTCCTCGAGCGGCTTCACGAGCACCACGCCGGCGTTGTTCACCAGCACGTCGAGCCCACCGTGGTGACGCTCGATCGCGACCATCGCCTCCTGCCACTGCTGCTCGTCGCTCACGTCGAGTGCGACGAATTCGGCGTGTCCGCCGCTGGTGCGGATATCTGCCACCACAGCCTGCGCCGAGGCTGTCTGTGACGCAAGATCACTCATCACGACGGTCGCGCCTGCTGCGGCGAGCGTGCGGGCAACGGTGGCACCGATGCCGGCAGCGGCACCGGTAACCAGCGCAATCCGGTCGTGAAGGCTGAAGGTCTCCATGCCGACACACCCTACGCCGAGGCTCGGCCGCGCGGTATCAGCCAAAAGGATGGGATCGGGCGTCGGTGTGCAGGGCGTTGGTGTGCATTCAGTCGCGCGTGTGCAGGTCGGCGACGATGCGTGAGATCAGCTCGGCGCGGCCGGCCACGCCGGTCTTGCGGTAGATGTGCTGCAGGTGCGACTTGACGGTCGACAGGCCAAGCGTCAGCTCGTGTGCGATTGCCTTGTTGCCGACACCGGCAAGTACCAGCTCGAGCACGTCGAGCTCCCGGGACGTCACATGGTATTTCTGCGTGATGCTCTTGCGCTCGGTGATGCGCTTGGGCAGATACACGCTGCCGAGGGCGTATTCGAGAAACGTCTGCAGGTGGCGCAGGGTGGCCAGTTCCCCGGCGGAGAAGGCGCCCTGGTCCGCATCGCGCAGCATGGTGATCACGGCGACGATCTTGCCTTCCGAACGGAAAAACATGTCGGCCACGTAACGGAAGTTCATCGGCCCGAGGAATTCGCGGAAGTACGCGGAACTCTCGATTTCGTCGGGACTCATGATCGAGTCCATGTGCATGACGGTCTCCGCCGAGTTCTCGTGTCGCGCCGGATTCAGCGGGTCCATATGCATGTAACGCCGCTGGTAACGCTCGTCCTCGCGCCGTGCCAGATTGTGCGTGACCAGATCACGGTGGCGCATGTCCGGACCGACCAGAAAGAACGCCGAGGAACGGATCGGCAGGAAACCGTTGATCAGCTTCAGGCTCTGGTGCTGGAACTCGGCCAGCAGTTTTGCCAATTCCACTGACGTCATCCGCACTGCCCCGGATTGTTCGCGAACGGGGGATGCATTGGGCGTAAAAACAAATAAAACGTGTGTTTTATCAATTAATTGCCGCTCATTACGGGTGCCGTGAAACAGATGCAGTGTAGACCACGACGGCTTGAATTTGCTGTCATCGAGCGTCATCGCTCCAGTGCCGGTCTTCGTGTCCATCGACCCGTTCGCCCGGTTCGGAGAGCAGTGTTGCTCCCGCAAAAAGACGATGGGCGGCCAGTGCGGTACGTTTGCCATTCGAATCAATGCACCGCAACTTGGTCCAAAACAGCGGAACCCGATTGGTCGAGCTGTTCCGCAGGATGGTATTCAGTGCGGCCGTGACCAACAATGACGATCATCCGCACAACCATGCGTTGTTGCGATTGAATACATTGCGCAGGCCATCTTGCCAAAATGCTTTTTCCTTGAAAGGCGGCAGGATGCCCGAACCTCTTCATTTGGGCCTTTTGAAGCCGTTTGAGGGGGGGCGAGGTCAACTCGGCCCCCCATCGTGACGCCTTCCCATTCGTCGCACGCTTACTGCCGCTGCAGCGCCTCGATACGCTGTTCGAGCGGTGGGTGCGTGGCGAACAGCGTCATGAAGCCACTGCGTTTGCCGTTGATGCCGAACGCCATCAGCGTACCCGGCATGTGCGCTTCTGCCTGGATCGACTGCAGCCGGCGAAGCGCATTGATCATGCCCTGTCGATCGGCCAGCCGGGCGCCGCCGGTATCGGCACGGAACTCGCGCTGGCGCGAGAACCAGGCGACGATGACCGACGCGAGGATGCCGAACAGGATGTCCAGTACGATCGAGCTGACGTAATAACCGATGCCCGGTGCATCACTCTCGTTCTTCAGGATGGCGCGATCGATGACGTTGCCGATCGCGCGCGAGGCGAAGACAACAAAGGTGTTCAACACGCCCTGGATCAGCGTCAGCGTCACCATGTCACCGTTGGCGACGTGCGACACCTCGTGGCCGAGCACCGCCTCTGCTTCCTCGCGCGTCATCCGGCTCAGCAGGCCGGTAGACACAGCGACCAGCGCATTGTTCCTGCCCGGGCCGGTGGCGAAGGCGTTGACATCGTCGGCATCATAGACTGCCACCTCCGGCATCGCGATGCCGGAGGTGGCGGCCTGACGACGGATGGTCTCGACCAGCCACTGTTCGGTGGCGTTGCGCGGTGTCTCGATCACCCGCGCACCGACCATGCGTTTGGCGGACCACTTCGAAATCATCAGCGAGAACAGCGCGCCGCCAAACCCAAACACGGCGGCAAAGCCCAGCAGCGCGGCGTAGTTCATTCCCTGCGCGCTGATGAAGCGGTTGAAGCCGAGCAAATGCACGACGATCGATAGCGTCACCATCACGGCGAGGTTGGTCAGCAGGAACAATCCAATGCGTTTCATCTGTTCTTCGCTCCGGAAGCCTAAACATTCAAAGAGAAGTGGCGGGGCTGGAAAACCGTCTCGATCAGAAATCCAGCAGCTCGCTGAGAAAGGATTTCTTGCGGCGTCGATGGTAGTTATCGTCGTGGTACTTGCCATAGCCATCGCGGCGACGGTCGTCGCGGTCATGGCGGGCCGCAATTGCCGGCTGCCGGGCGGGCTCGGCGCCGGTGGCATTCTCCTCCAGTTGCAATGAGCGCTCGATGATCTTGTCGAGCTCGCCGCGGTCGAGCCAGACTCCCCGGCATTTCGGGCAGTAGTCGATCTCGATGCCCTGGCGTTCGGACATGTTCAGCTCAATCTGACAGGACGGGCACATCATGTTGGCAATCTCCTCGTTTCCAGGTTGGGGGTTAGACCGGCTGCGGTGCCGACGATTCCCGGCGACGCGTGAAAAGCAGGCTGGCGGCCATCGACAGCACCAGGATGGCGGCCACCACCAGCAGCGACACCAGCACCGGGATCGCGTAGAAATCGACTATCAGCATCTTGGTGCCGATGAACAGCAGGATCAGCCCGAGACCGTACTTCAGCAGTGCGAAGCGGTCGGCGACACCGGCCAGAAGGAAGTACATCGCGCGCAATCCCATGATGGCGAAGATGTTTGAAGTCAGCACGATGAACGGATCGGTGGTGACGGCGAAGATGGCCGGGATGCTGTCGACGGCAAAAATGATGTCGGAAATCTCCACCAGAACCAGGACCAGGGCCAGCGGTGTCAGATAACGCACGCCGTCGCGTACGACGAGGAAACGCTCGCCTTCCAGCGTCGGTGTGACCGGGTGGTGGTTGCGTACCCAGCGCACCACGGGGTTCTTCCCTGGATCAGGCTGATGCGCGGTGAACCAGAGCATCTTGACGCCGGTGAACAGCAGAAACGCACCGAACAGGTAGAGCGCCCAATGGAACTGCGCGATCAGCCACGCCCCGAGAAAGACCATGATCGCGCGCAGCACGATGGCGCCGAGCACGCCGTACAACAGCACGCGGCGCTGCAGTTCGAGCGGCACGGCGAAGGAGCCAAAGATCATCAGCCAGACAAAAACGTTGTCGACTGCCAGGGATTTCTCGATCAGGTAACCGGTCAGGAATTCGAGCCCGCGCGCGTTGGCGATGGTGCGACCGACACTGGCGTCGAGATACCACCACAGTCCTGCGCCGAACAGCAGGGTCACCATCACCCAGACGGCGGACCACGCTGCCGCCTCGCGCAGTGATACACGGCGCTTGCGCCCGCCCTTCATTGCCACCAGATCGATCGCCAGCATCCCCAGCACGACGCCGAAGAATGCCAGCCACAACCACCACGTCCCCATCGTTTCGATTGGAACCGTATCGACCGGAGCAGTCCTCATCAAAAGCACCTCGCGCAACAAAAACGGCCTGGTCCGAAGGACTCAGGCCGTTGCGCGACGTGTCAGGGATTTCGCGGACGGACCTTGCCCTTCGGCAAGGTCTCGCTTGCAGCGATGCATCATGGCATCGGCCGCCCGCCACACCGGATCACCACTCTGGCGATCGTATTGACGATGTGACGACAGGAAAGCTACTCCCCTTGAACGGCGCGAACGTTACTAAAGCGACCCGTGCGAGTCAAGCGACTGCGTCAGCCTTTCCCGGCGCCGCCCTCATTTGGGGCAAGCCAATCTGGCCATCGGTAGCCGTCACTCGTTCGTGCTGGAACGAGTGCATACGCCTGCACGTGGTACTGCGACACCTCTGATTGACAGCTCTTGCGGGCGCGTGTTGTAGTCGCGCGCCCGCAGTCGAACACGTGCGAGTAAGGAGGAGAACATGGCCAGGGGTGTGAACAAGGTGATTCTGATCGGCAACTGCGGCGCCGACCCCGAGCCGCGCGCCACTGCTGCGGGTGGACAGGTGACGAACGTGCGCATCGCAACGTCCGAATCGTGGAAGGACAGGAACACGGGGCAGACGCAGGAGCGCACCGAGTGGCATCGTGTGGTGTTCTTCGGTCGTCTGGCCGAGATTGCTGCCGAGTACCTGCGCAAGGGCAGCAAGGTCTATGTCGAAGGCTCGATCCGCACCCGCAAGTGGCAGGACAAGGAAGGGCGCGACCAGTACACCACCGAGATCGTCGCCAGCGAGATGCAGATGCTCGACAGCCGCGGAGGCGGAAGCGGCGGCGGTGGTCGTGACGATGAAAAGGAAAGCTATGGAGCGGAACCACGCCAGTCGGCGCGGGAAGCCCAGCCGCAACCGGCTGCTGTCCCCGGTGACTGGGATGACGATATACCGTTCTAGCGATCCGCGTTCCTCTCGCGCCTTGCCTGGCACCCCGGCGGCGATGGCGGCATGAAGGCCGTCGTCATCGGTGCCGACTGCCGCCTCGGGCGCGAACTCGCCGCGAACCTCCAGGGGCGGGAAATCCCGTTCGTTTCCATTTCCAGCCACGATCCGGTGCTCGAGAGCGTGAAGCTGCTGCTGCATGCGTTCACGTTTCACGGGGCCACCCAGGTGATCAACATCCTTTCGCACGAGTTGTTCCGTGGCGATGACCCGCTCGCACACAAGCGCAGCCTGCTGGTCACGAAAAATCTGGCCAAGGCGTGTCGCGCGCACGACGCGGTGCTGATCCATTTCGCCGACGACAGCATGTATGCCGGGCGCGCCAGCGGTGCGTATCGCGAGACGGAACGGCCCGACAGCGCGCATCCGCGCAGCGCGCGGGTGCTGAAGGCCGAGAGCTACGTCAGGAAGCGTGCACCGAAGCATATCGTGCTGCGTTGCGGTCCGCTGATCGCGTCGGATGGGGACAACCTCTTTACACAGATCATGCAGCAGCTCGAGCACGACCAGGTCGTCGAGCTCTCGGAGGACAAGCTCTGTCCCACGCCGGTGCACGACGTCGCACGCGTCGTCGTCGCGATGATCCTGCAGCTCGATTGCGGTGCGAGTCCGTGGGGTACCTACAACTACTGCAGTTCGGATGTCACGACGCGATACCACTTCGCCGAGGCGGTGCTCGCGCTGGCGTCGCAGTACGGGCGAATCCGCAGCGACAGCGTGCAGTTGCACGCCACGCCCGGTGGTGGCCGGTACGTGATCCTCAACTGCCAGCAGATCCTGTGCACCTTCGGGATCCGGCAGCGCCCCTGGCGCAGCGCATTGCCTACGGTGGTTGCCGAATATTGCCGCAGTTGAACGTGTGCGTCGCGGCGTGCGGTTGACCCACGCGACCGTGTCGCGCGACCATGTGCCATCCATCGACGGAAGTGAGTTCCATGCCAGCCATTCTCGAACGCAAATACCTGAATATCGCGGTGCTTACCGTCTCCGACACGCGCAGCGCAGACGCCGACACTTCCGGCAAGTACCTTGCCGAAAGCGTGACGGGCGAAGGCCATGCACTGGCGGAAAAGGCGATCGTGAAGGACGATATCTACCAGTTGCGTGCGATCGTCTCGCGCTGGATCGCCGATCCGGCAGTGCATGCGGTGCTCGTGACCGGCGGTACGGGCTTCAGCGGTCGCGACACCACACCCGAGGCGCTGACGCCACTGTTCGACAAGCAGATCGAGGGTTTCGGTGAAACATTTCGCATGCTTTCGTTCGCGGAAATCGGCAGCTCCACGCTGCAGTCGCGCGCTTTCGGTGGCTTCGCCAACGGCACCGTGATCTTCTGCATGCCGGGTTCGACCGCTGCGTGTCGCACCGCGTGGCAGCAGATCATTCGCGAACAACTCGACAGCACCTTCAGCCCGTGCAATTTCGTGCCGGTGCTGCTGGGTCGCTACGCGCATTGAGCCGCGCCATGGGCGCAGACCGCAAGGAGGGCTTGCTGCCGGTCGACGAAGCGCTCGCACGCGTGCTTGCCGACGTCGAACCGCTCGCTGCGACCGAAACGCTGCCGCTGGCACAGTTGCGCATGCGGGTGCTGGCCGAGGACGCGTTGGCGACGATCGACGTGCCGCCAGCCGACAACAGCTCGATGGATGGCTATGCACTGCGCCACGCCGATCTCGAGGCAGGACAGCGCGAATTTCCGGTTGCGCAGCGCATTCCGGCCGGTGCGACGGGCAGCATGCTCGCGCCGGGTACGGCGGCGCGCATCTTCACGGGCGCCGAGGTGCCACCCGGTGCCGACTGTGTCGTGATGCAGGAAAACTGCACGGCCGGAGCCGGTGCGGTGACCGTACTGAAACCGGGCGAATGCGGCGACAACATCCGCCGGCGCGGACAGGACATCGTGGCCGGATCGGTAGTGGTCGAACGCGGCACGCGGCTCGGGCCAGGACACGTGGGGCTGCTGGCATCGGTCGGGCAGGCGAGCGCGACGGTCCATGCGCAGTTGCGCGTCGCGATACTGGCCACGGGCGATGAGCTCGTCGAGCCCGGTCAGTTCGCTGGGCCAGGCAAGATCTACAACTCGAACCGGTATCTGGTGGCAGGAATCCTCGCCGAGATCGGTTGCGAAGTGATCGACTGCGGTGTGGTGCCGGATACGCCCGAAGCAACGCGCGCCAGTCTGCGTGATGCCGCGGCACGCGCCGACGTGGTGATCACCAGCGGTGGTGTGTCGGTCGGCGACGAGGACCACGTGAAGAACGCGGTCGAGGAGCTCGGTACGCTGCGCCTGTGGAAGCTCGCGATCATGCCGGGCAAGCCGCTCGCTTACGGGCGCGTACTCGGCAAGCCCTTTTTCGGGCTGCCGGGCAACCCCTCGTCGGTATTCGTGACGTACCAGGTGATCGCGCGCCCGTACCTGCAGCGCATGCAGGGGCTCACCGGCAGCGTGGTGCTGCGCGAGGTGCTGGTTCCGGCGGGCTTCGAGCGTCCGCGTCCGGATCGGCGCCAGCAGTACCTGCGTGCGCGCATCGTCGGCAGTGGCGATGTGGCGCGCGTAGAGCTGTATCCGAACCAGAGCTCCGGGGTACTTTCTTCGGTGGCATGGGCCGACTGCCTGGCGGTGGTGCCGCCTGGCTGCACGGTGGCGTACGGCGAGCCGGTGCGCGTGCTGCTGCTGTGAGATCTGCGGCAGCATGGACGCAGCGCCTTTCACGATCCTGCATCATGGTGCCGTTCGCGGTGTCACCGGTTCGTGCCATGAATTGCGCCTCGGTGCGCCGGATGCCCCGAACGCTGCGTCGATCCTGATCGACTGCGGGCTTTTCCAGGGTAGCGAGACTTCCAGTGACGGTGCGGGACACGAGCGCCTTGCGATCGAGTTTCCGATCGAACACGTGCGCGCGCTGGTCGTCACGCATGTGCACCTGGATCATGTGGGCCGTCTGCCGTACCTGCTTGCAGCGGGTTTCACCGGCCCGGTGTACTGTTCGGTGCCATCGGCGATCCTGTTGCCGCTGGTGATCGAGGATGCGCTCGCGGTAGGCGCCACGCGTGATCGTGCGCTGATCGCGCGCATGCTCGAGCGCCTGCAGTCGCAACTGCGACCGTTGCCGTGCAATCGCTGGCAGCGCGTCGAGACCGGCGACGGCACCGGACTCGAGATTCGTCTGCGCCGCGCAGGACATATCCTCGGTTCGGTCTACGTCGAGTGCCGCATCACGACAGCGCAGCGACGGCCCCGGCGGGTGGTCTTCTCGGGTGATCTCGGTGCCGCGCACACGCCGTTGCTGCCGGAACCGCTGCCTCCGCTCGGTTGTCATGCGCTGGTGATCGAGAGTACCTACGGCGATCGCGTGCACGAGGCGCGTGCCGAACGTACTCGCCGGCTGGAAGCCGTGATCGAGCACGCGCTGCGCGATCGTGGTGCGGTGCTGATTCCGGCGTTCAGCATCGGACGCACGCAGGAATTGCTGTACGAGATCGAGGAAATCATCCATCGCCGGCGCGGTGAGGAGGCTGCACCCGACCTGCCGTGGAACGCGCTCGAGGTCGTGGTCGATTCCCCGCTCGCAGCGCGCTTCACACGGGTTTACCAGCGGCTCAAGCCGTTCTGGGACGAAGAGGCGCGCCAGCGGATCGAGGCCGGACGGGATCCGCTGTCATTCGCGCAGGTGCGCACCGTGCATGGTCACGAGGATCATCTGCGCGTGGTGCGTCATCTGCAGCACACGCGCTACCCGGCGATCGTGATCGCCGCGAGCGGCATGTGCGCGGGTGGGCGTATCGTCAACTACCTGAAGGCGTTGATCGGAGACCCGGCCACCGACGTCCTGTTCGTCGGTTACCAGGCAGAAGGAACCCCGGGGCGCGCGATCCAGCAGTACGGCCCGCAAGGCGGTTATGTCGAACTCGATGGCGAGCGCTTCACGATCCGCGCCGGTGTGCACGTGATCGGCGGCTATTCGGCACACGCCGACCGCGACGATCTGCTGGCGTTCGTGCGCGGCATGCGCCGTGCTCCTGACGAGGTGCGCATCGTGCATGGTGACCCTGCGGCGAAGCAGGCGTTGGCCGCAATGCTGGCCCAGCAACTGCCCGGCGCGCGGATCGTGGTGCCCGGGGAGAGCGATAACGCGGCTCCGGATCCGCTTATCCGGTGAATTTCTGCAGCACCAGCGAGGCGTTGGTGCCGCCGAAACCGAAACTGTTCGACATCACGCGCTGCAGTCCGGCGCCGTCGATGCGTTCGCGCACGATCGGCAGCCCGGCGGCGGCCTCGTCGAGGGTGTCGATGTTCGCGGAAGCCGCGATGAAGTCGTGTTGCAGCATCAGCAGCGAGTAGATGGCCTCGTGCACGCCAGCGGCTCCCAGCGAGTGTCCGGACAGGGATTTGGTCGAGCTGATGCGCGGCACGGGCTTGCCGGCAAACGTCGCGGCTACCGCCTTCAGCTCCTGGATGTCGCCGACCGGGGTGCTGGTGCCGTGCGCATTGATGTAGTCGACCGGGTTCTCGACGGTACTCAGCGCCTGGCGCATGCAGCGCACTGCGCCCTCGCCCGACGGCGCGACCATGTCGTAGCCGTCGGAAGTGGCGCCGTAGCCGACGATCTCGGCGTAGATGCGTGCACCGCGCGCCAGCGCGACGTCCAGTGCCTCGACGACCAGCATGCCGCCGCCGCCCGCGATCACGAAGCCGTCGCGGTCGGCGTCGTAGGCGCGCGAAGCCTGCGTGGGCGTGGCGTTGCGCTTGGAGCTCAGCGCGCCCATTGCGTCGAACATGCAGGTCATCGTCCAGTGTTCTTCCTCGCCGCCGCCGGCGAACACGCGATCCTGCTTGCCGAGCTGGATCTGCTCCATCGCCACCCCGATGCAGTGCGCGCTGGTCGAGCAGGCCGACGCGATCGAGTAGTTGACCCCCTTGATGTGAAACGGCGTTGCCAGGCAGGCGGACACGGTGCTGGCCATGGTCTGCGTGACACGGTAGGGGCCTACGCGTTTCAGGCCCTTTTCACGCAGGATGTCGGCGGCTTCGACCTGGTTTGACGAGGAGGCGCCACCGGAGCCGGCGATGATCCCGGTTCGCTCGTTCGACACCTCGGATTCCTCGAGTCCCGCGTCCGCGATCGCATCCTGCATCGCGATATACGCGTACGCAGCCGCATCGCCCATGAACCGCAACTGCTTGCGATCGATGCGCGCTGCGAAGTCGATATCCGGTCGGCCGGCGACATGGCTGCGAAAGCCGTGTTCCGCGTAGTCCGGAGCAAAGCTGATACCCGAGCGCCCCTCGCGCAGCGAGGCGGTGACGGTTTCCCTGGTGTTGCCCAGGCAGGACACGATGCCCATGCCGGTAATGACGACTCTGCGCATATGCGACCTCATCTCCAGCCTGGTGCGTTCAGCTCAGGATCTCGCCGACACGCGTGAACAGTCCCACCCGCAGATCCTGTGCGGTGTAGATGACCCTGCCATCCACGGCCATGGTGCCGTCTGCGATTCCCATCACGAGCTTGCGTTCGATCACCCTCTTGAGATCGATACGGTACTCGACGAGTCGGGCCTCCGGCAGTACCTGACCGGTGAACTTGATCTCGCCGGCACCCAGCGCGCGTCCCTTGCCCGGATTGCCCTTCCAGCCGAGGTAGAAACCGATCAGTTGCCACATCGCGTCCAGGCCAAGGCATCCGGGCATCACCGGGTCGCCCCTGAAATGGCAGTTGAAAAACCACAGCCCCGGATGGATGTCCAGCTCCGCAATGATTTCGCCCTTGCCGTGGGTCCCACCGGTGGTGCTGATATGACTTATGCGGTCGACCATCAGCATGTTGTCGGTAGGCAACTGCGCATTGCCGGGGCCGAACAGCAGGCCGTGGCCACACGCGATGAGCTCTTCCTTGGTGAACGAGGACTGGGTCCAGCGTTTGCGAGGCGCGGCGCTGTTGCTCAAAGGCATATTCTCTGAGGAGGTGAGTGCTGGTGAATTGTAGAGAGTTTGCCCATGCCCGTCATCCGCGCACTGGCTTCGTCCGTGCGAGAGGCGGCGCGCATCTGACAACCCCGGCAGCTTCCACTAGACTTCCGCTGGTCGCGACAGTCCGGATAAAGAGCTTCATCGTGCGTATTGCAGTCATCGGCACCGGTTATGTGGGCCTGGTCACAGGCGCGTGTTTTGCAGAAATGGGCAACCACGTGGTTTGCGTCGACAACGATGCGGCCAAGCTCGAGCGCCTGCGCGCCGGCGAGATACCGATCTTCGAGCCCGGGCTGGCGCCGGTGGTCGAGCAGGCCACACAGGCCGGGCTGCTGAGTTTCAGCGCCGATACGGCAGCGGCGGTGGAGGCGGCCGAGTACATCTTCATCGCGGTCGGTACTCCGCCCGGCGAGGACGGCTCGGCAGATCTCAGTTATGTGCTTGCGGTCGCGCGTGACATTGGCCGATCGCTGCAGAGATACGCCGTCGTGGTCGACAAGTCCACGGTGCCGGTCGGGACTGCCGATCAGGTGCGTGCGACGATCGGCGCGGAGCTTGCGGCGCGTGGCGCCACGATCGAGTTCGACGTCGTGAGCAATCCCGAATTCCTGAAGGAGGGCGCCGCGGTTGGTGACTTCCGCAGCCCGGATCGCGTGATCGTGGGCACCGACTCCGAGAAGGCGCGGCGGCGCATGCGCGAGCTTTACGGCCCGTTGCTGCGCAACCACGATCGCATGTTGTTCATGGGCGTGCGTGACGCCGAGATGACCAAGTACGCGGCGAACGCGATGCTGGCCACGCGGATCTCGTTCATGAACGAGATCGCCAGCCTTTGCGATCGCCTTGGCGTGGATGTCGAAAATGTGCGCAAGGGCATCGGTTCGGACAGCCGCATCGGCTATTCCTTCATTTATCCGGGCTGCGGTTACGGTGGTTCCTGCTTTCCAAAGGACGTCAAGGCGCTGGTGCAGACCGGTCGTTCCTGCGACTTCGAACCAGCGATCCTGGTGGCGGTAGAAGCGCGCAACGAACGTCAGAAGCGCGTGCTGTTCGACAAGATCACGGCGCATTTCGGCGCTGACCTGAGCGGGCGGCGTTTCGGCGTCTGGGGGCTCAGCTTCAAGCCAAATACGGACGATATGCGTGAAGCGCCGTCGCTGGTGCTGATCGACCGGTTGCTCGCAGCCGGCGCGACAGTGGCAGCTTACGACCCCATCGTTTCGGGCAATGGTCATGCGGGTGTGCCGCGCGAGTGGCTGGAATCCGGGCGTCTCGAGCTCAGCAAGTACCAGTACGATGCGCTGCGCGAGGCCGATGCGATGGTGCTGGTGACCGAGTGGAAGCGCTTCCGTCAGCCCGATTTCGACGCCATGCGCGATCTGTTGCGCCAACCGGTCATCTTCGACGGCCGCAACCAGTACGATCCGATACTGATGGCCGACTACGGCTTCACCTACTACGGCATCGGTCGCAGCAACGCGACCACATCACAACCGGGAGCCTGAACCATGTTGATCCCCGTACTGCTGTCCGGTGGTGTTGGCAGCCGTCTGTGGCCCGTTTCGCGCGAGCTGTACCCGAAGCAGTTCCTGCCGCTCGCCGACACCCGGCTCTCGCTGCTCCAGCAGACGCTGGAGCGCCTGTCCGGGATGCCGACGCTGAGCGCACCGATCGTGGTCTGCAACGACGAGCATCGCTTCCTGGTGGCACAGCAACTGCGCGAGCTGGGGCTCGATGATGCGTCGATCATTCTGGAACCGGCCGGGCGCAACACCGCGCCGGCGATCGCGCTGGCCGCGATCGATGCGCTGCAGCAGACCGAGGACGCGGTGCTGCTGGTGCTGCCGGCAGATCATGTGATCCGCGACCGTGCCACGCTGCAGCAGGCGGCGCAGCGCGCCATGGCACAGGCAGAAGCAGGGCACCTGGTGACTTTCGGGATCGTCCCGCACGCGCCAGAGACTGGCTACGGCTATATCCGCCGCGGTGCGCCGATCGGTGACGGGGTATTCGCCGTGAGTCACTTCGCCGAGAAGCCCGATCTCGCCACGGCACAGAAATACCTCGGCAGCGGCGAGTACTTCTGGAACAGCGGCATGTTCGTATTCCGCGCCGACCGTTATCTCGAGGAGCTCGAGCGGCACGCGCCGCAGATGCTGGATGCCTGCCGCAAGGCCTGCGAGCAGGCGAGCGACGATCTCGATTTCATCCGGGTGCACAAGGAATCGTTCCTGGCCTGCCCGGCCGATTCGATCGACTACGCGGTGATGGAGCGTACCGACCGCGCAGCGATGGTGCCGCTCGAGTGTGGCTGGAGCGATGTGGGTTCCTGGGGTGCGCTGTGGCAGACGGGTGCCGCAGACGAGCACGGCAACGTGTGCCGCGGTGATGTGATCCTGCACGACGTTGCGAATACCTATGTGCACGCCGAATCGCGGCTGGTTGCTGCGGTCGGACTCGACGACGTGGTGATCGTGGAGACGGCCGACGCCGTGCTGGTCGCTGACAAGGATGCCTCGCAGGACGTGAAGCACATCGTCGCACGGCTGAAGGGGGCGCGGCGCAGCGAGGCGCTGAACCACAAGCGTGTCTACCGCCCGTGGGGTTCCTACGAGAGCCTGGTCGAGTCGGGTCGCTTCCAGGTCAAGCGCATCATCGTGGAGCCCGGACAGCAGCTTTCGCTGCAGATGCACCACCACCGAGCCGAGCACTGGATCGTCGTGAAGGGTACGGCGCATGTGACTTGCGGCGAGCAGGAGATCATGCTGCGCGAGGATCAGTCGACCTATATTCCGCTCGGTACGAAGCACCGCCTCGCGAATCCCGGCAAGATCCCGCTGGAGCTGATCGAGGTGCAGACCGGCAGCTATCTCGGCGAGGACGATATCGTGCGTTTCACCGACGTCTACGGTCGTGCGCCGGCTTGAGAGACTGGCGCAAGAACCCTTGATCCGCGCTTCGCAGTGCTTGGCGACAGCCTCTTGAGGCAAGCCTGGTCGTGCCAGGAAATCGCAGGCGCGGCTGAGTTCCCGGCGTGCCTGGTGCGCCAATGAGGCCCTCGTATGCGCTCCCTGTTCCGCTTTCTCGCCACCCTGCTGCTTGTCGCGCTCGTCGCGGCTCTGGCGTTCGTCGGGCTGCTCTTCTCTGTGCTGGACGGGAAACCCCTGGTACAGCGTGAGGCAACCGTTTCCACCGAAGCGATCGGCCAGGCGCGGCAACTGCTTGCCGGTAACGATCCGCGTCGGCTGCGAGCCGGGGAGGAGCGCACCGTGCGCATCCCGGCTGCCTTGCTGGATGAGGGGATCAACTACGCGGCTACGCAGGTGCTGCGCGCGCGTGCTGCGTTCGGGCTGGTACCCGATGCGGCCGAGTTGCGGTTGAGTCTGCCGCTGCTGGTTGCGCCCGCGTTCCTGAACCTGCAGTTGCAGGTGCCGGCCGCTGCCGGTCCGCCGCATCTGTCGGCAGTGCGAATCGGCAAGCTCGTGCTGCCACCCGCCGCGGCCGAGGCTCTGCTCGATCTGGGGATCGCCGCTGCAGGCTACGGCAATGAATGGCGCATGCTGCGGCGTGCGGTGCGCGGGCTTGCCTTCGACCCCGGAGCGGACGTGGTCGAGTTGCGTTATGCGTGGAACCCGGACCTGCTCGACAGCGCGCGCGAGGTGGCGCTGCTGCCGGCGGACGTGGCACGAATCCGTGCTGCCAACGCCCGCTATGTGGATCTGCTGGAGGGCAGGGCGGTCGGTTCGCGTCTCGATCTGGCCGCGGTACTCGGACCCATGCTCGGCGCCGCGAATGTGTCAGCCGAACAGCGGAGGGCTGCGCTGCTGGTGTTGGCGAGTTATCTTGCCGGTCAGGGCCTCTCGGCCCTGGTTCCGGAGGCTGTCGGCTGGCCGAAGGCGCCGCGCGTCGTACTTGCCCTGCGTGGCCGCCATGACAGTGCACAGCACTTCGTGGTCTCCGCGGCGCTGGCTGCCTGGGCGGGTGAGCCGGTGGCGACCGCGATCGGCGTTTACAAGGAACTGGAGGACGCACGTCGTGGCAGCGGTTTTTCCTTTGCCGATCTTGCAGCCGACCGGGCCGGCACGCGTCTCGGCGAGCTGATCCGGACCGATCCGGCACGCCTCGTCGAGGTGCTCGGCAACTCACCACGGGATGCCGACCTGCTGCCTGCGCTCGATGGGCTGCCGGAGTTTCTTCCCGACGCCGAGTTCCGGCGTCGCTACGGTGGACCCGGTGAGCCGGCCTACGAACGGCTCGCAACGGAGATCGAACGCCGACTGGGACGACTGCCGCTGTATCGCTGATGTGTCTGTCCGATGGTTCCGGCTTTGACTAGACTTCACTGCGATCCTTGGTATGCCGCCGTGGCTGCCAATGGGCTTGTTTCACCACTTTGCACCGGACCTTCAATGATCAAGAAATGCCTGTTCCCCGTTGCTGGCTACGGTACCCGCTTTCTGCCTGCCACCAAGGCGATGCCGAAGGAGATGTTGCCGATCGTCAACAAGCCGCTGGTGCAGTACGGTGTGGAAGAAGCGCTGGATGCCGGACTCTACGAGATCGCGTTCGTCACCGGCCGCGGCAAGCGCACGATCAACGACCACTTCGATACCAGCTACGAGCTCGAGCATCAGATTGCAGGAACCGACAAGGAGCAGTATCTGGTCGGCATTCGCGACGTGATCGATCGTGCTGTGTTTTCCACCACGCGCCAGCGCGAAATGAAGGGATTGGGACACGCGATCCTTACCGGCCAGACGCTGATCGGTGACGAGCCGTTCGGCGTGATCCTTGCCGATGACCTCTGCTTCAACGAGGGCGGCGACAGCGTGATGGCGCAGATGGTGAAGATCTACAAGCAGGTGCGTTGCAGCATCGTCGCCATCGAGGAAGTCCCGACCGAGCATATCCACAAGTTCGGCGTGATCGCGGGTGAGGCGGTTCGCGACGATCTGTACCGCGTCACCAGCATGGTGGAGAAGCCCTCTGCCGCCGATGCTCCCAGCAACCTGGCGATCATCGGCCGCTACATCCTGACCCCGGACATTTTCGATCTGATCCGCAAGACGCCCCCCGGCAAGAACGGCGAGATCCAGATCACCGACGCCCTGCTGCAGCAGGCACGCGAGGGCTGCGTGATGGCGTACCGCTTCAAGGGGCGGCGCTTCGACTGTGGCAGCGTGGACGGTTTCGTCGAGGCCACCAATTACTGCTACGAGCACTTCTACAAGACCGGCAAACCGTAGGCCCGTAGGTCGGCATCCAGGTCCGCAGGTCGGCATTCATGCCGACGGAAATGCCTGCACCTGTCGGATCGAAATCCGACCTACGGGTCGATGTCCGTAGGTCGGCATTCATGCCGACGGAAATGCCGCACCTGTCGGATTGAAATCCGACCTACGGGTTGGCATCAGCAACAGTGATCCCGCGTTCAAAGCCGCCAGATTTCGATACCGTTACCGCCGAGTGCCGAGCGATCGACGATCGACTTCACGTCCATCAGCACGCCCGGATTGCACAGCAGCGCCCTGAAATCGTCGACCCCGAGCGCACGGTACTGCCGGTGTGCGACGGCGAGCACCAGCGCCTGCGCCGGCGGCAGCCGCTCCCAGGGTGTCAGCTCCACGCCGTATTCGTGGCGTGCTTCGGCGGTATCGGCCAGCGGGTCGTGTACGTACACGTCGCAGTGGTATTCCTTCAGTTCCGCGATGATGTCGGCCACGCGCGAGTTGCGCAGATCGGGGCAATCTTCCTTGAACGTCAGCCCCAGCACCACGACCTTCGCGCCGTTCACGGCGTGGCCGTGGCGCACCAGGGCCTTCACGGTCTGCTCGGCGATGAATTTGCCCATGCCGTCGTTGGTCTTGCGTCCGGCCAGAATCACCTCGGGGTGGTGTCCTTCCGCCTCGGCCTTGTAGGTCAGATAGTAAGGATCGACGCCGATGCAGTGCCCGCCGACCAGTCCGGGGCGAAACGGCAGGAAGTTCCACTTGGTGCCGGCTGCTTCCAGTACGTCCAGCGTGTCGATGCCGAGCCGGTGGAAGATCAGCGACAGCTCGTTCATCAGCGCGATGTTCAGGTCGCGCTGCGTGTTTTCGATGACCTTGGCAGCCTCGGCCACCTTCACGCTCGACGCGCGGTGCAGGCCGGCCTCGACCACGCTGGCGTAAAGCGCTGCCACGCGTTCCAACGTCTGCGGTGTATCGCCCGAGACGATCTTCACGATGGTCTCCAGTCGGTGCACCTTGTCGCCCGGGTTGATGCGTTCGGGTGAATAGCCGATGTAGAAACCGTTGCCGTCGTCGCTTGCCGTGCGTCCCGGGCCGCCCAGCCAGCGCAGGCCGGAGACCTGTTCGAGGATCGGTACACAGACTTCCTCGGTGCAGCCGGGATAGACGGTCGACTCGTAGATCACCACCGTGCCCGGCGAGAGGTTGGCGCCGATCAGGCGTGAGGCGTTCTCGAGGATCGCGAGATCGGGGCGGTGCGCGTGGTCGATCGGCGTGGGCACGGCGACCACGATCAGCCGGGCCGCGCGCAGTCGTGCCGGATCACTGGTGAACTCGAGGCGGCTGGCCGCTCGCAGGTCGGCTGGATCCACCTCGCCGGTCGGGTCGATGCCGTTGCGATAGTTCGCGATCTTGTTCTCGTTCAGATCGAAGCCGATCGTTGTGTGCTGCTTGCCGAAAGCCACGGCGAGCGGCAGTCCAACGTATCCCAGACCCACGACGGCAACGGTTTCCACACGAACTCCTTTCGGCCAGACAGTGCGCGGAAAGTATAGTGCTACTATTCCAAGGCAACCACGAGCCCATCACCTACAGACAACCCGTGTGAACGTCGGATTCTTCAGCTACCTGCTCGCCTGCGCGGGCTATCTTATTCTGAGCGCGCTGCTGCTGGTCTCGTGGCGGGGCCGCGCGCTGGGTTCGTTTGCGATCGGGGCCAGCTTCTGCACGGCGATCTGGTCCGGGATTTCGGCTGCATCCACCATTCTTGAAGGGTTCAACCCCGGATTGCTGCTGCTCGGCGAGCTCCTGCGCGACGCAGCCTGGTTCGCGTTCCTGTTTCGTACCCTGAGTGTGCGTGACGAGAGCGATGCGCCCGCGCGCATGCCGTGGCTGATGCCTGCGGGCCTCGCGGTGTTCGCGCTGTGTGTGGGGGTGCTGGTCGCGCCGCTGCTGTTGGGGGCAGGCAACCAGGTGGCAGCCGTACTCCTCGAAGCCGGGTTGATCATCTGGGTAATCATCTCGATTACCGGTCTGCTGCTGATCGAGCAGATCTACCGCAATTGTGCTCCGGCCGAGCGGTGGGGGCTACGGTATCTGTGCCTTGGCCTTGGCGCCGTGTTCGCGTATGACTTCTACATGTACGCGGATGCGCTGCTGTTCAAGCAACTCGATTTTGCGCTCTGGAGCGCGCGCGGCGTCGTGACGGCGATTGCGGCGCCGCTGGTCGCGATCTCGATCGCACGCAACCCGAAGTTCGATATCGCCATCCACGTCTCGCGCGACGTGGTGCTGCACTCGGTCACCGTGTTCGGCGCCGGCAGCTACCTGTTGCTGATGGCCACCGCTGGCTACTTCATCCGTTTCTGGGGTGGCAGTTGGGGCAATGTGCTGCAGATCGGTTTCCTGTTCGGCTCCGGCCTGCTGCTGGTGGTCCTGCTGTTCTCGGACCGTATGCGGCGACGGCTGCGCATATTCCTGAGCAAGCACTTCTTCAGCTACAAGTACAACTACCGCGAAGAATGGCTCAAGTTCACGCAGGCGCTCGCCGAAACCACCGTCGAGGTGCCCGAGCGCGTGGTGCGTGCGATCGCTTCTCTGGTCAGCAGCCCCGGTGGCATGCTGTGGGAATTCACGCCGCAAGGGCAGCGACGGGTGCTGGCGTGCTGGAACGTGCCCGAGCCGGACGCGAAGGATCCTGCCGACACCGAGTCGCTGGCGGCCTTTCTCGAGCGATCCGGCTGGGTCGTCGATCTCGACGAGTACGCTCGAAGTCCGGGTCTTTACGAAGATCTGGTGCTGCCCGCGTGGTGCCGGCACCTTGCCGGCGCCTGGCTGCTGGTACCGTTGCTGTTTCGTGCGCGTGCGATCGGTTGCGTGCTGCTCGTGCGCTCCGATCTGCACGGCGCCATCAACTGGGAAGACCGCGATCTGCTGAAGACGGCCGGTCTGCAGGCGGCTGGCCAGCTGGCGCAGTACCAGGCAGACCGTTCGCTGGTGCAGGCGCAGCAGTTCGAGGCGTTCAACCGTCTGTCGGCGTACGTGGTGCACGATCTGAAGAATATCCTTGCGCAGCAGTCGCTGATCGTCTCCAACGCCGGCAGGCACAAGCACAAGCCCGAGTTCGTCGACGACGTGATAGACACCGTGCGCAACTCGGTGGAGCGCATGACGCGGCTGATGGAGCAGATGCGCAGTGGCGCGCGTGAAGCTGCCGCGCAGCAGGTAAACCTGCACGCGACTCTCCTCGTCGTGGTCGAGCGTTGTGCGCGCCGCGAGCCCGTGCCGGTGCTGGTGCATTCAGACCCGCTGCTCTTCGTGCAGGCAGACCGCGAACGCCTGGCAACGGTCTTTGCCCACCTGGTGCAGAACGCGCAGGAGGCGACGGATCGCACCGGCAAGGTAGCGCTCGAGCTGCACCGCGACGGTGACTGGGCCGTGATCGAGATCGAGGACAGCGGCTGCGGCATGGACGCCGAATTCGTCCGCGAGCGCTTGTTCAAGCCGTTCGACTCGACCAAGGGGCTGACCGGCATGGGCATCGGTGCCTACGAGAGTCGCGAGTTCGTACGCGCGCTCGGTGGGGAAATCCATGTGCGCAGCCAGCCCGGAGCCGGCTCGATCTTCCAGCTCGTGCTACCCTGTGAAGCGATACCGAGCGAGTGATCCGAACAGATCGGGGAGACAATGTCCGGGGTGCAGGAATCCGACCGCAATCTGCTGATCGTCGAAGACGACGAGGGGTTGCAGCGCCAGTTGCGCTGGTGTTTCGACGGCTACGAAGCCGTGGTCGCCGGGGATCGCGTCGAGGCCATCGCGTGTCTGCGGCGTCACCAGCCGGGCGTGGTCCTGCTCGATCTCGGTTTGCCGCCGGATCCGGGTGGTGTGAGCGAAGGACTGGCGACGCTGCAGGAAGTCCTCGCGCTGTCACCCGAGACCAAGGTCATCATCGTGACCGGCGACAACGATCGCGCCAACGCCGTGCGCGCGATCGCACTGGGAGCCTACGACTTCTACCAGAAGCCGGTCGAGCAGGATGTGCTGACGCTGATGGTCGATCGTGCCTACCGGGTGCATGAGCTCGAGCGTGAGAACCGCCGATTGCAGCAGTCGCAGATCAGCTCACCGCTCGACGGCATCATTGCCGCCAGCCCGCAGATGCTGAAGGTCTGTCGTACGATCGAGAAGGTGGCGCCTTCCGACGTGACGGTACTGTTGCTGGGCGCCAGCGGCACCGGCAAGGAGCGCGTTGCGCAAGCGCTGCATGAACGCAGCAGCCGAGCGCGCCAGCGCATGGTCGCGATCAACTGCGCGGCGATCCCGGAGAACCTGCTCGAGAGCGAGCTGTTCGGTCACGAGAAGGGGGCCTTCACCGGTGCGATCAAGCAGACGCCTGGCAAGATCGAGTACGCCCACGGCGGCACGCTGTTTCTGGACGAAATCGGCGATCTGCCGCTCGGGCTGCAGTCGAAGCTGTTGCGCTTCCTGCAGGAGCGCGTGATCGAGCGCGTAGGTGGCCGGCAGGAAATCCCGATCGACGTGCGCATCCTCTGCGCCACGCACCAGGACCTGCAGGGAAAGATCCAGGACGGCAGTTTCCGCGAGGATCTGTATTACCGCATCAGCGAGATCACGATCCGCATTCCCTCGGTCAGGGAGCGTGACGGTGACGCGCTGTTGCTGGCGAGATCCTTCCTGCACCGCTACGCGCAGGAGCAGGGTCGCCCGATTCGCGGTTTCGATCGCGAGGCGATCGCAGCGATCGAGGCCTACGCCTGGCCCGGCAACGTGCGCGAGATCGAGAGCCGCGTGAAGCGCGCACTCATCATGGCCGACAACACGTATATCACGGCGGAAGATCTCGAGCTGGAGGCCGAAGAGCACGAGCCAACGCCGCTGAATCTCAAACAGGTGCGCGAGGATGCCGAGCGGCGCGCCATCCTGCGCGCGCTGGGAAGCGTGGACAGCAACATCTCGGAGGCGTCGAAGCTGCTCGGCGTGACGCGCCCCACACTTTATTCGCTGCTCGAGAAATTCCAGATAAGACAGTAGGGCGCTGCGCCTGGCAGCGTGGCCATCCCGATTCCGCTCAGCGCCCCTTGCCGAACAGCACCACTTCCACCGTCTGCACCAGGATGTGCAGGTCGAGCAGGAAGCTGCGGTGTTTCACGTAGTAAAGGTCGAACTTGAGTTTCTCCAGCGCGTCCTCTTCGGTCGACCCGTAGGGGTACTTGAGCTGGGCCCATCCCGTGAGGCCGGGTTTGACGTTGTGTCGCTGGTTGTAATAGGGGATCTTCACGACCAGATCCTTCACGAATTCCGGACGTTCCGGTCGCGGACCCACGAAGCCCATATCGCCGCGCAGTACATTCCAGAGCTGTGGCAATTCGTCGATCCGGTACTTGCGCAGGAATTTCCCGATGCGGGTGACCCGCGGGTCGTTCCGGCTTGCCCACACCGCACCGCTCGTTTCCGCATCCACGCGCATGCTGCGGAACTTGATGACATTGAAGGGCTTCCCGCCCAAGCCTACGCGGCGCTGGAAGTAGAAGGTCGGTGCCTGCAACCCTTCCTCCAGCTTGATGCTCAGCCAGGTCAGCAGCATGATCGGCCACACGACCAGGAACACGCACGTTGTGAGCAGCGCGTTGAAGAGCCAGTCGAGGGCGTTGCGCAACTCGTTGGTCGAGTTGAAGCCGTTCGAGTAGATCACCCAGCTTGGATACACCAGGTTCACCGCGACCTGGCCGGTTTCGCGTTCGATGAAATCAAGAATCTCGATCACGTTCGTGCCGCGCATCTTGCAGTCGAACAGCAGGTCGAGCGGGATGTTGTTGCGGCGTTCGTCGCAGGCGATGATCAGCTCGTCGATATTGTTCTTCAGGATATAGGCAGCGAGGTTTTCGCCTTCGAGAGTGAACTTTTTCTCCTTCTGGATGCCGTTCGGCGAATCTCCGCGCATCACCACGAAGCCGTGCAGATCGAAACGTTTGCGATCGACCCGACGCTTCATGCGCTTCTCGATGATCGATGCCCGCTCGCCGGCCCCGATCACCAGCACATTGATCTTCTTTTGCGCGAGGAACTCGTAGGTGAAGTCGAAAAAGCGGATCAGGCTCACGAGTCCGATGCTGAAAATGACCGTCAGCAACAGCGCTTCTGGTGGGAACACGCGCTCGGCGAACGCGAGCGTCACCAGCATCAGCGTGAATCCCCCCATCACGGTTGCCACGACCGCACGCCGGAATATGGCGCGGTAAGGCTCGCGCAGCTTCGGGTTGTACAGCCCCAGCGACAGCGAAAACAGTTGGGAAGCGATCGCGAATACCGTTGCGTAGACCAGCAACAGGTTGGCAACCACCTGCTCCGGGTGTGGAATCTGCACATTCAGCAGCCAGGCTGCCAGCAGCAGCGACGCCGTGTGTACCGCAAATTCGATGAGCGTGAGGAGCTTCATCCCTGTCGAATAGCTACGAAACTTCATGTTGCGTATCTGTGTCCTTTAGATTGCAGGCCCGGAACCCGATGAGAGGTTCGGCACAGATTAGCAGTTGCCGGGCATTTCTTCCTTCTCTACCTACCGCTTCGCTATGGCCGCCTCCGGGCGCGGTGGGCGCGTGAGCAGTGTGGCGGCCAGGATCAACAGCCCGCCGCCGAGCGTACGTGCGCCCAGGGTTTCGCTGCCGAGCCCCACCGATGAGAGTGCTGCGAACAACACTTCGGAAAGCATCACGACCGCGGTGACCGCCGCAGGCAGGTGCGCGGCGCCGTACTGCAGGGCAAGATTGCCGCCCAGCAATACCAGTGCGAGTGCAATGTTACCGGCCACCCATGGCCAGGCGGGCGCTGGTGGCGCCACGATCATGCCGCTCGCCGTCAGCAAGGCAGCCATCGCAATCGCCACGGTGAAGCCGCCGACGAACATGGCCAGCGCGCGCGCTTCGTCCGGTGCTTCGCGATGGCGACGCACCAGCACGTTCACCAGCGCGAAGCTCGCGCCACCAGCGATGCCCAGCCAGTCGGCCAGCGAAGCGGGCAGCGGCAGCCCGGTCTCGGGGCGCCAGAGCACGACGGCTGCGCCGCCGATCGCCAGCGCGACCCGGCCAACCGCTGCGCCGGTGATCGCCTCGCCCAGCAGCCAGCGCGCCAGCGGCAGCGACCAGACCGGCATCAGATAGAACAGCAGTACTACCCGAACGACCTCGCCGATCATCACACCCCAGTTGAAGGTGGCGTTGGTAATGCCCGATGCCAGCACCAGCCACAGCAACTGCGGGCGTGCGAGCAGCGCCGGCCACGCAGCCGGGCGCCACAGGCTGATCAGGACTGTGGCCAGAGCGAATGCGAAACCGGTGGCCCACAGGCTATGCAGTCCGAGGGAGTTGAGCTGGCGGAAAGGCCACCACGACACGCCCCAGACCAGCGCATTCAGCAGCAGACAGCCGATTGCAGCAGCCCGCATGGTCGGCGGATGTTCGGTATGTGCAGACATGGCCGGCGAGTATAGATATAAAAAGGCATGGGTCACCGTCGTGCGCCGTTCTCTAGTGTCAAGGTGCAGCGCGTGGTCTACACTTGGCCGGCAGTGGTTCTTTGACGAACCGGTGTGTGTGTGAATCAGGGACGGCGGCCGCAGGGCGGCGGGCGCCTTGTGCATCGACAGGGAGCATGCTGGATACCACGCTTCCAGAAAGGGGGTCTCAAGTGATTGATCTGCAAGGTGTGATTCGACGGATTGGCGTCTTCGCAGGGGTGACGTCGCTGGTGTTTGCACTCGCTGGCTGTGGGTCTACGCCCGACCAGGATGAGGCTGTGGCGTCGCCGACGGCTACACCCGATTACGAATACCTGATCGGGCCGGGCGACACGATGGAAATCTTCGTCTGGGGCAACCCCGACCTCAGCACTTCTGTCGCAGTGAAGCCTGACGGCAAGATCACGACCCGCCTGGTAGAGAACATCGACGCCAGTGGCAAGACCGCGTCACAGCTTGCGCGTGACATCGAGCGGGCGTATGGCGAATACGTGAAGAGTGCGGTGGTCAGCGTGATCCTGACCGGCTTCCAGGGCGTGCCGTACCAGCAGGTGCGGATCGTCGGGCAGGCCGCGAAGCCGCTCAGCATTCCGTATCGCAAGCACATGACGGTGCTCGACGCGATGATCGACGTCGGCGGGCTCACCGAGTTTGCGGCCGGCAACCGTGCGGTGCTGGTGCGCAACTTCCAGGGTAATCGCCAGACCATCGGGCTGCGACTCGATGACCTGCTGAAGGACGGCAACATCAACGCCAATATCGGCATGTACCCCGGCGACATCATCATCGTTCCGGAAGCGTGGTTCTGAACACACACGCCGGCATGGCTGCCGCGATCGTGGATCGCCGGACGCACGCAGCGCCGGCGATCGTGCAGCGGGAACCCGATCAACTTTTGGCGTGACGTGATCTATGCAGGAATTAGTGGTCCAGCTATTCGGGTACCTGCTTGGTATCTGGCGGTTCAGATGGCTCGCGGTGTTCGTCGCGTGGGGTATTGCACTGTCGGGCTGGCTGCTGGTCGAGCAGTTTCCGGACAAGTACCGTGCCGCTGCCCGGCTGCATGTGGACACCAACAGCGTGCTGCGACCGCTGCTGCAGGGTCTGGCGATCCAGCCGAACATCGAGCAGCGCGTGCAGATGATGAGCAAGACGCTGCTGACGCGTCCGAATCTTGAAAAGCTGATGCGCATGTCGGACCTCGACATCAAGGTCACGACCGACAAACAAAAGGACGAGATGGTCGACGAGCTGGCGAAGTCGATCATCATCGAAGGCGATCCGCGCAATCCGTCGCTGTACGGGGTCTCATACACGCACGCGGATCCATCGGTCGCCAAGCGTGTGGTGCAGTCGCTGATCACGGTGTTCATCGAGTCGACGCTGGGCAACAAGCGCCAGGACAGCTCCGGCGCGCAAACGTTCCTGGATCAGCAGATCACCGATTACGAGAAACGCCTGACCGAGGCCGAAACACGGCTTGCCGAGTTCAAGCAACGCAACGCCGGCAGTCTGCCGGGTGAGTCGGGCGGATATTTCGCGCGCCTTGCGGCTGCGCGCCAGCAGCTCACCGATGCGCAGTTGCAGCTCAGGGAAATGGAGAACCGCCGCTCCGAACTGCAGCGCCAGTTGCAGAACCCCAACGATCCGATGTTCATGAGTGACATGAGCGAGGCGCTGATCTCGCCGCTCGACATGCGTATCCAGACGTTGACGGTACGTCTCGACGATCTGCTGACGCGATTCACTGACAAGCATCCGGAAGTGGTGCAGATCCGCAAGATGATCGCCGAGCTGGAAACCGAACGGGCCAAGCAGCTCGAGACGCTGGCGGCAGAGGCCCCAAAGGAATCGCCGAAGCTTGCCGAGAATCCCATCTATCAGCAGATGCGCGCGCTGCTTTCCGAGGCCGACGCGTCGGTGGCCGAGTTCCGCGTGCGCGTGACCGAACACGAGAACCGGGTGAAGGAACTCGAGGGCAAGGTCAACAGCCTGCCCATGATCGAGGCGGAACTGGCGCAGCTCGATCGCGACTACGGTGTGTTGCGTCAGCAGCACCAGACCCTGTTGCAGCGCCGCGAATCGGCGCGCCTTTCAGGTGATGTGCAGGAGACAGCCGGAGACGTGGTATTTCGCGTGATCGATCCACCATTCGTCCCGCAACGACCAAACGAACCCAACAAGATCCTGCTGAATTCGATCGTGCTCGTGCTCGCTTTGGGTGTTGCACTGGGAGTCGCCCTGTTGCTGTCATTGATAAGGCCTGTCGTCGTGGACCGGCGTGGACTGGCGAATCTGACCGGGCTGCCGGTGCTGGGCTGCGTCACCCAGATTCGCAGCGCGGTGGAGCGACGGCGGGCGTTCCTGAATCGCCTGGCGTTGTCGGCGGTGTCGCTGGCGCTGCTGGTCACGTTCGGCGGTATCACGATCGTGCAGCAACTGTGATCTTGATTGGTATCGACCGGGAGCGGCAATCACCGGCGCCGCGCACACAGGATTTGCAATGAGCATCATCGAGAAGGCGATCGAAAAGCTGGAGAAGCAGGCGCAGGACGCCGTGGCACGTGAGGCCGCTGCGAAGCCTGCGCCGCCGCCGCAGGTAGCGGCAGCACGTGTGCGGCCGGTGGCCCAGATTCCGCTGGCGGAGTTGAGCAGCAGGGGTTTCGTCACGCCGGACCAGCCGCGCAGCCAGATCGCGGAAGAGTACCGGATGATCAAGCGCCCGCTGCTGGCCAATATCGACGGCGAGACCGCAGCGCAGGTGCCGAATGCGAACCTGATCATGGTCACCAGCGCACTCGAGGGCGAGGGCAAGACCTTCACCGCGATCAATCTCGCGATGAGCCTGTGCATGGAAGAGAATCGCACCGTGCTGCTGGTGGATGGTGACGTCGCCAAGGCGAGCGCAGGCGTACGGCTCGGCGTGCCCGAAGATTCTCTCGGTCTGATCGACGTGCTCGAACACGACGATATGCGCATCGAGGACGTGCTGTTGCAGACCAGCATCCCGAACCTGCGCATCATCCCGGTGGGACGAATGCACCAGCGCTCCACCGAACTGCTCGCGAGCGAGGCGATGCGACGTATCGCGCAGGAGTTGTCCGGCCGTTACCCGGATCGCATCGTGGTGTTCGACAGCCCACCGCTGTTGCTCACCACGGAATCCAGCGTGCTCGCAAGCCAGATGGGGCAGGTCGTGTTCGTCGTCGCCGCCGAGAGGACGGCGCCGCAGGCCATAACCGAAGCGCTGGGACATATCAGCGAAGACAAGATCGTCGGTATGGTGCTGAACAGCGTTCGACGCAACCCGCTGGACAAGTACGGCTACGGCTACGGTTATGGCTACGGCTATGGATACGGATACGGGTATGGAGACAACACACGCCGCACCGCAGGTCATCCGGCAGGTGGAGCGCCCGATGCAGCAGGCTAAGACAGGAGCGCGTGTGCGCACGCGCATGCGTCTGTGCACCCTGGCGGTGGTGGCCGGGGCCAGTCTGGGGCTGCTGGCCGGCACTGCCACGGCAGCGGAGTGGACGCGCGGCGCAAGCCTCAGCGTCGGCGGGATCTACACCGACAACGCACGGCTGACGCCGGATCACGAGCGCAGCGATTTCATTACCGTAGTGCGCCCCTCGGCGTCGCTGGTCGGGCGAGGTGCTCGTGCCAGCGTGGTGTTGAGCGGTGCCCTCGAGTTCAACGATCTAGGCGGCGACAGCGACAACGTCAACCCGTTCCTGAACGCGCTCGGCAACGTGGAACTGGTCGAGGACTTTCTGTTCATCGATGCCTACGCGCGTGCGTACCAGACGACGGTGGATCCGTTTCGCGCCTACGGTGATACGCCGCTGAATCGTGCAGAGAACTCCGAAACCGCGTACATGTGGGGCATCAGTCCGTACTTGCGCAAGCGCTTCGGTTCCTTTGCGAACTTCGAGGCGCGCTACCGCACCGACGATCAGATCAGCGCCGACAACCGCTTCGACGACAGCACGCAGCAGCATCTCAGTGCGAGCCTGACCAGCGGCAGCGATTTCGGCCGGATCGACTGGGGTCTGCACGCGCAGCAACGTCGCACCGAGTACAGCAACAACGCTGGAACCGGTCGTGGTCAGGACAACGAGTTCAGCGACGCGGATCTGCGTCTGGGTTACCGGCTCAACCGGCAATGGCGTCTGACGTCTTCGGTAGGTCACGAGAAGCACGAGTACGACGCGGCATCGCGCGATCGCAACAGGAATACATGGAGCGCCGGCTTCGTGTGGACACCGAACCCGCGTACCTCGCTTGCGGTCAGCCAGGAGCATCGCAGTTTCAACAACAAGCCACGCGTCGATTTCAGTTGGCGCAAGCGTCACCTGAATTTCCACGCAAGCTACGAATACACCTTGAACGATACACGTTCGCTGCGGGCGCGTGCTGGCGATCTGTTCGGTTCCGATCCGCTGGCGCCTCCGCAGTACGATCCGGTGACCGGCGAACCGCTGCCGCTGTCACGCGACCTGACGTTCCTCAATGCCGGCATGGTAGCCGACGAGCGGTTCCAGAGTTCGTTGACGCTCACTGGCCTGCGCAGCACGCTGACATTGAACGGGCGCCACTCGAAGCAGACCCGCGAGGACTCCGGCGAGCAGGCCATTTTCGATGACTTCAGCGTGCGGGCGACCCGGAAGCTGTCGCGTACGCTGAGCCTGAATGGCGGCGTGCTGTGGGGCCGGGACGAGGACAATGGCGGAGCACAGGCCGATACGCTGCGCTACAGCGTGGGCCTCAGCCGGCAACTCGGCGTGCACAGCAGCGTGGCGCTGAACTACTCGCACTCCGAGCGCGATTCCGATCGCCCGCTCGACGACTACACGGAAAATCGCGTGTACGTGAATTTCATGTTCACGCTCTGACGGCAGTACGCAATGACTGATATCTCTGCCGGTGCGGCGCGGATCCTGTGCGTGGTGGGCGCTCGTCCGAACTTCATGAAGATCGCGCCGATCATGCGTGCGCTGGCCGACCCGCGCTACGGGCTGCAGGCCACCCTGGTGCATACCG
This sequence comes from Pseudomonadales bacterium, assembly GCA_024234165.1. Taxonomy (NCBI): domain Bacteria; kingdom Pseudomonadati; phylum Pseudomonadota; class Gammaproteobacteria; order Pseudomonadales; species Pseudomonadales bacterium. The sequence goes on from JACKOP010000003.1 coordinate 458,810, forward strand.
GACAGCACTACGATGCGGCGATGAAGCACGCCTTCTTCGAGCAGTTGCACATTCCCGAACCGGAAATCGATCTGGGCGTCGGATCCGGCACGCACGCGACGCAGACCGCCGACATCATGAAAGGCTTCGAGCCAGTGCTCGATCGATTGCAGCCGCGCGCCGTACTGGTGGTCGGTGATGTGAATTCGACCATCGCGTGTGCGCTGGTGGCAGTGAAGAAGGGCATTCCGGTGATTCACGTCGAGGCCGGGTTGCGCAGCGGAGATCGCTCGATGCCCGAGGAAATCAACCGGGTTCTTACCGATCAGATCTCGGAACTGCTGTTCACCACCGAGCGTTCGGCCGAGGCGAACCTGCGACACGAGGGTATTGCGCCCGAGCGAATCCACTTCGCTGGTAACGTGATGATCGACACGTTGCGCTACAACCTCGATGCAGCGGTGCCTGCTGCCACGACGATCGGCACGCTGGCCACGGCAGAAAAGACACAGCGTTTCATGGCCGGCTACGGCGTGCTGACGCTGCACCGGCCGTCGAACGTCGACGACCCTGCGGTGCTTGCCCGGCTGCTGGGAGTGCTGGCCGAAATGGCACGCGAGACACCGCTGGTGTTTCCGGTCCACCCGCGTACGCGGCGCAACATCGAAGCTGCGGGGCTGGGGCATCTGCTGGATGGCCCCGACTTCGTCTGCAGCGAGCCGTTGGGCTATCTCGAAATGCTCGGGTTGATGAAGCAGGCGCGCCTGGTGCTCACCGACTCGGGCGGAATCCAGGAAGAGACCACTGCACTCGGTATTCCCTGTGTGACGCTGCGCGAGAGCACCGAGCGGCCGATCACTGCCGAGCAGGGCACCAATACCGTCGTTGGCCGCGATGCGCAGCGCATCCGCGAATGCGTGGCCGCTATCCTGCGTGACGGTGGCAAGACAGGCCGGGTTCCGGAGTACTGGGACGGCAAGGCAGCGGAACGCATCGCCGCAGGCATTGCACACTGGCTCGCCACGACATGAGTCTGCGTGCAGGGACCGCGGTCGGTTCCGTCGTCAACGCGATGACGGTCGACGTGGAAGACTACTTTCAGGTTTCTGCGTTCGAACACTGCGTTCCACGGTCCGATTGGCAGCGCCTGCCGTGTCGTGTCGAGGCCAACGTCGATCGTATTCTGGATCTTTTTGCAGAAAACGGGGTCAAGGCCACGTTCTTCACACTGGGCTGGGTCGCGGAACGCTATCCGCAGATGATCGCGCGCATCGTCGCCGCCGGGCATGAACTTGCAAGCCACGGCTGGGAGCATATCCGCGCCAATACGCAGAACCGTTCGCAGTTCCAGGACGATATCGTGCGTACCAAGGCGCTGCTCGAGGATCTGTCGGGCAGCGCGGTCAACGGCTATCGCGCCGCCAGTTACTCGATTTCCACCGATAACCTGTGGGCGCACGAGGTGCTGGCCGACGCCGGCTACAGCTACAGTTCGAGCATCGTGCCGGTGCGCCATGACCTCTACGGCATTCCGGATGCGCCGCGCTTTGCGTACCGCAGCGCCGAAGGTCGCCTGCTCGAAATCCCGATCACCACGATCACCCTTGCCGGACGCAACCTCAACTGCGGCGGCGGTGGCTGGTTCCGGCTGTTCCCGTATGCGTTCTCGCGCTGGGCGATGAATAGCGTGAACGAAGGCGAACACCAGCCCTGCATCTTCTATTTCCATCCGTGGGAAGTGGATCCCGAACAACCGCGGGTTTCAGCGGCAAACGCACGCGCGCGTTTCCGTCACTATCTGAACCTGGGGCGCATGTACGATCGCCTCGAGTGCCTGCTGCAGGATTTCCGTTGGGGCCGGGTCGACGAAGTGTTTCCGGGCGCGCTGAAGCCATGAGCATGGCCATGCAGCGCACGATTCGCGAACTGGGTGCGAGCGATTTCCCGCGCTGGGATGCCTTCGTCTGCGCAGCGCCGGCTGCAACCTTCTTTCATCGAGCGGCCTGGAAGACCGTGCTCGAGCGCGCCTTTGGCCACCGTGCATATTTTCTGTTCGCCGAGCACAACGGTGTGATCGAAGGCGTTCTGCCGCTGGCGCAGGTGAAAAGCCTGCTGTTCGGCAACAGCCTCGCGTCACTGCCGTTCTGCGTCTACGGTGGGATTGTCGCCAGCACACCACAGGCAGAAGCGGCACTGCGCCAGGCGGCGAGCGAACTCGCGACGCGGCTGCAGGTCGATGCGCTCGAGCTGCGCAACCTGCGGCCGAGCGACTCAGGGTGGCCGGGCAAGAGCCTGTACGTCACCTTCCGCAAGCCGATCGACCCTGACCCGGAAGTGAACCTGAAGGCGATTCCGGGTCGTCAGCGCGCGATGGTGCGCAAGGGCATCGACGAAGGCCTGGGTGGCGAACCCGACGACGGCGTCGATCGTCTCTATCGCGTCTATTCAGAGAGTGTGCGCAACCTCGGTACGCCGGTGTTCGCGAAGCAGTACCTGCGCATCCTGCGCGAGGAATTCGGTGCCGACTGCGATGTGCTGATGATCACGCAGAACGGGCGCGATGTGGCCGGGGTGCTGAACTTCTATTTCCGTGACCAGGTGTTGCCGTATTACGGCGGCAGCATCGGTGCGTCGCGCGAGATCCGCGGCTGCAACCACTTCATGTACTGGGAGTTGATGCGCCGCTCGGCGGAACGAGGCTGTCGGCTGTTCGATTTCGGGCGCAGCAAGGAAGGTACCGGGCCGTACAGCTTCAAGAAGAATTTTGGCTTCACCCCTGAGTCGCTGCATTACGAGTACTTTCTGGTGAAGGCGAGTGAAGTGCCGAACGTGAACCCTGCGAATCCGAAGTACCAGATGCTGATCAAGGCCTGGGAGAAGTTGCCGCTGCCGGTGGCGAACACGATCGGACCGTGGCTTGCCCGCAGTCTGGGCTGAGCATGTCGATAAAACCGCCGCTGTTGTTCCTCTGCCATCGGATTCCGTTTCCGCCGAACAAGGGTGACAAGATTCGCTCGTGGAATCTGCTGCGCTACCTGTGCGAACACTACCGCGTGTACCTGGGCGCCTTCATCGACGATCCTGCCGACTGGGCGCATACCGGGGCGATCGAGGGGATCTGTGCCGGCTGCCGCTTCATCGGCCTCACGCCACACCTGGCGAAGCTGAACAGTCTGTCGGCGTTCGTGACCGGCCGCGCGCTGTCGCTGCCGTACTATCGCAGTCGCAGGCTGCGGCGGTGGGTGGAGGCTACGGTTGCCGAACAGCAGATTCGCCGCGTGCTGGTGTATTCGTCGGCGATGGCGCAGTACGCAACGGATCAGCGTCTCGGCTTCCAGCGCCGGGTGATCGACTTCGTGGACGTGGATTCCGACAAGTGGCGCCAGTACGCGCAGGACAAGCGCTGGCCGATGAGCTGGGTCTACCGTCGCGAGGCGGACTATCTGTTCCGCTATGAGCGCCACCTTGCCGAGTCCTTCGACGCCTGCCTGTTCGTTTCCTCGGCGGAAGCCGAGTTGTTCCGGCAACTGGCGCCTGAGCTGGCACGCAACATCGGCCATTACAACAACGGGGTGGATACCGACTACTTCCGTCCCGATCCGACGCTGGCGAATCCCTATCCGCAAGGCACCACGGCGCTGGTGTTCACCGGTGCGATGGATTACTGGCCGAATGTGGATGCCGTGAAATGGTTTGCCGGGCAGGTTCTGCCGCGGGTGCGCGAGGCTCGTCCGGAGGTGCGCTTCTACGTCGTCGGGGGCAAGCCGGCCGAGGCCGTGCGCGCGCTGGCGGGTGAGACGGTGGTCGTGACCGGTCGCGTGGACGATGTGCGACCCTACGTGCAGTACGCCAGCGCCGCGGTGGCGCCGATGCGTATCGCACGCGGCATCCAGAACAAGGTGCTTGAAGCCATGGCAATGGCGCGGCCGGTGGTCGTGAGTCCGCAGGGACTCGAGGGCATCGATGCCAGTCCGGGCGCCGAGGTGCTGCTGGCCGATGGCGCTGACGAATTCGTGCAGCACACGCTGGCTGCCTGCTCCGGAATGCATCCGGATATAGGTCGTGCTGCGCGCGAGCGAGTGCGGGCGGACTTCGTTTGGGAGCACAATCTGCCGCTGGTGCATGGGTTGCTGCAGACCGACACGGTCACCCTGCGGGAGTACGCTTGAGTGGCTGCCGGGTCGCAAATGCCGCGTGTAGTGCACATCATCCACTCGCTGGGTACCGGCGGGCTGGAAAACGGTCTCGTGAACATCATCAACCGCACACCGCCCGGACGTTATCGTCACGCGATCGTGTGCCTGACCGAGGCAGGCGAGTTTGCTCGCCGCATCACGGTGCCGGATGTGCCGATCATCGAGCTGCACCGGCGTCCCGGTCACGATACAGGCCTCTACTGGCGGCTGTTTCGCGTCCTGCGCACGCTGCATCCCGCGATCGTGCATACGCGCAACCTGGCCACGCTGGAGATGCAGTTCGTGGCGGCGCTGCTGCCTGGAGTGAAGCGCGTGCACGGCGAGCACGGGCGTGACGTGTTCGATCTGGACGGCAGCAACCGCAAGTACAACCTGCTGCGCAAGGCGGCACGGCTGGTGGTGCAGCGCTACATCGCAGTCAGCAAGGATCTGGAGCGGTGGTTGATCACCACCGTCGGCGTGCCAGCCGTGCGCGTCAGACAGATCTACAACGGTGTCGACCAGCAGAGGTTTCACCCACACGGTGCGACTCGCCCGCAGCTGTTGCCGCCGGGTTTCCTGGTCGAGGATGCGCTGGTGATCGGTACCGTGGGTCGGCTTGCCGAGGTGAAGAACCAGCTTTCGCTGCTGCGGGCCGTGCATCGTATTTTGCAGGCATGCCCGGAACTGGCTCCACAGTTGCGCCTGGTGATCGTTGGGGATGGCCCGCTGGCTGCCCGGATTGCGCAGGTCGTCACGGAACTCGGGCTCGATGCGCTGGTCTGGCTGCCCGGTGACCGGCACGACATCCCCGAGCTACTACAATGCATGGACCTGTTCGTGCTGCCCTCGCTCGGCGAGGGCATCTCGAACACGGTGCTGGAGGCGATGGCGAGCGGGCTGCCGGTGATCGCGACCGATGTGGGCGGCAACCCCGAGCTGGTCCGTGACGGATGGAACGGAAGGCTGGTCCCGGTTGACGATGATGCAGCGCTGGCGACGGCGATCAGTGAGCTGGTACAGCGCAAGGACGTTCGCCCTGTGATGGGCGCACACGCGCTGGAACGGGTGCGTTCCAGCTTCGACTGGGGAAGAACGGTGGCGGATTACCTGGATGTGTACGACGGCCTGTGTGGCGTCGAACATCCTGGAGATGCCGGGACGACGGAGCGTACACCGCATGCGTGACATCTTCGTGACACTGGTGGTGTTCGGCAGCCTGCCGCTGATCCTGTGGCGGCCTTTCTACGGCATCATCATGTGGACCTGGCTTGGGTACATGAACCCGCACCGCATGGCGTGGGGCTTCTCCACGAGCATGCCGTTCGCAATGATGGTGGCACTGACCACGCTGATTGCACTGCTGATCTCGAAGGAACCGAAGAGGATTCCGTGGACGCGTGAAACGGTGCTGTTGCTGCTGTTCGTGATCTGGATGTGCATCACGACCTATTTCGCGTTCAGACCCGATCTGGCCGTCGAACAACTGGACAAGGTGCTCAAGATCCAGTTCATGACCTTCGTCACGTTGATCATGCTCACCTCGCGCGAACGTCTCCATGCGCTGGTGTGGACCGTCGCGCTGTCGCTCGGCTTCTACGGTATCAAGGGCGGAATCTTTACGATCCTGACCGGCGGCGGCTTTCACGTCCAGGGTCCGCCGGGTACGTTCATCGGTGGCAACAACGAACTGGGCCTGGCCATGCTGATGACGATTCCGCTGATGCGCTATCTGCAGGTCGAGGAGAGCCGGTACTGGTTGAAGCTCGGTCTGACCGGCGCGATCGTGCTGACGCTGGTTGCCGTGCTGGGAACCCAGTCGCGTGGAGCGTTGGTCGGGCTGGTGGTCATGGGGTCGATTTTCGTATGGAAGAGCCCGAAGCGGATAACGTTCATTCTGCTGGCTGCGGCTGCGGTCCCGCTGGTGCTCGGCTTCATGCCGGAGAGCTGGTGGGCACGCATGGACACCATCAGCAACTATCAGGAAGACGCATCGTCGATGCAGCGGATAGAGGCCTGGAAGCACGCGTGGCTCATAGGCACCACCTACGTCATGGGCGGAGGATTCGAAGCAAACGTGGCCTCGGGCGCACGCGACGTACACAGCATCTATTTCGAGGTGCTCAGCGAGCAGGGCTTCCCGGGGCTCGTGATGTTTCTTTCGCTGCTGGCGTTCACCTGGCTGAGTGCCGGCTGGATCGTCCGTCAAGCGAAAAAGCACGGCGAGCTGAAATGGGCCGAGAATCTTGGGCGCATGCTGCAGGTCAGCGGTGTCGCTTACTGCACTTCGGGGATTTTCCTGGGCATGGCGTACTTCGACTATATCTATCTGCTGGTCGCGCTGGTGGTTGCCACACGTCAACTGGTTGCCGCTCATCTGGCAGCGCAGGCGCCTGCAACCCGATCTGCCTTCGCGGCCAGGTCGGGCCCCGTCGGTCCGATTTCAACCCGACGGATGCAGGTCGGATTTCAACCCGATATGGGGCGGCATCGATCGTCGGCATGAATGCCGACCTGCGTCGACGTGGGTCGGGTTTCAACCCGACATTCCCGTCGGCATGAATGCCGACCCACGTAGGTCGGGTTTCAACCCGACGTGTGCGAACATTCCCGCCGGCATGTCGGCATGAATGCCGACCTACGTCGACGTGGGTCGGGTTTCAACCCGACAAGGATGTAGGTCGGATTTCAATCCGACAGATGTCGATCCACCCTCGTCGGGATAAATCCCGACCTACGGGTGCGCTTCCAGCCACTGCTCCAGCGCCATGCAGATCCAGATCATCGTGCCGAAATAGGAGCTGTGCCCCGCGCGGTGCTGGCACCACAGCGCATCCACGTACTCGGGTCGTACATAGCCGCGTGATTTGAAACGCTCCAGGCTCTCGCTTGCCATCGCGTGCAGTGCGGGATCGTCGTTCAGCCACACACCAAACGGCAACCCGAATCCATGCTTCGACTTGCTGAGCGTCTCGGGTGCCAGTGTGTCCTTCAGCGCGTGCTTGAAGAACCAGCGCAGCTTGTGGCCCTTGATCTTGAGGTTCACCGGCACCCGCGCCGCAAATTCCACCATCTCGAGGTCGATCAGCGGAAAGTGCGCGTTCACTCCGGCCAGTTCGCACATGCCGTTGACCTTGCGCAGGTCGTTGTCGGCCAGCGTGAATTTCATGTCGAGGAACAGCATCCGGTTCAGCGCGGAATCGCAATCGGCTGCGGACCAGGTGCTGCGCTGGCTCTGCAACGGTACGGCCGGGTCCACCGCACGCAGGAACTCCGGAGCGAAAATTTCGTCGAGCAACTCACGATGCAGGAAGTTGTACGTTTCCAGCCGGTCCGGCAACGGAATGTTGGCTTGCGCGATGTAACTCTGCAGCTTGCGTAGCGGTGGGATGCGTCCACCCAGCGGGAAATGCGCGATCAGCGGTTCGATCAGTCGGCTGCGCAGCGCTCGTGGCAACAAACTCCAGTATTCGAAGACCTTCTGTTTCCGGTAACGTTCGTTGCCACCGAAGATTTCATCGCCACCGTCGCCTGCCAGCAGGTTGCGGATGCCTGCCTCACGCGCAAACCGGGCGCAGACATACGCTGGCACGGCGGACGCGTTGCCAAAGGGTTCGTCGTAGTACGCAGCAACCCGCGGCAGCGCCTCGCACACGTCCTGCGGTGTCACGTAGTAGTGGTGGTGATCACTGCGGAAGCGGTCTACGGTGATCTGCGCGTAACCCGACTCGTCGTAACCGTCTGCATCGAAGCCGATGGCGAAGGTCCGTGCCTTGCCGCGCGCCTGCGTCACGGCGGCGGTCACGCAGGAGCTGTCGGTGCCTCCGCTCAGGAACGCCCCGATCTCGTCGAAATGCTCCAGTGGACGCGCGATGCCTCGCTTCAGCACACGATGGAACTCGTCCACCAGGTCCTGCACCGCAGCGTTGCTGCGGTCCTGGAAGCGCTGATGCCAGTAGCGTGAGCGCTCGGTATGGCCGCGGCGGAACACCAGCAGTTCGCCTGCCTCCAGCTTGAAGACGTCGTCGTAGATCGTCAGCGGTGCCGGAACCGTGTGGTGATACAGGTAATTGAACACTGCCTGCTGCGAAATACGCGTTTGCACGGCCGGGTGTGCGCGCAGCGCCTGCACCGAGCTGGCGAACACGAGCCGCCCGTCCCGGACCGCGTAGCACAGGCGCTCTATACCCATCGGGTCGATGGCGAGCCGGGTGACCGCGCTCACGGTGTCGATCACCGCCAGCGCAAAGGAGCCCATCATCTGCTGCAGGAAACGTTCGCCGTCTCGTCGTACCGCGTGCGCGATGGCCTGCGCGTCGTTGCCGTCAGCAGCGCGCTGTGCCAGTTCGCGGTCCTTCCAGTAGATGTTGCCGGTTACTGCAACCAGCAGCCCCTCTTCACGGCACACGCTCGCGGGTTGCGCACCGCGTACCGTCGCGATCGCTGCCACACCTTCGGCACACTGCGTGCTGACGGCTGCAGGATCCTGCCAGGCTGCCCCCAGCATTTGCGACAGCACGGCGATATCGGTAACGGGGCCTCCGGGTGTGCCGGCCCATCCTGCAAGCGTACTCATGGCAATCCTGAACCAAGCGCGAAGGTCCGCGGCAGTATAGCAGCGCCCGGAGCGCGCCTGGTTTGCTGCTAGACTTCAGAGTTCAATGATCGCGTGGATATCACGTTTTGGCTGTTTTTACCGCATTTTCGCTGCTTGTTGTCGCGGTGTTCCTGTTCGTCGGCGTGCTGTCGTGCCGGCGATTGTGCGGTCGTCTGCGCGCCCTGTGGCGCGAACCGGCATTGCGTGTGCCGGTGCTGATCTTCGAGAGCGACGACTGGGGTGCCGGTCCGGTGGAACAGGCGCAATGCCTGCGCAGACTGCGTGGGGTGCTCGGCGCCTATCAGGATGCACAGGGGCGGCATCCGGTGATGACGCTCGGTATCACGCTCGCAGCGCCCCTGGTCAAGGAAAAAGCCGACGGGAGCTTTGAATACCAGCGCCGCTTTCTCGATGAGCCGCTACAGCAGCCGATGCTCGATGAAATTCGTGCCGGCATTTGCGAGGGAGTGTTCAGTGCCCAGTTGCACGGTATGGAGCACTTCATGCCCGAGTTGCTGTGTGACGTCGCCGGATACGACGCATCGCTGAAGAAGTGGTTGCTCGATGGCGAGCAGTACAGCGAACTGCTGCCCGCCCGGCTGCAAAGCCGCTGGATCGACGCACGCCAACTGCCGTCGTCGGAGCATGCGGACGCGCTCGTCGACGCGGCCGTGGCCGCTGAAGTGCGGGAGTTCACGCGGATCTTCGACGTTGTGCCCGAAGTCGTGGTGCCGCCCACCTTCGTGTGGACGCGACGCGTGGAAGCCGCGTGGGCGCGTCATGGCGTACGCCTGCTGGTCAGTTGCGGCACGCGCTTCATCGCGCGCGATGCCGAGGGGCGTCCCGTGTCCGACGGCAGCCGCATGCACAACGGTGATGTCAGTGGCGGGTTGCTGTGCGTGGTGCGGGATGCCTATTTCGAGCCGCAGAAGGGGCACCGTGGCGAGAATGTGCCGGACACGCTCGCCCGCTATGCAGCTTTGGGCCGGCCGTTGTTGCTGGAAACACACCGCAGCAACTTCACCGCACTGAACCTGGCGGTGGAACAGGCATTTGTCGAACTGGAGCAGGCGATACGCCTTGCGCTGGCACGCTTCCCGACGCTGCATTTCCTCTCGACAGCGGAGCTGGGCGAGGCAATCAGGAAGCGTGATCCCGCGCTGCTGGATCACTCGTTCAGCGGCAGGTTTCGCATCTGGATTCGCCGCGTCGCACAGCAGTCGGCATGGCTGGGTCGCGCGTTGTTCAGTCGAGCCGGGGGATGAGTGCAGCAATGTCCGCCGCTTCTCGAACCGGCTGCTATCCTTAGGCCCATGCCGAAACTGAAGAACCTCCACAAGCTGCTCGATCCCGAAATCCGCGCCAAGAATCTGCGTGCACTGCATCAGGAGCTGCGTGGGCGGTTCTGGGATCTGAGTGGTCAGCGCATGCCTGCACCGGTCTTTCTCGTGGGCTGCTCGCGCGCCGGCACTACCGTGACTTACGAAACGCTGGCCGCTTCGCGCGAGTTGATCTCGATCGGCTACGAACTGCCGCAGTTGTGGGACGGATTCTGGGGTCCCGCACACAACGGCTGGGATTCGGAGGCTGCCGGCGCAGAGCATGCCCGGCCAGAGCACCGCCAGGCTTTTTTCCGCTTCTTCTATTCGCGCGTTGGCAAGGGGCGCATCCTCGACAAGACCTGCATCAATATCCTGCGCGTCCCCTATCTGGTCGCGTTGTTTCCGGAAGCGCACTTCATTTATTTGTATCGCGATGGGCGCGCCAACGTGAGCTCGCTGATCGACGGCTGGGAAAACGATGCTCACTTCGGCCTTACCCAGTTTCTGGGACCAAGTCCGGTGCCGGTAGCCATCGACGGTGGGCGTTTCACGGAATGGAGTTTCTTCCTGCCGCCCGGCTGGCGTGACTACAACACGGCTGCGCTGGAAGAGGTCTGCGCCTGGCAGTGGCTCAAGGCCAACGAGCTGGGGTTGGAAGCCCGGGCGCAGGTGCCGGAGCCGCAGTGGACCGAAATTCGCTACGAAGACCTGCTCGACCGGCCGGAAGCCGTGTTCGAGCGCGTTTTTGCCCGTCTCGGGCTCGCGTTCGATCGCAGGATGCGCGAGATCTGCATGAGCCTGGCGCAGCGTCCGACCAGCCTGGTCGCCGGCACACCGGATCGCGACAAATGGAAGAAGCGTAACCAGGCTCGAGTGGACCGGGTAGTGGAGCGGCTGCGGCCGATGCAGCAGCGGTTGGGTTATGGCGGTTGATGTTTCTCCCGAGCCACGGTTCGCTGTCATCGTGCCGGCCTGGAATGCCGCCGGTACCCTTGCCCGAGCGCTCGATTCGGTATTGGCGCAAACCTGGCCAGCACACGAGATCATCGTGGTCGACGACGGTTCCACGGACGGCACTGCGGAGGTGGCGGCAAGGTACGGCCAGCGTATCCGGCTGATCAGCCAGACCAACAGCGGTGTTTCGGCGGCTCGCAATGCCGGTGCGGCAGTCGCTGTGGCCGAGTGGCTGTGCTTCCTGGACGCCGACGACTGGTATTACCCCGAGCGACTCGCCACCTACGCTGCGTTCATTCGCGACGACGGCAGGCTCGACTTCCTGACCGGTGACTTCGACTACGTCGATGTCGATGGCAGGCATCTGCGCCGCTCGATGGAATCGACGTCGGCTGGCCGCACCCTGCTTGCAACGGTGCGTGACGAGCGGGCCGTGATGGAAGGTGCACTGCTGGGCGAGTTCATTGCGGCGCATTTTGGCGACACCCACACCCTCACCGTGCCGCGCACGAGTTTTCACGCTCTGGGCGGCTATCCGACCGGGTTTGCCGTATGCGAGGACGTGAACTTCCTGATCCGTCTCTGCGCCCGCAGTCGGCGCGTCGGGGTGGTGTGTACGCCGCTCGCGGCCTACTGCATCCACGAGCGGAGTGCGACGCGTTCCGACCCGCTGCGCGCACAGCGCCAGACGGTGGCGGCATTGCAGCAACTGGAGCCGCAATTGCGTGGCGCCCCCGCGCATGTACGCCACGGCCTGGCGCAGGCCATTGCGCACGCCCGTTACGATCTGGCCATCTGCCTGTTGCGCGCGGGCCAACGAGGAGCGGCGCTGCGAGCGATTTTCCCGTTGCTCGCACTCGGCAATGCGTGGGCGCTGCGCTCGGTATTGTCGGTTGCGAAAGCGGCGCTGAGTGCATAGCCCCATGACGGATAGGCAATGCATTCTTGTGATCAGCGAACTGTTCCTGCCCACCAAGGGCGGCACCGCGGTGTGGTTCGACGAGGTCTACCGCCGCCTTGGCGGCAAGGAAATTCACATCGTGACCGCTGCCGTGCTGGGTGGCGAGGCGCATGACGCCAGCCACCCGAACACGATTCATCGGCTGGACTTGCGACGCTCTCCATGGCTGCGACCCGAATCGCTCGCCATGTACCTGAAGTTGCTGTGCAAGTGCCTGGTGTTGCTGGCCACACACCGCTTCGATGCGATACACGCCGGGCGCGTGCTGCCCGAGGGACTGGTTGGCTGGTGTGCCGCACGTCTCTTCGGCAAGTCGCTGGTGATCTACGCCCACGGCGAGGAGATCACCACCTGGCGCCAGAGCGGCAAGTTCCGGGTCATGTGCTTTGCCTACCGCCATGCGGACACGGTGATCGCGAACAGCGAATTCACCCGGAATGAATTGCTGAAGATCGGCGTCAGCGCGCAACGCATCGTGCTGATCCATCCTGGGGTGGATATAGCTCGCTTCCGCCCGGGCTTGCCCTGCGATGATCTGCGTACGCAGTTGGGTTGTGGTGAATCGGACCAACTGTTGCTGTCTGTGGGGCGGCTCAGCCGGCGCAAGGGTTTCGACCAGGTGATCCGTTGCGTACAGCGCCTGCTGCCCGAGCATCCCGAGCTGCACTACGCACTGGTTGGAATCGGTGAGGATCAGCAGTACCTGCAGGAATTGGCGCACGAATGTGGCGTCGCGCATCGCGTGCATCTGCTCGGGCACGTGGCGGCCGCGGACCTGCCACGCTGGTACAACGCCGCCGACGTGTTCGTGATGCCAAACCGTGAGATCGACGGCGATACCGAGGGTTTTGGCATGGTGTTCATCGAGGCTTCTGCCTGTGGCACACCCGTGGTCGCGGGTGATGCCGGCGGTACCGCGTCCGCCGTCAACAACGGCGTGAACGGCTACCGGGTGGACGGCAACTCGCTCGATGCGATCACCGCCGCCGTGCATCGACTGCTTGTGGTGCCCCTATTGCGTGAGCAAATGTCGGCGTCGGCGCATCAGTGGGCGACGCAGGGGTTTTCGTGGGACCGCGTGGCGAGCGCGACACGTGCGATCGCACGGCAGGCAGGAAAATGACCCGACCAGATTCTTCGAATCCCACACCTCGTACCGGTCATGACAGGCGCTCCCTGCGCGAGCGTGCGGAGCGCAAGCTCTTTCGCGGCTACAAGACAGTACGCCAACATATCGGGCCGAGATTGCCGCGCACCCATGTCTTCGTGGCCGGCATGCAACGTTCGGGCACCAATATGCTGATGGAGCTGCTGGACTGGAACCGTCATACCGACGTCTACCATGAGACCGATCCGCGTGCGTTCACGCCGGGCTATGAAATGCACACTCCGGAGGCAATCCGCGCTTTGGCGCAACGCAGTCCCGCCCCGTTCTTCGTCATCAAGTCCTTGTGCGAACTGGACCGTCTGCGTGAACTTCTTGATGATTTCACGCCCGCGAAGGCCGTCTGGATCGTGCGCGACTACCACGGCAGCAGCCGCTCCGCGGTGCGCTCGTTCGGCAACTTCGTGCCGCAGTTGCGGCGTTTGGCGAAGGACAAATCAGCCGGAGCGTGGCGCGGGCGTGGCATGAGCGACGAGACGCAGGCATTGTTGCGTGAAATGGCCAGTCTCGAGCTGAGCGAGCTCGATGGCGCCGCGCTGATGTGGTACTACCGCAATATCCTGTATTTCGAGCAGCGCCTGGACGAGGATCCTCGAGTCGAGATGCTTCGCTATGAGGACCTGATTGTCCATCCGCAGGCCATGTTGATGCGGATTGCTTCGTTCCTGGACCTTTCGGGTTGTTCGCCCTGGATGACTCGGTATGTGAAAGAGGGTGCCGCGTTGCAGCGTAATCCAAATCCGCACGTCCCGTTGTTGACACAGGTCGATGCACGTTGTAGAGAACTTCTTGAGCGATTTGATTGACCGTGACCGGAGGCGTGCCGTGAACCGATATGGAAGTTTCCCGCCCGTGCAGCGGATTGCCTGTCGTATTCTTCTGCTTTCGGGGCTTTTATTCGCGAGCCATGCTTCGGCGGTCAAGCCGTTTGCCCCTACGCCACCGGAGATCCGTATGCTGCCGCCGTATTGTGCGGCCAGATTGGGTGCTCCTGGTGCGGCGGCCTCGGCAGCCTCGTGGAAGCAGCGGCTTGGTGCAGAGAACTATCTACATATACATCATTATTGTTATGGATTGAATTTCATGAACCGTGCACGTGCCGCCGCCAACAAGAATGATCGTAAGTACTATCTGCAGCAAGCCGTCAATAATTTCAATTATGTGCTGCAACGCTGGAGTCCAGCTTATCAATTGTCGGGTACTGCGAAAACCTACAAATCGCAAGCAGAATCGATGCTTCGGATGAACTGAAGCATGAGCTCCTGAAATCCATCGTGTGAGACAATATGGTCAGCCCGATATCGCGTGAGCTGCACAATCATCCAGGACAGTCGGGGACATGGCTCCGGTCGGCATGGTCGCGCATATGAATGCCGTTCCCGTGCATCCTCCAGTTGAACAGAATCTGATCTCGGTGATCATGCCTTGTTACAACTCAGCTCACTATCTGGCAGAAGCCATCGGTAGTGTGATGAACCAGGCGCACGTGCAGACAGAGTTGATCGTTGTGGATGATGGTTCTAGTGACGAGAGCGTGGCGGTCGTTCGTCGGCTCATTCAGGACCATCCTGATCGAATCCGATTGCTCGAACAAGGCAATACCGGACCCTATCCCGCGCGCAATTTCGGGCTGTCCCGCGCACGCGGTGAGTTTATTGCGTTCCTGGACGCCGACGATTGGTGGGCGCCAGATTGTCTGGAAAAATTACATGCAGCATTGATGGAGAGTCAGGCTGTGCTTGCCTATTGCGGTTGGCAGAATTTGGGGCCTGGCGCACCCGGAACAATGCCTCATATTCCACCAGATCATGGTGAAGGCCTCGCAACTGTAAGTAGCTTCCTGCGCTCTTGCCCATGGCCGATTCATGCGGCACTGGTTCGGCGCACGGCCATAGACGCCGTACGGGGCTTTTCTACACGTCGCTTCACCTCGATGGATTACGACTTGTGGCTGCGGTTGTATGCGTACGATCAACGGCTCGTGCGTGTGCCGGAAGTGCTTGCATTCTATCGCTGGCATGACCATGGACAGATCTCCAAGACGAAATGGAGGCAGGTTCTTGATGCACGCATGGTTCGACAGGATTTCATCAATGACAATCCTGCCCTGGTCAATGGGCTGGATGCCGTTTCGCAGCGAGAACTGATAAACGCTCCATTGCTCAAGGAGGCCTATCGGGCTCATTGGAATCGTGATCTGGTCAGCGCTCAAAAATTATTTCGCGAAACATTGAAGCATAACGCATGGACCATCGCAGATCTGAAGTATCTGATACCGTCACTTCTGCCCGAAAGACTGTACCGATTGCTCGTCTCCATGCTGGATGTGCGGAGCGAGGTGCGCTGAATGATGTGAGTGTTTTATATTATCCGGTCCGGAAAAATATGGATATAAAGAATGCAATTCGAGTTCCGGTTTTGATGTATCACCGTGTCGGTGAGACGAGAAACGATCAGGAGCGCAGGTATTGTGTCGAACCTGCCCGATTCGCGCTGCACATGCACTCATTGGAGCAGGCTGGCTGGCGTGCCGTGTCATTGGCTGATTTTTTTCTCTGGCTGGACGGCAACATGGAGTTTCCTGAAAAGTCCTTCCTGTTGACCTTCGATGATGGCTTTCTCGGGGTCCACGAACATGCTGCCCCTGTCCTCTGCCGGATGAACTGGTTGCCCACGATATTTCTGGTCAGCCAACTGATTGGCAAGCGCGATATTTGGCCCGGAAAACGTAGCTCGGCTGCTGACACCCATCCGTTGATGAGTGTCCATCATATTCGTGAACTCCATTCGCTCGGGTTCGGTTTCCAGTCGCATACTCGTCATCATGTCGATCTGCCAGCGTTGGATGACACGAATCTGCGGCTGGAATTGAAAGGTGCACGGGAAGACCTCGAAGGAATTCTCGGGGAGCCGGTACTTCATTTGGCCTATCCTTATGGGCGCCATGACGAACGAGTTCTGCACGCTGTTCGCGAGGCTGGATACCAATCAGCCTTTTCTACCCAGCCGGGTTTCAACAGACGTGCCATTGATCGTTTCCGACTGCGCCGATTGGATGTTTTTGGAACGGATTCTCCGGCAGCATTGTGTCGCAAGATTGAATTCGGCTGTAACGATGGCTCCCTGTGGCATAGCATCCGCTATCGGACGAGCCGAGTTACGTCTCGACTCGGATTTTAGCGACGAATCTCATCTCCATTCGTGTGGGTCGGATCAATCAAGATGGACGCAAGCATCATTGTCTGTACATATAACCGTGCAGACTCTCTGCGCGACACGCTTAAGGCATTGCGAGGGCAGCGGGCACCAGAGCAGTGTGAATGGGAGGTATTGGTAGTCGATAACAATTCCAGCGACCATACTCGTCGAGTGGTGGAAGACGAGAAGCATGTGTGGCCGCGACTGCGCTATGAATTCGAAACGCATCAGGGGCTCTCGCATGCGCGGAACCACGGCATTACTTGTGCGAAGGGCGATGTTCTTCTTTTTACCGACGATGATGTGTTGCCGGAGCCCGATTGGCTCATCGTCACCCTGACCGGATTGGAACGCTATCGCGCTGATGCGTGTGGTGGCTATATCGCTCCCATCTGGGAAGAGCCTCCGCCTGAGTGGCTTACCGAGCGCTTTTATGGGTTTCTGGCTGTACGCACGGATCGAGAAGATGATTATCCCATCGCCTCCGCAGCCCAGGCTCCTTTTGGCGCAAACATGGCCTTCAGGAGATGCGTTTTCGACCAGGTTGGAATGTTTGATACCGAGCGTGGACGCAAGGGGAAAGTGCTTGCAAGCGGTGAAGATGGAGAGATGTTTGAACGAATTTTGGATGCGGGACTCAAGGCAGTCTTTCTTGGAAAATCCAGAGTCCACCACAAGGTAGAAGCCTTCCGTACCACCAAAGCCTATCTGCGACGATGGCGCCTGCAGACCAGTCGCAACCTGGCAGTTGCGCGTGGTGTGCCCGGTGACCGTAGATTGTTCAATGTTCCGGTGTATATCGTGTTTCAGTTTTTCAGGGCCGTGGCACGAGCCATTGGCGCACGGTTCACTCAACCCGGTGATGAGGCATTCAATCGCGAGATGGTCGTTTGCCACTTTTTGGGCACCTTTCAGGGGCTTTGGCAAGGCAGGCGAGGTCAAAGGCGTGTTGATGATGTTCCCAGGTCTGATCCGTCGGCCTGAGTGAGGTGAATCCATCCGGGATGACGAGAGACACATGGCATGTCTGAAAATAGATGCATGTTTTGAGGATGCCAGGACAAAAGCGGATGGCTCACAGGTCTGCTGAATGATCCGATGCCGGAGCCGGATTTTTCACTGTATGCGTCCATGTTTTCCTGGATGGAAATTCTAGCGCTTCCGTCTTAATGCATGGCGCCAGCGGGCGGATTCTCCAGCGATTTCCTCGAGTGATGAGAAGATGAAGACGCCCAGTAAGCATGTGCCAGCTATCAGAAGCGAGGTTCCCAGGAATATGGGATCGGATTTTTCGATCGATAATTGCATGCAAAGGGTGCTGGCAAGGAGTAATCCACCAAGCGTTGCACCACTGACTACAATTCCTGGCTGAATGACGCGGAAGATATCGCGCCGATTCACTTGAATGCACCGACTGACCAGCCATGCGAAATGCATGCTCGTGTAGAATCGGACGAGTAGTACACCCCATGCCGCTCCAGTCAGGCCCCAGCGCATGCCGACGACGCATGCTGCCCCGTTCAACAGTAGCGAGATGATCTGCACCCATAACTCTTGGCTGAGACGGTTCTGTGCAGCGAGGAGTGCACCGGCAGGATTGATAAATGATGAGAAAGCCAGAGCCCACGCCAAAACACTCATCGGTGCTGCTGCATCAGTCCACTTGGGTCCATAGACGAAGGTGATCAACGGTTCTGCCAGCCAACTTAATACGATGTACGCAGGAAGCGTGTAGATGAAGAGAAGTGTCACGGTTTTGAGAAACAGATACTTGCTCTTGTCAGGGTTGTCTTGCTCCGCCGAAAGCGCACGAAAGACCGGTTGGTAAACAGAGGCGCTTATCGTCGCGTATGGCAACTTGGACAAGCTATCTGCCTTGTTGAAAAGACCGACTGCGGCCGGGCTGGCCAACCGACCGATGACGAAATTGTTCACTTGGCCGCGAAGGTAATCAACGATATCGAGAGCTGCAAATTTTATCCCGGTACCCCCTAGACGGTTGGTACGTTCTACATCGAATGCAAAAGCGAGTTGCAAGGGTGTCTGTCGCGATAGCAGATACCAATTCACGAAGCTGCCAAGAAGACCGGAAAAGGCAAGACTCCATACGCCCATGCCACTCCAGGCCATATAGACGCTCGTAATGCTGGTCAAGAGTCCGCTGATGACGCCGATGATGGCTCGTACCTTGAATCGCATGTTCCTGTGCAACCAGATGCTGTGGTTGCTTACGAGCGGACGCAGCAGAAAATTGATGGCGGTGACGCGAAGCAGTGCTGCATAAATGGGTTCGTCGTACCAACGCGCAAAGTATGGTGCAATGAAAAAAAAGAATGCGAATATGAGCACGCAGATCACGAATTGCATCGTGAACACGACGTTGAAGTCGTGCTGATCGGCATCCTTGCTGCGGACCAAAGCCTGTCCCATGCCGCCACTGGCAATGAGTCCGGCAATCCCCGTGAAGATCTGGACGGTGACCAGCAGGCCGAAATCCTCTGGCAAGAGTAGGCGTGCGAGGATGACACCGAACGCAAAGTTCAGTGCCTGGCTGCCGAGGTTGCCAGCCAGTACCCATTGCACACTGCCGCGAATCGATTGGGCAACGCTCATGCCGACCCCAGGCCTGCCATGCGATCCAGCGTGCTTTTCAAAGTTGCCTTCATTTCCTGAGGATCGTTCGATACGTCCTGGATGCGGTCCGGACTGACAGACTGGTGATAGAGCTCGTAGCTGGCAGCGCCGTTCAATGCGATTCGCAGCAACCGCCACTCTCCCAGCTCGAGCATGCGATCGCGTCCAGCTTCTACCGCTGGTGTGTATTCGCTGCGTAATGCCAGCGTGCCACGCTGCGCACATGGCACGTCGAGGATTTCCAGTAACTCCGGGTAGCGGATGTGGTCCGGATGCTGGCCCGGTGGTGTGGCCAACCACAGGCCGGTCTCACAGAAGCCGGGCAGCTCTGGCAGCGTGCCACCGTCCATCAGCGGTTTCAGCGAGGTACCTTCGACCGTATCGGGTACTTCCAGCCCCAGCAGATCCAGCAGGGTCGGCATGATATCGATGGCGCGTACGAGTTGCTTGCTGGTCCTGGGTTCGGGGCGCCGTGGGTCGATGACTAGCAGGGGGATGCGGTTGCTCGCCTTGCCGCGGATGCTGTTGCCCTGGCCCCAGGTGTCGTTCTCGAAGAACTCCATGCCGTGGTCGCTGTAGATCACGACCAGGGTGTTGCGGTCCAGCCCGACCTTGCGCAGGTGACGCACGATCCGGCGTACCTCGTCATCAAAACTGCGTACACAACCTTTGTAGAGATCCAGCACCTGGTCCAGGTCGAAGGCTTCGCGAGGCTCCTTCTGGCTGCGGATGATCTCGATCGGGTCGGTCAGGCGCGACATGCCGAAAATCGACTCGCCGCGGTACTTCGGATCGGCGAAATACTGGTAGTACGGGTATTCGCTGCCGAAAGGCGGATGCGTGGTGCTGAGAAACGCGTTGAGGAAGAACGGCTCGCCGCTGCGTGCATGGTGGTTCAGCCGCGCGCGCACACTGTTGCCCAGCAGCTTCGTCATCGGCTTGCCGGCCAGGTAATAGATTTCCGGCAACATCCGCTTGCCCACCCGGTTGTGGGTGAACAGCGAAAGGAACAGGCGCAGGTCCTTCGGGCCCTGTCGGATCAGGAACTTCAGGTTCCACTGGTCGGGCGGGCCATCGTAGTGCTGGAAACCGAGCGGAAACTTGTTTAGATCGCTGCCTGCCCAATCGGTTACCGCTGCGGTGGTGTAGCCGTGTTCGGTCAGAATGGTTCCTAGACCAGGCTGGCTGATCCGGGCCTTGTCATCACCTATGTAGTTCACCTTGATGCCATTGGTGTTCGGCAGGGTGCCGGTAAAGATCGACACCAGCGCTGGTGCCGTGCGTGCAATCGACACCAGGCAGTTGCTGAACAGCGCGCCTTTTGCGGCCAGGGTGTCGATGAATGGCGTCAGCGGTTGTTGCTTGTGCCGTGCGCCGATGTGGTCCGCACGCAGGGTGTCACTGCCGATCATCAGCAGGTTCATGCGTTTGCCACCGCGTGCTTTTGGCGTAAACAAGCCGGAGGTGCCCGGCGTGGCCGCCAGCAGATACGGCAGTGCCAGCACCGCCATGAACGCGGTGAAACCGAGTTTGCTCGTCACGGCGTCATCGAGAGCTGCAGACACCGCGATGGCCGATGCCAGCATGGTCACCAGTACGGTCAGTTCTGCCCAGCGCAGCCGGCTGACACTAAGCCCGCGATGCAGCCCGATGAAGCGCTGCATGCTGTAGTGCGAGTTCATCATGATGCTGGTCGGGATCAGCAGCAGATGTTTGCAGAACTGCAGTGCGCTGATGGCGGCAATGCCCGCCAGTGCGGCCATGCCAAGTACAGTACAGCCTGGCTGGGCGTGCAGCAGTACCGTTAACGCCAGTCCGGGGATGGTGCCGATCAACCCCATCCAAAGCATCAGCAGAAAAGCGAACACGCCAAGGCGCGCCAGCGCGTACACGGTATAGGGGCCGTAACGGTGCAGGATTTCGTCGCGGATCGAGGGGCCGGTGCGGGTGAACGACAGGATCGACTTCACGAGCAGCAGTACGCTGAGCACGCCTGCCACGGCGGCGCTGCATTGGAACAGCTGCAGGTAGTCGATGCTCATGGGTGGCTGCGTCATCCGATGTACGCGCGCATCTCGCCCAGTGCGGCAGCGGTCCGCACCAGGTAAAAACGCTTCTCGGGCCAGTAGAGCGAGGTCAATGCGCGCAGTCCGTAGCTGGCCAGCTTGCGCCACAGGTAGCGCGGGATGCCGCGTTGCCCGGTTGCGATGATTCGCGTGGAAGAAAACGAGCGCTGGAAGCTCTTCACCATCATGTACCTCAGCGTGAGCCGTTCGTTCTCTGCCACGTGGAACTGCACGATGCGTGGGCAGTATCGGATCTGTTCTCCGCCCGCCAGTGCGCGTTGCACGAAGTCGGTATCCTCGCCGCCGGCCAGGTTGTGCCCTTGCGGCCCCAGCTCCGTGGAGAACGTGCCAACCCGGGCGAATACCTCGCGCCGGATCACCAGATTGCCGCCGCCCGGAGTGCGCCCTGCTTCGCCGATGCGAAGCGGTTCTTCCCCGAGGTCGTACTGCGGCACCGGTAGCGGGTAGATTGCATAAGCGCTCAGGTCGTGCACCCAGGCAGGTTCGTCGCCGGTCCAGTCCGGCAGGATCTTGCCGCAGAACATCGTTGCCTCGGGAAGGCGGTCGGCGGCCTCGGTGATCGCGCGAAAGTAGTCGTGGTCCACGCGGTGATCGTCGTCGACCATCGCAATGAAATCCCCGCGCAGCAGTGGTATGGCAGTGTTGAGCGCGTTGGACTTGCCCGGCCTGGGTTCCTCGACGAAGCGAATGGGGTAGCGTGGCGTCGTGCTTCCCTGCGCGTACGACTGCAACAGGTCCCTGGTGCCGTCGGTGCAGGCATTCGCAATCACCAGCACTTCAACCGCAGCACCCTCGGGGCAGGCGGCATGGTCGATGAACTCGAGCGTACGCTCCAGCAAGGCTGCCCGGTTGTGGGTGCAGATCAGGACTTCGATGAGCATGGGCAGGTGTGGCGATGGTTATGCGCTGGGTAAATATAGCTTACCGAGGACCTTCACCCTTGAGTCGAAGAGTGGGGAATCTTCTGCTGGATTGCAGCGAATTGCCGAAATTTCGGCTTCTCCTGTGTCGTTACAGACCGTTCATCTGCCGCCACTCGAGGAAAGTGATGATGTTGTTGAGCCGGATCGAATGATCGATCTTGCGTTCAAGATGTTCGTCCAGCATCTGCAGCAGCACTTCGTGCTTGAACCAGCCATCGGTGAGTTCGGGGCGGTCGAGTTTCGCGCGAAACCATTCGGGCGCCGTGCGGCGAATGCTTTCATCGTGATGGGCGTATTGGCTTCGATCGTGTGGTCCGAGCCAACCGCCGGACATGTTCGTGAGCAGTTTGCCTGCGGAGCGCTGCAGTGCACGCAGGCGCCAGTCCAGCCAGCCCGGCCGGTTGAAGGCAGAATCCTTGCCGATTCGCTCGGTTGCAGACGGTGGAGCCGTCAGCAGTTGGTCCAGCTTGACGCCATGCTTCGCATCCGGTATCGCCGCAAGTCGAGGCAGCATTGCGCAGATCATTTCGATGTAGACGTGCTGCCCGCTTTTGGCTGCAAGTGGAATATGGCTCCACAGATCGACGACGGCGTTGTCTGTAAAGGGGGCAGCCACGGCGAAGCGCTGCCCTAGCGTGTCCAGATGGTATGAGGTGTACCGGCGTTGACGATGGTTGATTTCGGCGATGATGGAGCGCTCGCTGAACGTGTCGGCATCGACGCTGTCAAGAATCCTGCGTACGGCTGTGATCACTGCACCTTCAATGGTGGAGTGCATGGTCGGCACGAGTACGTGTTGCAGTTGATCGGGAGAGAAACCTTTGGAAATGTAGCGCCGTTGCCAGAGCAGATCGAATCGCGTCGCATCGCTGTCGAGGTCTTCGTAATCGAACAGCCAGCCACCGGAGAGCACATCACCGAGGAATCCGGTGATACAGAGCTGCCCTGGGCTACCCGCCTGGTTCAGTCTGAGCATCGGTAGAGCGTCGATCGTGATCTCACCGCTACAAATGTGCAGGCCCAGTTCCAGGTCGAGCTTGAAAAAGTCGTCGGCAAGCGGCAGGTATTCGTGTGCCGCACCGATGGCTTTTGCGATACGCCGGCCGTAGCGTACATCGTGGCAGTGGCGGTGGCCGTAGGTGACACATTCGGGAGCGATGCCTTGGTGGTGCAGGCAGCCCGCGAGCACTCGAGAATCGAATCCACCGGTCACTGGCAGCAGTGGTGCGGGTTCAGGCGAACCGGTGGAGAACTGGCGGACGATCGCTTTGTTGATTGTCTCGAACAGCAGCGGTACGAGATCGCGGCTGCCTATGGTGGGGTCTGGCTGCATGCGCAACTGCCAGTAGCGTTCCTTGCGGGTATCGGTGGGCGAAGCCGCCCAGATCTCTCCTGCAGGAAAGCGTCTGATGCCGGTGATGAGCGTACGGTCCTCAAGGAGATGGCCTGTCGTCAGGTATTGAGCTACGCCAATTGGATCGATACGCCAGGGCGTAAATGGTAGTGCTGTGATCAGCTCCGTGTGGGTGGCGACGATCAGCCGTTGGCCATCTTCCCAGACGTACAGTCGAAAGAATCCCTGTCGGTCGGTAGCGATACGCAGGTTGTGTGACATGCCATCCCAGTGCAGCAGACAGAAGCGGCCGCTGACGCCTGCCAGTGCAGGGTTGCCTTCGCGACGCCATAGCTGTAGCAGCCTGGATGCGTCGATCGTTTGATCACCCACCATCGCCCGGCCGAACAGCGATGCCTGATCAGCGGTGCGCTGATCATTGGTCTCGGAGACTGTCTCCCAACCGTCACAATGAGCATGGATCTGGAAATGATCGCCTGAGAAGCTCCAGACCTTCCCGCCGCGAGATTCCGCGAAATTCCTGTTTCGCTGCCGTGCCGTTGCCGCCAGTGAACTGGCTTCGCCAGGTATCGATGAAAAAACGGCAATGAGATCAATGCTCATAAGGAGTCTCTCTTGAATCCTGAGTGGGTGGTCCTGGTGGATTCTCGACTGGCGGCCGGGGACAAGGGCAGGTCCGATACCGTTGCTATCGACTTTACGGCGGACGGTTGCAGTCATACTCGTACATCCGGAGCATCGATAACAGGGCCATGGGAATCCGCCGTTCCGTCCTGGGATGCGCGTCGCATTCAGGCACTCGCTGGCCGCGGAACGGATTCGCCTCTGATCAGCGTCTATACTTCAGCCACTTTTCGACTCATCGGATACCAGTTCCTTGCATCCCGCCCTGGTGCGACACCTCATCTATCCCCTGCACGAACGCCTGTGCAAGCGCTCCACCTTCAGTTATCTGCGCGACCTGGAGGCGAGCCAGTCGCTGAGCCGGGCGGAGGTCGAGGCGCTGCAGCTGCGCAAATTGGCTGCGTTGCTGCGTGTCTGTCGTGACCACAGCCCCTGGCATGCCGAGCGTATCGCGGCGGCCGGGGTGGCCGCCGGTGATGAGACGAGCATCGGTTTCGACGACCTGCGGCGGCTGCCGCTGATGGACAAGGCCGATGCCAGCGCGAACCGAGAGCGCATCGTCTGGCACGGCGTGCCGGGTGGCGCCTTCCGCTACACCACGGGGGGCTCCAGTGGTGCTCCGCTGATCTTCTACTACGGCCGGGATCGGCAGGCAGCCGATGCCGCCAGCCGGATGCGGGCGCGGCGCTGGTGGGGCATCGAGGTTGGCGAACCCGAGGTTTTCCTCTGGGGGGCGCCGGTCGAGCTGAGCAAGAACGACCGCATCAAGCGCCTGCGTGACCGCCTGGTGAACCAGTTGCTGCTGAATGCGTTCGAGATGTCGGCGGCGGCAATGGATGACTACATCGAGGCCATTCGCAGCTATCGGCCGACCTGCATCTACGGCTATGCCAGCAGCCTGGCGCTGCTCGCATCGCACGCCGAGGCGCGCGGCAAGTCGCTGCGGGTGCCATCGCTGAAGGTCGTCTGCACTACCGGAGAGTCTTTGTTTCCTGACCAGCGCGACATCATCGGGCGTGTGTTCGGCGTGCCTGTGGCCAACGAATACGGCGCGCGCGACTGTGGGCTGATGGCGCACGAATCACCGGCCGGACAGATGCTGGTGATGAGCGAGAGCATCCTGCTGGAGGTGCTGGACCCCGATGGGCAGCCAGTGGTGCCGGGGCAGACCGGCGAGGCCGTGGTCACTGGCCTTTGCTCGCGGGCGCAGCCATTCATCCGTTATCGAACCGGCGATATGGTCACCTTGTCCGACCAGCCCTGTGCCGGCGGGCGCGGCTTGCACGTGATCGAAACCGTGCAGGGGCGCAAGACCGATTTCGTGATTCGTTCCGACGGCACAGTGATGCATGCCCTGGCGATCATCTACGTCTTGCGCGAGATGAACGAGGTCGCCCAGTTCAAGTTCATCCAGCACGAGCTGCGCCGTGCCGAGGCGCTGGTGGTGCCGCGTGGTGACTGGAACGAGGCAGCCACGCAGCGCGTGGTCGCTGGCGTGCAGGCACGTCTTGGCGCGGACTGTGCCGTCGAGGTCACGCTGATGGATGCGATTGCCCCGGAAGCGTCCGGCAAGTATCGCTACGTGGTCAGCCACGCGAAGCTGCCATTCTGAAACAGTCGACGGAAATCCGGAAATCATGAACATGGCACAAGCGCCGCTATCGGGCCCGAGTTCCCCCGTATCCGGCAAGTCCACAAGCGGTCTGGCCGACACCCGCTGGCTGTACCTGCTGCTTGGCCTGATCGTGTTGCAGGTGGCGGTCTACTTCAACACTTACCTCAGCATGGGGCAGATCTGGTGGCGCTCCGAGACCTTTTCGCACGGCTTCCTGATCTTCCCGATCGCCGCCTGGCTGATCTGGCGCAACCGTGCGGAGTTGTTGCAGTCGCCGCTCGCGCCCGATCTGCGTGCACTGCTGCCGTTGCTGGCCGTGGTCGCGGGCTGGGCGGTGGCGCGCAGCGTCGACGTGCTGGTGGTCGAGCAGTTTGCTGCCGTTCTGATGTTGCCGGTGCTGGTGTGGCTCTGTCTGGGGTTACGTGCGGTGTGGGTGCTCGCTTTTCCGCTCGCGTTCATGTTGCTGGCGGTGCCGGTCGGTGAGTTCCTGATCTACCCGATGATGCGGTTCACCGCTGCGTTCACGGTCAACGCGGTGCGGATGACCGGGATTCCGGTGTTCTGGGACGGCATGTTCTTCACGTTGCCTTCGGGGAACTGGAATATCGTCGAAGGTTGCAGCGGGGTGCGTTACATCATCGCCTCGGTGACGCTCGGCGTGCTGTATGCGTATCTCACGTACCACAGCTACTGGCGCCGTGCGGCGTTCATCCTGGCTGCCTGCATCGTACCGGTGTTCGCCAACGGCATGCGCGCGTTCATCATTGTGATGCTCGGGCATTTCAGCAACATGAAGATCGCCACCGGCGTCGATCACCTGATCTACGGCTGGGTGTGGTTCGGTATCGTGATGTTCTTCCTGTTCTGGGTGGGCGGCTTCTTCCGTGACGACCCACCCCCCGTAGGTCGGGATTCATCCCGACAGGACCCACCCCCCGTAGGTCGGGATTCATCCCGACAGGACCCGTCCCCCGTGGGTCGGGATTCATCCCGACAGACCCCATTGCCACCCAACCCCCATCGCTGGCAACCCGTTGCCCTGCTGGCGCTGGGCCTGCTGTTCCTGGGCCCGCTGTGGATCGCCTGGGTCGAATCCCGCAATACAGCGGCGGATTTCCATATACCGGCGCCGGCTGCCGTTGCCGGCTGGTCGGCAGCCGAATCGTTCACCGAGTGGAAGCCGCGCTACGTCAATCCCGCCGACGAGCGCCAGTACAGCTTTTCCGATGGCGCTGGCCCGGTTGGTGTCTATCTCGCGTTCTACGGCCGTCAGGCGCAGGATGCGGAGCTGATCAATTCGCAGAACGTGATGGTGGTGCAGAAGCACCCGGTATGGCGCGAACCCTCACAGGTGCCGCGCAACGTGCAGGTCGGTGGACACCACATCCCACTGATCGAATCGCGCCTCGAATCGAGAACGCAGGATCTGCTGGCCTGGCACTGGATGCGTGCGGCCGGGCAGGATTTCAGCGATCCGCGGCTCGGCAAGATCCACGAAGCACTGGGGGTGCTGCGCGGCGCCGGTCGGGAGGGCTTCGGTATCGTCGTGTATGCGCCGTATACCGACCAGCCCGATGCCGCGCGTGCGCGGCTGCAGACATTTCTCGATGCCATGCTGCCGTCGATCGACGCAGCGCTGAAGGTCGAATAACGCATGTGTGGTATTGCAGGTATCTTCGACACGACTGGCCAGCGCCCGATCGATCGGGCCTTGCTGGAGCGCATGAACCAGGCGCAGTTCCATCGTGGCCCGGACGAAGGCGGCATCTTCGTGGCGCCCGGCGTCGGGCTTGCCCACCGGCGGCTGTCGATCATCGACGTTTCCACCGGCCAGCAACCGCTGTTCAACCAGGACCGCTCGATCGGCATCGTCTTCAATGGCGAGATCTACAACTTCCAGCAGGTGCGCAGCGAACTGCAGGGGCTGGGGTACGCGTTCCAGACCCATTCGGACACCGAGGTGATCGTGCACGCCTGGGCTGCCTGGGGCGAAGACTGCGTGCGACGCCTGCGCGGCATGTTTGCCTTTGCGATCTGGGATGCACGCAAGGAGACACTGTTCGTCGCGCGTGACCGGTTGGGTATCAAGCCGCTGTACTTTGCGACTCTCGACGACGGCCAGTTTCTGTTCGGCTCCGAACTCAAGGTGCTGGCACAGCACCCGGCGCTGCCGCGCCGGCTCGACCCGCTGGCGGTGGAAGACTATTTTGCGTTCGGCTACATCCCCGAGCCGCGCACCATCTACCGCGACGTGCACAAGCTGCTGCCGGGCCATACGCTGGTGCTGAAGCGCGGCGTGGCAGTGCCCGCGCCACGCCAGTACTGGGACATTTCGCTGCGCGCGGCAACGACGCAGCCGGCAGACGTCGAGCATGAGCTGATCGCGCGCCTGAAGAGTGCGGTTGGCAGCCACCTGATGTCCGAGGTGCCGCTGGGTGCCTTCCTCTCGGGTGGCGTCGATTCGAGCGCCGTGGTCGCGATGATGGCGCAGCTGCAGCAGACGCCGGTCAACACCTGCGCCATCGGTTTCAATGAAAAGTCCTTCAACGAGACCGAGTTCGCGCAGCAGGTTGCCGACCGCTACCACACCAACCACTACGTGAAGGTGGTGGGCACCGACGACTTCGACCTCATCGACCGCTTGGCGCTGCTGTACGACGAGCCGTTTGCCGACAGTTCTGCCATTCCGACGTATCGCGTCTGTCAGCTGGCGCGTGAACGCGTGACGGTCGCGTTGTCTGGAGATGGGGGGGATGAGTTGTTTGCCGGCTACAGACGTTACCGCTGGCATATGAATGAAGAACGGTTGCGCGGACTGTTTCCGGGCGGATTGCGGCGCAGCCTGTTCGGCTTTCTCGGCGCCGTGTATCCGAAAGCAGACTGGGCGCCAAAGGCGCTGCGAGCCAAGACCACCTTCCAGGCGCTGGCGCGCGATTCGGTCGAAGGCTACTTCCACAATTTCTCGATCCTGACCGATGCGCTGCGCAAGCAGCTCTACAGTGATGCGTTCCAGCACGAACTCGCCGGCTATCGCGCCATCGAGGTGTTCAACCGCTACGCCGCGAACGCGCCGGCCGACGATCCACTCTCTCTGGTGCAGTACCTGGACATGAAGACCTATCTGGTCGGCGACATCCTGACCAAGGTCGACCGCGCGAGCATGGCGCATGCGCTGGAAGTGCGCGTGCCAATCCTCGATCACGAGTTCATGGAGTGGGGCGCCAGCTTGCCGCACGACCTGAAGCTGAACGGGCAGACCGGCAAGTACATCTTCAAGAAGGCACTCGAACCCCACCTGCCGCGCGACGTGCTCTACCGCCCGAAGATGGGCTTTGCGGTCCCGCTGGCGCAGTGGTTCCGTGGCCCGTTGAGGCAACGCGTACGTGATTCGCTGCTCGGGCAGGCCATGGCCGACAGCGGGTTGTTCGACATGGGCTTCGTTGCACGGCTGGTCGAAGAGCACCAGTCGGGACGGCGCGACCACAGCGCAGCGCTCTGGTCGCTGCTGATGTTCGAGTCGTTCCAGCGGCAGTGCGCCGGATGAAGCGTGACAAACAAGAACGGAATAAGAGCGTGAGTGGAGCGCGGGCTTCCGAAGGGTTGATTCCAGGCGCTCTCTCATTGAGATTCCTGCTGGTCCTGGCGGGGCTCCTGGCGTTGGCAAACGTCATTGACCTGGTGGCAGGCAATCCGGTCTGGCCGATCACGCGTCATATTGATCTGGGTAGCGATACCAATGCCGCCGCATGGTTTTCGTCGATTCTGCTGGCTGTCGGAGGACTTGTTGCCTCGCAGTGCGCTGATATCGGTAGACGGTTTGGACAAACGCCCTGGTTCTACCTGCTTGCGTTGCTCTTGTTCGGCATGTCCTGCGATGAGATTGCCCGGCTTCATGAAACGGTTTTTGGAGATCTGGCAAAGCTTGCGGGTATTGCGGGATTTTCGTTCGCGCAGTACACGGCATGGGTGTGGATTGGCGGGCCGCTGGTGGCAGTCATCTTTCTTGCCATTTCCTGGGTCATGCGTGCGCAAATGATTCTGGTGCCCGGAGCGATGACACTATTCGCCGCGGGGTTTGCCATCATGTTTCTCGGTGGTGTGATTCTGGAATCAACAATCAATTTCCTCGATTTCGGCGAGTTGAAAACGCTTTGGAAGATCGAGGTCATTGTCGAGGAGGCGCTGGAGATGCTCGGTGCCCTCGTGATCGTGCGGGCACTGATCACGTGGCGCGATGCCTGGGGCTGCGCGGCATGAATCGTCGCAGGATGCAATGCAATTGCGCTATACAGCATATCCGGGCTGAATCGAGCAGGGTTCGTATCGCTGCAAGCCCTCGAAATGCCCCGGTCCCTGAACCATACTTCCCCCCGTCACGAATCCCGCACGATCACCAGCGAAGCCCCGGCAGATGTCCTTGCGCATACTTCACGTCCTCGACCATTCGATCCCGCTGCATAGCGGCTATACCTTCCGCACCCGTGCGATCCTGCGCGAGCAGGCGAAGCTTGGCTGGCAGACCTTTCATCTGACGAGTCCGAAGCAGGGCCGGACCGATGCGCTGCGCGAGGTCGTCGACGGCCTCGCCTTCTATCGCTGTCCTCCGGGTGGAAGCTTCATCGATCGGGTGCCCGGCCTGGGTCAGATGGCGCTGGTGTCGGCGCTGGCGCAGCGCCTGCGCGAGGTGGTCGACGAGGTGAGGCCGAACATCCTGCACGCGCACTCGCCTTCGCTGAACGGCATGGCGGCGGTGCGTGTCGGGCGTGAGATGGACATTCCCGTGGTCTACGAGGTGCGCGCGTTCTGGGAGGATGCGGCTGTCGATCACGGCACGAGCTCGGAGTGGGGGCTGCGTTACCGCCTCACGCGGGCGAGCGAATCCCGGGTGTTGCGGCGCGCCAGTGCGATCACCACGATCTGCAGCGGCTTGCGTGAAGAAATGATTTCGCGCGGTATCGATGCGGCGAAGATCACCCAGATCCCGAATGCGGTCGACATCGAACAGTTCAGCCCGAACGAGACTCCCGATGCGGCGCTGCAAGCGAAGCTGGGTCTGCAGGGCAAGACGGTGCTGGGCTTTCTGGGCTCGTTCTATGCCTACGAGGGGCTCGACCTGCTGCTCGATGCGATGCCGCAACTGCTGGTCGCGAATCCGGATTTCCGGGTGCTGTTGGTCGGTGGCGGGCCGCAGGAGCAGGCGCTGAAGGCGCAGACCGCACGGCTCGGGCTCGAGGACACCGTGCTGTTCACGGGCCGCGTACCGCACAGCGAAGTGAGCCGCTACTACAGCCTGGTCGACATCCTGGTCTACCCGCGCCATTCGATGCGTCTGACCGACCTGGTCACCCCGCTGAAGCCGCTGGAGGCGATGGCGCAGCACAAGCTGGTGGTGGCATCCGATGTCGGCGGGCACCGCGAGCTGATTCGCGACCGCGAGACCGGTTATCTGTTTCGTGCGGGCGACGCCGATTCGCTGGTTGCTGCCGTGCTCGAGCTGCTGGCGCGCCACGAGGCGTGGCCGGTGATCAAGCACGCCGGGCGCGCCTATGTGGAGAACGAGCGCAACTGGCGCAACAGCGTGGCGAACTACAAGAGTGTCTATGGACCGCTCCTCCGAACCCGCCTGTAGGTCGGGATTCATCCCGACAGATCCCGCCGGATCGGCAGTCACCCCGCCAGATCCCCGTGAGTCGGGATTCACCCCGACGGATCCCCGTGGGTCGGGATTCTCCCCGCCAGATCCCCGTAGGTCGGGATTTATCCCGACAGCCAAATCCATGTGCCCCCGCGTGGCTGTGATCGCCACGCTGTTCCCCAGCGCGCAACGCCCGGTCGCAGGACTGTTCATTCGCGAGCGCATGTTTCGTGTTGCCGGGCGCATGCCGCTTTGCGTGATCTCGCCGCAACCGTGGTTTCCGCTGCAGCGGCTCATCCGGCGCCTGCGGCCGAACTACCGTCCGCCGCAGCCGCGCCACGAAGTGCAGCAGGGTATCGACGTGTGGTTTCCGCGATTCCTGTCGTTGCCCGGCGTTGGGCGCTGGCTCGACGGCTTCTTCATCGCGCTTGCCTGCCTGCCGCTGCTGCGCAGGCTGCGCCGCGAGCGTGGGGTCGATCTACTGGATGCGCATTTCGCGTATCCAGAAGGTTACGCGGCCACCCGACTGGGTCGCTGGCTCGGGTTGCCGGTAACGATCACGCTGCGCGGTACCGAGGTGCCGCTGGCGCGTGATCCGGCACGCTGCCGGCGCATGCTGCGCGCGATCGCCGACGCCAGTCGTGTGTTTGCCGTGTCCGATTCGCTGAAGCGCCATGTGGTTGGTCTGGGTGCCGATGCCGGCAAGATCCGCGTGGTCGGCAACGGGGTCGACTGCCACAAGTTCTTTCCCGTCGATCGCCGGCAGGCCCGCGATGAGCTCGGGTTGCCGCAGGATGCCAGGGTCCTGATCTCGGTCGGTGGTCTGGTCGAGCGCAAGGGCTTTCACCGCGTGATCGAGCTGCTGCCCGATCTGCTGGGCCGCTTCCCGGATCTGCACTATCTGGTCGTCGGTGGTGCCTGTCCCGAGGGCGATCTCACCGGGTTTCTGCACGAGATGGTTGCGCGGCTCGGGCTGCAGGAGCGCGTGCATTTTCTGGGGTCGCTGGCGCCGGAGGATCTGCATCGGCCGCTGTCCGCTGCCGATGTGTTCGCGCTCGCAACCGCGAACGAAGGCTGGGCCAACGTGTTCCTCGAGGCGATGGCATGCGGGCTGCCGGTAATCACCACCGACGTGGGCGGCAACCGCGAAGTGGTCTGCGAAGCGTATCTGGGTTCGATCACGCCGTTTGGCGATGCCGCGGCGTTGCGCGATGCGCTGGCGATCGCCCTTGCGCGTGTGTGGGACCGGGAACGGATCATCGACTACGCGCGTGAGAACAGTTGGGATACGCGAGTGGAGATCCTGGAGCACGAGTTCGGCAATCTGCTGCGCAAGCGAACCGGCGGGGTCGCGTCGTGATGCGGGGGATGGCGGCAGGCCGCGGCAGTTGTTCGTGAACCGGGGGTGCTGACTTATACTGCCCCCATTGTCCTTCTCTCTGCAGCAGTGTGTGGTCGTGCGTCGAGCTTCATTCCTGTATCTGGCGGCGGTGGGTGTGATCCGGAAGCTGTCGTTGCTGTCGTTGCTGGTGGCAATGGCACTGCCAGTGCACGCCGAACTGCCCGATCTGATCAATCGCATCCGCCCGGGTGTGGTTGCCGTCGGCACTGTCAAGCCGGTCAAGCGAACCGATGCCAACAGCGGACCGGCGCTGAAGTATCTGGGGACTGGTTTCGTCGTTGGTGATGGCCTGAAAGTGATCACTAACTTTCACGTCATGCCTGAAAAATTGGACGCCGACGCGATGGAGTCGCTCGCGATATTCATCGGGCACGGGGGCGTCGGCGCGGCGCGCGAAGCGCGTGTGCTGCGCAGCGACCGTGAACACGATGTGGTGCTGCTCGGTATCCGGGGCGACCCGTTGCCGACCCTGACGCTGGCTGAAGATGACCATGTGCGCGAAGGGCAGGAGATCGCGTTTACCGGGTTTCCGATCGGCATGGTGCTCGGGCTCTATCCGGCGACGCATCGCGGCATCATCTCGACGATCACGCCGGTCGTGATTCCGGCGGAATCCGCGCGTTCGCTCACCGCTGCCCAGATCCGGCGCCTCCGCTCGCCATTCGACGTCTACCAGCTCGATGCGGTTGCGTATCCAGGCAACAGCGGCAGCCCGGTGTACGACGTACGCAGCGGCAAGGTGATCGGTGTGATCAACAGCGTGATGGTCAAGGGTACCAAGGAGTCGGCGCTGCGTGACCCGTCGGGCATCAGCTACGCGATACCGGTGCGCTACGCGCGCGCGCTGCTGGCGGCCGGAGCAGGACCGGAGCGCAAGTGAAGAAGGTCTCGGTGCTGATGGTCTGCACGGCGAACATCTGCCGCTCGCCGATGGCCGAGGCGCTGTTGTGCCTGCACGCAGAGCGCGCAGGTCTGCGCCGCCGGCTGCAGGTGCAGTCGGCTGGAACGCAGGTGAAGCGCGGCGGCGAGCGGTCGGATGCACGTGCGGTGAAGGCTGCGGCTTCGCTTGGTGCGGATGCCAGCAGGATCCGCTCGCGTGCGTTGCGCTCCGCAGACTTCGAACGTCATGACTACATCGTGGCGATGGATGCAGGTCATCGTGCACACCTGGAGCAGGCGTGTCCGGTGGAGTTCGCGCCGAAGTTGCACTTGCTGCTGGAGTTTGCACCTGAGACCGGGTTGATCGAGGTTCCCGATCCGTACTTCGGCAACTATGCAGGCTTCGAGCGTGTACTCGGGTTGGTCGACGCCGGGGTGGCCGGGTTGCTGCTGCGATTGCGTGCCCGGCACGGGCTTTGATCCAAACTGCCAGCTTTGGCGGTGTCGAAAATATTTACATCGTGTGCGCCGCCGCACAGAATTCAACGCGAAATCGTTGATCAAGTACTTGAGTTGCTTCGACTGCCGAGAATGTGGCGTGAATTTTGCAAAAAATGCGTGTCAAGCTTGCAGGATTCATTTGCCGCGCGTTTTCCCGCTGCCGGAAGAGTGTGTCATGGTGTCGCGCCGCCGGATGGTGGAACTCAGGGCCGAGGAGCGTGTGAATGAGTGAGGCATCCGTGTCTCCGGGCGAAGCCTTCGCAAAGTATTTCAGCGTCGATCTTGCTTCGACCCCGGAGGCGCGTGCCCACGTTTTCGGCATCCGCTATCGCGTCTATTGCGAGGAATTCGGCTATGAGGATCGCCGCGCCTTCCCTGACGGGCAGGAGCGCGACAAGTACGACGCCGTGTCGTTGCACTGCCTGATCACGCACCGGACGAGTGCCACCCCGGCCGGCTGCGTGCGTCTGGTGCCGACCGCGGCCCCGGGACTCGAGTTGCTGCCGCTCGAGGAGCACTGTGCGAACAGCCTCGATCGTGCCTTGCTGGACTCTTTTTCACTCGATCGCAGCACGATGTGCGAGATCTCGCGGCTTGCTGTCGACGGCCGGTTCCGCCGGCGTGCCGGTGAATCGATGAGTCGCTTCGGTGCCAGCAAGGCCATCGACATTTCGCAACAGGAAGAACGCAGCTTTTCGCTGATCTCGGTTGCGGCGTTCCTGGCGGCAACCGCCCTTACCGATCTCTCGGGGCGTCACAACGTGCTTGCGATGATGGAACCGTTCCTGCCGCGCATGCTCGAACGTTCCGGCATCCATTTTCATCGGGTCGGCGCCGATGTTGACTACCATGGCCTGCGTGCCCCGTATCTGGGGCGTACCTACCAGGATGGGCTTGCCACGATGCGCCCGGAGCTGAAGCAA
Organism: Pseudomonadales bacterium; assembly: GCA_024234165.1. Classification (NCBI taxonomy): domain Bacteria; kingdom Pseudomonadati; phylum Pseudomonadota; class Gammaproteobacteria; order Pseudomonadales; species Pseudomonadales bacterium. The sequence goes on from JACKOP010000003.1 coordinate 493,738, forward strand.
ATGTACCAGGCGATACATGCACGAATTCGCAGTCAGTTCCAGGGCGCAGCAGGAGGTGTGTCATGACCTCGCCGCACGTTTCGTTGCTCGATGATTTCCGCCGCTTCTTCAGGCTCAGTCTGGCCGCCACCGATGAGCAGAAACGGGAGATCTACCGTCTGCGTTACCGGGTGTATTGCGAGGAGCTGCGCTATGAGGATTCCTCGGCGTTTCCCGATCGTCTCGAAACCGACGAATTCGACGCGCGCTCACTGCATTGCGCGGTGATCCACAAGCGCAGCGGAATCGCGGCGGGTTGCGTTCGCCTGGTGCGTTCGCCTGCAGGCCCGCAAGAGACGCCACTGCCCATGGAGCAGTACTGTGCTCATGCGCTCGATCCCGCTACCGTGGGTTTCATGAAGCACAACCGTGACACGATCTGTGAGCTTTCCCGCCTCGCCGTCGACAGCCGGTTTCGCCGCCGTCTCGGTGAGGCAGGCAGCGAGCTCGGCGAGCTGGCTGCGCTGGATGTCTGTGACCAGGAGGAACGTACGTTTTCACTGGTCGCGACTGCCGCGATCATGGCGGGGATCGCGCTCACCGACCTCAGCGGTTGCAGCAACGTCTTTGCGATGATGGAAGTGTGCCTGCCACGGGTGTTGTCGCGGACCGGGCTGTATGTGGAGCGCGCAGGCGAGGAAGTCGATTATCACGGTCGGCGTGCGCCTTTCTTCATCACGACCGAGGCGGCGGTCGCTGGCATGAATGCCGAGCAAATGCAGTTCTACCACGAGATTCGCCGAGGCCTCGCGCACGGCTACGCGGCCGAGGTCGCGCGCGAGGCGGTCTGATTCCGGCGTTGCCGCCGGCTGCGTGATTTGTGGCCTGGGCTACACCCCGTAATAGTCTCGATACCACTTGACGAAGCGTGCAATGCCTTCCTCGACCGGCGTGGAGGGCTTGTAGCCCACGTCCCGCATCAGCGCGTCGACATCGGCGTACGTGTTCGGCACGTCCCCCGGCTGCAGTGGCAGCAGGTTTTTCTGTGCCTTGCGGCCGAGGCATTGCTCGAGGATGTCGATATAGCGCAGCAGTTCGACCGGGTTGTTGCTGCCGATGTTGTAGAGCCGGTACGGTGCCTTCGACGTGGCAGCATCGGGCGTGTCGCCGCTCCAGCCGGGGTCCGGTACCGCAACCTGATCCAGGGTGCGGATCACGCCTTCGACGATGTCGTCGATATAGGTGAAGTCGCGCTGGTGATGGCCGTGATTGAACACGTCGATCGGCTCGCCGGCGAGGATCTTGCGCGTGAAGATGAACAGTGCCATGTCGGGCCTGCCCCACGGGCCGTAGACCGTGAAAAAGCGCAGTCCCGTCGTCGGCAGGCCGTACAGGTGGCTGTACGTGTGAGCCATCAGCTCGTTGGCCTTCTTGCTGGCGGCGTAGAGGCTGACCGGGTGATCCACGTTGTCGTGGACGGAAAATGGCATGCGGGTGTTGGCGCCGTACACCGAGCTGCTCGATGCGTAGACCAGATGTTCGACTTCGTGGTGGCGGCAGAGCTCCAGCACGTTCATGAAGCCCTGGATGTTCGATGAGATATAGGCGTGCGGATTCGTGAGCGAGTAGCGCACGCCGGCCTGTGCCGCGAGGTTCACCACGCGTTGTGGCCGGAACTCGCTGACCACGCGCTGCATTGCCTCGAGGTTCTCGAGGTCGATGCGGGCCTCGTGAAAGCTCGAATGGCTCGCAATGCGTGCGAGGCGGTCGTGCTTCAAGCGCACATCGTAGTAGTCGTTCAGGTTGTCGACGCCGAGTACCTCGTCGCCACGTTCCAGCAGTCGGATCGCTAGGGCGTTGCCGATGAAGCCGGCGCTGCCGGTGACCATGATTTTCATGTGAAGCGTGCAATTCCTGTGGTTTTGTGCTCGCGATGGCTCGATCGCGATCGGCGCGAGCAGCTCGTGCCTGCAACGAAGACCAGAAATCTAGCACAGCCCCGGTAGTTGCGCCTTCACGGTCGAAGTCTATAGTGTAAGCGTTTGATCCGGCCTCAGATCCTGGCCCCCGATCCGTTGTCGACCAGCCGTAGCCACGGGAAATCGCACTGCATGTACCTCGAGTATTACGGGCTCGCGCGCAAGCCGTTCAGCCTGACCCCCGACCCTGAATTCATGTATCTCAGCAAGCAGCACGCGATTGCGCTGGCAATGCTGAAATACGGCCTGCAGAACCAGGCCGGATTCACGTTGATCACCGGCGAGGTGGGCTCCGGGAAGACCACGCTGATCCGCCACCTGCTGCGCACGCTGGAAGGCAACCTCACGATCGGGGTGATCACGAATACGCACCGCAACTACGGTGATCTGCTGACCTGGATCCTCGGTGCCTACGGGCTGGACCTGGGCGATCGCGACAACGTGACGATGCACCGGCGGCTGCTCGAGTTCGTTGCCGCGGAGCACAAGGCGGGGCGGCGTGTGGTGCTGGTCGTCGATGAAGCACAGAACATGGATGTGCAGATGCTGGAGGAGTTGCGACTGCTGTCGAACATGAACGTCGGCGACGAGCTGTTGCTGCAACTGGTGCTGGTGGGGCAGCCGGAGTTGCAGCAGACGATCGCGTTGCCGGAACTGTTGCAGTTCGCACAGCGGATCTCGGCCGAACACCACATCACGCCGCTCGACTACGAGTCGACCGAAAAATACATCCGTCATCGTGCGGCGGTGGCGGGCTGCCAGGAAGAGCTCTTCGATCGCTACGCCCGTGCGGCGGTCTACTACTACAGCCGTGGCATCCCGCGGGCGATCAACAACATCTGCGATATGGCGCTGGTGTACGGCTATGCCGAAGAGGTGAAGCCGGTTAGCTGCGAGCTGATCATGGAAGTGATTCGCTCGCGCCCGATCATCCGCCGCCAGGCGGAAGCCACGCCGCGCGATGACACCGATCGACGCCTGCGCGACCTGGTGCTGGAGATCAAGGGCGTCGATCTGGCCGAGGTGAGCTGAGGCTATCTATACTGTCCGCCGGAGACTGCACCTGCGGGTATCTGGTGATATCCGGCGCGGAGGAACACGATGAATCAGCACGGCGTCGGCAGGCTGCGGCGGGAGTACGCCCGCTTGCGCTGGACGCTGCCTCTGTGGTGGACCGCAACGGCCTTTGTCGTTCTGGCTTGCGGGCTCGTGCTGCCGCGCACCTGGACGGTCGAATCCGTGCTGCGCTTCGACGCCAGCGGTCCCGATGTGATTGCAGACGCCGAGCAGGGGCTGCGCCGACTCGCCAGGTCCTCCACAGCCGGGGAGCTGCGCCTGGAGCGTGTGGGCGCCGAGTTGCGGGTGGAGCTGGCCGCGAACGACAGACCGCAGGAGTTGCGGGTGGCATTGCCGACCCTTGTCGACGCATTCGTGACCGAACGCAGGCTGGCGGCCTTGCAGGTGTTGCGAGACGAACAGCAGCGGTTGCAGGCCGTGCTGGAACGCACCGAGGCCGAGGACACTGCGGCACGGGATCGACTCGGCGAGGCGCTGGCAGCGCTGCCGGCAGGCGGTGATACGACGGTCGCCGCGCGCCTGGGACGGATGCAGGCGGAAGCGCAACGGCTGGCGCTCGAGATCCGCGATGGCAATGCCCGCAGTGCGGCGCTGCAAGCCCGTGTTGCCGAACTCGATACGGAGCTCGGGGCGATGCAAGTCGACGGGGTTGGAGTCGGTACGCCGGAGCCAGGGTCTGTGCAGGAGCAGGAGCAGGAGAGCCAGCGTGTCGAGTATGCCGCGCTGGTCGCCCGTCGCGAGAGTGCGCGCGAGGAATTTGCCCACCAGCGCAGTGCCAACGTCGCAGCGACGCGGCGCGCGGCCGATCTGGGGCGCCTGATCGAGGAGTCGCGTACGGAGCTGCTGCGCCTCCAGGGTGAGAACGAGCAGATCCAGCGGTTGAATGAAGCGGGAGAGACGGCAGCCAGAGTCGTTGCGGGCGCGCGCGAGCAACTCGACGCGCATACGGCGCGCATGGCGCGTGAGTCACCTCAATTGCCGTTCACGCTCGTCGGTTCGCGGTCCGAACCCGAGCTTGTGCGCGGGCTCACGTCCGGGCAAGTGGTAGGGCTGGCGGCTGCAGGCGGTTGCGTGGTGGTTTTGCTGCGGCTGTTCGCAGCCTGCATGATCCGGCACGAGACCAGGAATCTCGCGCTTCTTGCCGACCGCCTGCAGGTGCGCGCACTGGTGGAGCTGCCGGTCTGGCGTGATTCCACGCGTGATCCGCTCGCCACCCTGCGTCGGGTCGGCTCCATGCTGGTTGCGCTGGTCGGTATGACGGCCTGTGCGGCGTATCTGCTGCTGGTCTGAGGGCGTACCTTCATGCGGGAGGCTTGTACGTGAGCGATCCGGTCGAACCCGCTGGGCTGAACGAGATCATCGGTGCCAACCGGGCGCGCATCACCGAAATGACGGAGGTCTCGCGCCTCAAGGACGTCGAGTTCGAGTTGTTGCGGGTGGTGCATCCGCTGACGCGCAACGAGAGCACCCTGGCACGCTTCAACGATCTGGTGAAGGAGCTCATGGCGCACTGCGCGGAGCCGAACTTCATGATCGGTGTCACCGGCCTTTCCCGCGGTGTGGGCGCGAGCTATGTGGCGATGAATACCGCTGTTGCACTCGCAAACGATTTTCGCCGCACCTCCCTGCTCGTGGAGTGCAATCCGCATCGTACCCCGCTTGCGCGCATGCTCCTGCCGCCGCCGGAAGTCGGGCTGTGCGACTACCTGGTGCAGTCCGAGCTGCATGTGGACGATATCGTCTACGCGCCCGGGGTGGCGCGCATGCGTGCGATTCCGTTCGGTCATGACGCTGCCGGTGCGCAGGCTCTGTGCGGCGAGCGGATGCAGCAATTGCTGAGTGCTGCGCGTGCCCGTTACAGCGACCGTTTCATCGTGCTGGATCTGCCGGAGGTGGATGCGCTGCAGGCGCTGCAGCCGCTGCTCGACTGGCTGGATGGCACGGTACTGGTCGTGCCGTACGGGAGTTCGAGCTCCACGACCGCGCGCCGCGCGATCGATGTGATCGGCAGCGAGCGGCTCGTCGGTCTGGTGATGAACCGGGTGCCCACGGTCTGAGGCGCAGCCAGGATAGAGCTGCCGCGGCGCGCAGCAAGCTCAGGTTTCCGCGAGCTTGCGCAGATTCGACGTGATGCGCTCCAGCGTGCGATCGAAGAACGGTCGCGTTTCGAGAACGCGCGCGTAACCCATCTGCAGATCGTAGGCGAAGGCCTTGCGCGGCTTTTCGTACACTTTTGCTCCCATACGGTTCACGAACACGAAGGTGTCGGTCTCGGCGAGCCTGGCCGTGAGCTTGCAGCGGCGGCTGACACCGCTGCGCAGATCGTCGTATTGCAGCCAGGTGCCGACTTCGAGCGCGTCGACCTTGGAGAGATGCTCGTCGAGCAACTGCTGCTGGCGTACCATCTGCCGTTCGACCGCCGTCATTTCCTGCCACGGTTTCGCGGCCTGTACCGGTTCGATGCGCTGACGTTGTTCTTCCGACAGCGGCCTGGTGGCGGCGGCATCGACCTGTCCGGCGTGAATCCTTGCAAGTGCTGCCGTCACCTGTTTCAGCGCCGCTCCGCCACGGCCGAGGTCGGTTCCGGCGTCTTCCAGCACCGCTGCGATGCGCGGGCGCAGGCGGCCCACCAGTTCGCTCAGTCGAGCCCTCGCCTCGGGTCCTGGATGTGCTTGCCCGGCCCAGACCAGGTCGTCGAGGATCTGTATCGCTTCCTGCCACTCCGGGCTCTGCGTTTCGTACTTGAGGTGACGCTGGAGCATGACGCGTTGCCAGTCGTTCACCAGGAAGTCGGTGATGTCGGGGGCGAGCGCGGCACCTTCCAGTCGCTCGTTCAGCAGCGTGTTCACCACCTCGCGCGCGTGTGCAGTGCGTGTACGCGCGGCTGTCCGTTCGCGCGTGCGCTGTTCCTGCTTGCTCGCGTGCGCATCCTGCTTCGCGATGAAGTCCATGAGATCGTTCAGACACTTTTCGAAGATGTCACTGCCGTCGTTCGAGTCGTGCAGCACCATTTCGACGAGTTCGGTCAGGCGGATGAACAGGGCGTCCTGCTGGTCCTTGTTGCTTGCTTCCCAGCCGATGCTGGTGCGTGCGATTTCGTTGATGAGCTGGCGCGCGGGGTGCTTGCGATCAGTGAAGAATGCACGATCTCTCAGCGCAACCTTCAGTATCGGCAGTTGCAGCCGGCTGACCAGTGCCTGGATCTCGAGTGGCAGGTTGCGATCGTCGAGGATGATGTCGAAGAACATCGCAACGACGTTGATGATGTCCTCGTCGGTCTGAGCGAGTGCGATCTGTCCCCGGTTTGCCACGATCGACGCGATCGCGCTGCGGATGTCGAGAGGCACTGTCGCGGCCTCTGTCTCGTCCCCGGGCGTGAGCTTCACTTCGGCGAGCAGCGACAGCAACTCGTCACGCGGTATCGCGGGGGTGGTGCTGCTGGCTGGCTGTACCGGCATCGCTTGCAGCATCGGCAGGCGGATGCCGCCGTCGTGCAGTCGTTTCAGCACCTGCGCCAGCTCGCGCATCTCGCGGTCGGCTTCGGGTATCCCCATGCCGGCCAGTCCGGAATCGCCGCTGACTGTTCCGGGCTGCGCACCCGGGTCTGCCGCGGGATCGGCGGCTGCTGATCGTTGCGGCGTGGACGGGCTCTTCTTGATGCGCCGGCGGCGCTGTTGGCCGAGCTCGGGCAGCACGTTGGCAGCAATCAGCCGCTCGTTGACCGGGTCGAGGAGCCGATCGAGGTGCATCAGCGCCTGCTGGTTGAACTGACGCAGGATGATCTTGCGGATGTCGATGCTGACGACGATGGGTTTCGCCGCTTCGATGAATGCGCTGGTGATCGTTTCCGGATCGAGGGGGCTCACATGTTCCGCAAACGGCCGGCTGATCGCCTGCAGGCGATCGCGTATCTGGAACAGCTCGTCCTGCCACTCGTTGCGCGCGCGCGTGACCATGTCCGTGCTGAGGGCGGTGATCTCCATCTGTTCGTGCGACACCAGCTCGAGTGCCGGCTCGGATGCATCATCCCCACCCGTCGTCGGCTGGGGTTCCGGTGGGCGATCGATGGCGGTGAATGCCCGGTCGATCAGCGCCAGGAAGTTGGTCTGGACCCGGCTCTTCTGCACGCGAATTTCGCGCAGGGATTCGAAATAGTGTGCCTGGTCCGCGTTGCTGTGTGCGCGGCTGGCGAGATCGAAAAAAACGTCGTCACACGCGCTGAACGTGCTGTCGAACAGCGTTCGCAGACTGTCGAGCGCGATCTGGGCGATCTCGGCAAGAAGTGCACGGCGGGTCTTCGTGTCGGTGGCTGGCGTGCCGACGTTCGTTTGCTCGTTGCTCATCCAGTCGAATACCACGCGGTGGGGTCGATGCCTAGTATACAGAGCGTGCGGTTTGCAGGTGACCTGCGCCGGGGTGTGTGGTGCTAACCCTGACGTGCGACTGACAGGTCGGCGATCTGCAGCAGGTTGTCGCGAAACGGCGATGTGGCGACCCCATCCAGTGCCTGTACCGCACGGTCGCGATGCATCTTCGCACGTTCCGTGGTGTATTCGAGCGCCCCGCACAGGCGCACCGTCTCGCCCACATCGGCGAGACGGGTGGCATCCCGTCGCAGAATGGCTTCGCGTACCACGCTCGCGCGTTCGGGTGTGGCGGTCGCCAGCGCATGGATCAGCGGTAAGGTCGGCTTGCCTTCGGCAAGGTCGTCCCCGAGGTTCTTGCCCATGATGGCGGGATCGCCCGTGTAGTCGAGTACGTCGTCGATCAGCTGGAACGCGAGCCCGAGATGCAGGCCGTAGTCGCGCATCGCTCGGCGCGTGATCGTGTCTGCGCCGGCGAGGATCGCCGCGCCTTCGGCCGCGGCAGCGAACAACACGGCAGTCTTCTTGTGAATCACCTGCAGGTACTGCGCCTCCGTGGTGGCCGGATCGCCCGCACGCGCGAGTTGTTCCACCTCGCCCTCGGCGATCAGGTTGGTGGTGTCGGAGACCAGGCGCAGGATATCCATGTCGCCGATGTCGACCAGTACCTGGAAGGCGCGGGAATAGATGAAATCGCCGACCAGCACGCTCGGGGCATTGCCCCAGTTCGCGTTGGCGGTGGCGCGTCCGCGGCGAAGTGCGGAAACATCGACCACATCATCGTGCAGCAGCGTGGCGGTGTGCAGGAACTCGATCACTGCCGCCAGGTCGACGTGGCGCACACCGTCATAGCCGAGAGCGCGCGCAGCGAGCACGGTGATCAGTGGGCGCATGCGCTTGCCGCCACCTTCGACGATGTAGTGACCGATGCTCTCGACCAGCATCACCTCGGAGTGCAGTCGCTGGATCACCAGATGGTTGACGGCGGCAAAGTCGGGCTGGATCTCCGGGCAAATGTAGTCCATCGGGTGCTCGCGGCTTTGCTTGGCGGAACGCGTCGGCATGCTAGAAACCGCACGGGTGGCTGTCAAATCGCTGTGGTTGCGGGGTGCGTCAGGACTGGTGGTCCAAGGTGCGGGCCCGGACTGTACAAAATCACCACCGGCACACGGCGTGATGCCCGTTGCCGGGCTACGCGTGCATGGCCTAGAATGCGCGGCCCTGAACAAACCTCCGGCACGGCGCCCGGGGGTGCCTGGATGCCCCGGCGAATCTTCGCCGACAAGCCCCGACGGGTAAATCACAACCGCAGAAAGGCGCGACAACGGAGTGGTGATCAATGTATGCAGTGATCGAGAGCGGTGGCAAGCAGCACCGCGTGCAGGAAGGTGAAGTGCTGAAGCTGGAGAAGCTCGAGGTTGCCACCGGTGACACCGTCAGCTTCGACCGTGTGCTGCTCGTGGGCAGTGGCGCCGATGTGAAGATCGGCGCCCCGTTCGTATCCGGCAGCACGGTTGCGGCCGAGGTGCTTGGTCATGGCCGCCACGACAAGGTACGGATCATCAAGTTCCGCCGCCGCAAGCACTACAAGCGTGAGACCGGTCATCGGCAGTGGTACACGGCGGTCAGGATCACCGGTATCAACGCAGGCTAAGCATCGAGGAGTAGTTTCATGGCTCACAAGAAGGCAGGTGGCAGTACCCGTAACGGGCGTGACTCCGAGAGCAAGCGCCTCGGCGTGAAGCGCTTTGGGGGCCAGGTCGTGAAGGCCGGCAACATCATCGTTCGTCAGCGCGGCACGCAGTTCCATCCCGGCGTGAATGTCGGCCTGGGCAAGGACCACACGCTGTTCGCGAAGGCCGATGGTCGCGTCGAGTTCACCGTGAAGGGTCCGTTCAGCCGCAGGAAGGTCAACATCGTCCCGGCCTGAGCCGCAGGCGATCGCAGAGGACCCCGCCGCCACGGCGGGGTTTTTGTTTATGAAGTTCGTCGATGAAGTCGCGATTCGTGTGCACGCCGGCAATGGCGGCAACGGCTGTGTCAGCTTCCGCCGCGAGAAGTACGTGCCGTTCGGTGGCCCGGACGGTGGCGACGGTGGTGATGGCGGCAGTATCTGGTTGCTGGCCGATGCTGCGCTGAACACCATGGTCGATTATCGCTACACGCGGCAGTTTCGCGCCGCGAACGGCAAGGCGGGGTCTGGCGCCAACTGTACCGGCAGGAGCGGGGAGGACCTCGTGCTGCCGGTTCCGGTAGGCACCACCGTGATGGACGAGGACACCGGCGAGGTGATAGGTGATCTGACCGCCTCCGGGCAGCGTCTGCTCGTCGCGCAGGGTGGCTTTCATGGTCTCGGCAACACGCGCTTCAAGTCCAGCACGAACCGCGCCCCGCGTCAGAGCACGCCCGGCTCCGATGGCGAGGCGCGCAGCCTGCGGCTCGAGCTCAAGCTGCTTGCCGATGTGGGGCTGCTCGGGCTGCCGAACGCCGGCAAGTCGACTTTCATTCGCGCAGTCTCGGCGGCACGTCCGAAGGTTGCGGATTACCCGTTCACGACGCTGGTGCCGAATCTCGGCGTGGTGCGCATCGCGCAGCACCGCAGTTTCGTGATTGCCGACATCCCCGGGCTGATCGAGGGTGCTTCGGAGGGAGCCGGGTTGGGAGTGCGCTTCCTGAAGCATCTCACGCGAACGCGGTTGTTGCTGCACCTGGTCGATGTGCAGCCGCTGGATGGTTCCGATCCGGTGGAGTCCGTGCGCGCCATCGAACGTGAGCTGCTGCGTTTCAGCGCCACGCTGGCGGAGCGTGAGCGGTGGCTGGTACTGAACAAGACCGATCTGTTGCCACTCGAGGAAATGAGTGCTGTCTGTGACGACATCATCGCGCGGCTCGGCTGGCGTGGTCCGGCGTTCCGCATCTCGGCACTTGCGGCTGACGGTACCGAGGCGCTTTGTGCACGCATGATGACGCATATCGAGGAACAGCGTCGGCGCGAGGAAGATGATCCGGAACTTGCAGCAGCCGAGCAGGAGTTGCAGCGACGCATGCAGGTCGAGGCGCGCGAGCGTATCGCAGCGCTGGCCGAGGCCAGACGCCTGGCGCGCAAGGGCTCGACCGAGGCAGGTGATGATGCCGCTGGCGATGACGATGAGTTCGATGTCGAGGTGGAGTACCGCGCATGAGAGCCAGGGGTGAACTCACCCGTGCGCGACGCTGGGTGATCAAGATCGGCAGCACGCTGCTCACCGACGGCGGACGCGGCTTGCATCGTGAGGCGATCGCGGACTGGGTCGCCCAGATGGCCGAGCTGCGTGCGCGCGGCATCGAGGTGGTGCTGGTGTCCTCGGGTTCCGTCGCAGAGGGCATGGCGCGGCTTGGCTGGAGTGCCCGTCCGGCGGAGATTCATCGGCTGCAGGCAGCGGCTGCAGTCGGGCAGATGGGTCTGGTCCAGACCTACGAGACGTTTTTCCACGAGCACGGGTTGCGTACGGCGCAGATACTGCTGGTGCACGATGATCTCGGCAACCGCCAGCGCTATCTGAATGCGCGCAGCACGCTGAAGACGCTGCTCGAACTCGGTGTGGTGCCGGTGATCAACGAAAACGACACCGTGGCGACCGACGAGATCCGTTTCGGTGACAACGATACCCTGGGTGCGCTGGTCGCGAATCTGATCGAAGCCGACGTGCTGGTGATCCTGACCGACCAGCCGGGGTTGTTTGCACGTGACCCGCGCCGGGATCCGCAGGCCCCGCTGGTGCACGACGCAGACGCCAACGACCAGGCGCTCGAGCAGATGGCCGGTGGCAGCGGTACGGAGTTCGGTCGCGGCGGCATGATCACGAAGGTGCGCGCAGCACGCATCGCCGCGCGTTCGGGTGCGGAGACCGTGATCGTCGGTGGGCGCGCCGAACGGGTGTTGCTGCGTGTCGCCGCAGGCGAGGAGCTCGGTACCTGGCTGCATACCAGCGAGGCGCCGCTTGCCGCGCGCAAGCGCTGGCTGGCGGGACAGCTGCAGGTGCGTGGAAGACTGGTGCTCGACGAGGGTGCGGTGCGCGTGTTGCGCGAATCGGGGCGTAGCCTGCTGCCGGTCGGGGTGCGCGAAGTGCACGGGGATTTCACGCGTGGTGAGCTGGTGGTGTGTTCGGGGCCGGATGGGCGCGACGTTGCCAAGGGATTGATGAACTACAGTGCCGCCGAGGCGCGGCGCATCATGGGGCTGCCGACCAGGCGCATCCAGGAGGAACTGGGGTATTGCGACGGTGAGGAGATGATCCATCGCGACAACCTGGTGCTCTGTTGATGACGTGCAAATTTCCCGTTGCCTTGACACATCCGGGGTGAGTCGGAATAATCCCGCGTCCTTTTTCAAGCTCCGTATTTCGAGGATTCAACGTGGCAAACACCGTGCAGGCAAGAAAGCGCGCGCGTCAGGCTGAAAAGCGCCGCCAACACAACGCCAGCTTCCGTTCGATGGTGCGCACGTCCATCAAGCGCGTGATCGCAGCCATCCGGGAGGGTGATGCCGTGAAGGCTCAGGCTGCCTACATTGCCGCCGTGCCGGTGATCGACCGCATGGCAGACAAGGGCATCATTCACAAGAACAAGGCCGCGCGGCACAAGAGCCGTCTGAACGGGCAGATCAAGGTGCTGGCGCAGAAGGCCGCCTGATTCGCACCGATGTTCCCGCGCCGTGCGGGAAGCGATCATATATAACGAAGACCGGCCCTGCGCCGGTCTTTGCATTTGACGCGCCCCGGGTTTCAGCCAGAGAGCCCGCTGGGGATTGGTGCATGCACGTCGGCATGAATGCCGACCTACGAATCCGAACGCCAACCGGTGTAGGTTGGATTTCAATCCGACATTCGAGTCGGCATGAATGCCGACCTGCGCAGGTCGTGGGGCGGGCTTCAGCCCGACGGACAGTGGCTCCAGCCGCGGGAATCCCGGTTCAGGAAGCCGGCCCCAGGTTCTGCCAGGCGATCGCAAGCCAGGCCAGCAGCACCAGCATCATCGCGATGAACACCCCGGCAGAGCCGAAATCCTTCGCTTCGCCGGAAAGCTGGTGCGTCTCGGTACTGATGCGATCGACCACCCGCTCGATGGCTGAATTGAACATCTCGGCCAGCAGTACGAGTCCGCAGGAACCGAGCAGCAGCACCAGTTCCACCGCATCGTGCGCGAGCACGAAAGCGAGCGGTGCCAGCGGTACCAGCATGGCGCACTCCAGACGGAAAGCCGTCTCCTGCCGCCACGCAGTGCGCAGCCCCTGCATCGAGAATGCGAATGCGTCGACTGCATGCAACACGCCGCGACGACCTTCCTTGCGAGTTTGCGTTTCTATCGCACTGGCTCCGTTGACCGTTGACCGTTGACCGTTGACAGGCAAGCGCTGGCGTGGCGTGTCGGCGCCGCCCATCTTTCCGTTCCGCTGGCCTGGCGTCAATGCAGTTATACTCGTGCCGTGCAGGCTTGCAGCCTGCGGACTCGTGGTGAGGATACCTGGCGGAGACTACATGTCGATCGACGACGCATTTCCCGTACACGTTGCACGCACGCCCGAGGGTGATTATCTGCTCACCTGGACCGACGAGTTCAGCAACCACGATGTCGACGTGAGCATGGGAACTGCGCCGGAACTTGCTGCCGGCAGTGAACCCGTGGTGCGTGCCGCGCACTCCGGGGTGCGTGTCGCGGGCGGGCCCGGGCGCCGGCGGCGCTACTTTCACCTGCGCCCGACACGTGGCGAGGCGGTCACTGCCGCCGAACGCGCCCTGCCGCTCGATGCCGGTACGAACTTTCGTGACCTCGGGGGCTATCGTACCGAGAGCGGGCGTCGGGTTGGCTGGGGGCGGCTGTTCCGTTCGGGGCATACGGACGCGCTCAGCGAGCGCGACGTCGCGTATCTCGATGGACTCGACATTCGTGTGTGCTGCGATTTCCGCCGCCTGGACGAACATCACCTCGAGCCGCCACGGCTGCCCGTCACTACGCGCGTCGTCAGCGTCACGATCGATCCGGGCAGTTCGACGTCGTTCTTCGAGCGTCTTGCCGAGGGCGGTGTGGATCCCGCCGAAATGGCTGCGTTCATGGAGGATGCGAATCGCGAGTTCGTGCGTCATCACACCCTGCAGTTCCGGCGCATGTTCGAGGAGCTGCTCGCGTTGGCGGAAGGTGCGTTCATGATCAACTGCGCGGCCGGCAAGGACCGTACGGGCTTTGGCGCCGCAATGATCCTGGCCGCGCTGGGGGTTCCCGAACAGGCGATCGTCGCCGACTACCTGTTGTCCGGGCGCTACTTTCCGATAGAGCGGGAACTCGCGCGCGTGCAGCGCAAATACTCGGGTCATTCCGGGCGCGTGCTCGACGTCGACATGATGATGCCGATGATGCAGGCGCGGAGGGAATACATCGAAGCCGCGCTTGCGGCGATCCGCGAGGATTACGGTACGCTCGAGCATTTCCTCGAACAGGCACTCGGTGTGGGTGCCGAAGCACGCCGCGAACTGCGCGAACGCCTTACCGTGTAGGTCGGGTTTCAACCCGACGGGAAAGGTGTGTGCCCTGTCGGCATGCATGCCGACCTGCGTTCGTAGGTCGGGTTTCAACCCGACGGGTATGGTGCGTGCCCTGTCGGCATGCATGCCGACCTGCGGTCGTAGGTCGGGTTTCAACCCGACGGAAAGCGCTCTGTCGTCAGGACAGCCAGCGACCGAGCGGCGTGGTCCAGAGGAAGCTCATCAGCTTGCGCATGCCTTCGGCCTTCTTCAGCGTGTACGGATAGGCGCTCGGCAGTTCCTTGCCGCCAAAGCGGTCGATCACGACCGGCATCGCGTGGCAGTAGCCGCGCAGGCCGACCTCGCCGTTGACCTGTCCTATACCGCTTTCCTTGCGCCCGCCGAACGGTGCTGCCGGCACCCCGTAGGACATCGCCATGTCGTTGACCGACACCGAGCCGGTATCCATGCGCGTGGCGATCGCAAAGCCCTTCTGCTTGTCGCGCGTCCACACGTTGCCGTTCAGCCCGTAGGGTGAGTCGTTCGCGAGGCGCAGCGCCTCCTCGACATCGCGCACCTTCTGTACGCACAGGATAGGGCCGAAGGTCTCTTCGCGCATGATCTGCATTCCCGAGTCGACACCGCTGATCACGGTCGGCTCGTAGTACAGTCCGGGCAGGTCCGGGTTGCGTCGGCCGCCGACGTGGACCGTTGCACCCTTCGCACGTGCATCGGCCACATGTTCCTCGATGATCGCCATCTGGCGATCCCAGAACACCGCGCCCACGTCTTCCTCGAAGCCAAGCGAGGACCCCTGGCGAAGCTTGCGCGTACCTTCGACGACCTTGGCCAGAAACGCATCGTAGACCGGCTCGACGACGTAGATGCGCTCGGTGCCACAGCAGTAATGGCCGGTGTTCATGCATGAGCCGACGATCGCACCGGCCGCCGCACGGTCGAGGTCCGCGTCCTCGCACACGATCATCGCGTCCTTGCCACCGAGTTCCAGCGTGCAGGGCACCAGGCGTCGCCCACAGGCTTCGGCGATCAGTCGCCCGGTACGCACGCTGCCGGTAAACGCGATCTTGTCGATCGCAGAGTCGACGAGGTGTGCGCCGGTCTCGCCGTCGCCCATCAGCACCTGCAGCAACCCGTCCGGCAGTCCCGCCTCGCGGAAGATGTCCTCGACCAGTCGCGTGGAATACGGTGTTACCTCGGAGCCCTTCAGCACCACCGCGTTGCCCGCCATCAGCGCCTGCACGCTGGGGTTCATCGCGAGCACGAACGGGGCGTTCCACGGCGTGATCACGCCGATCACACCGAGCGGGCGGTAGACGATGCGCAACTGCTTCGCGATGCCGAGCAGCCCGTGTACGCGCTTTCTCTGCGGCTTCAGGAACTTTCCGGCGTTCTTTGCGTAATAGCACAGCGAGTCGGCAGCCGCGAAGATCTCCATGCTCATGGCATCGAGGCGCGCCTTGCCGGTCTCGCGTACCACGGTGTCGATGATCTCGTCCTGGCGTGCCAGCAGCACGTGCAGCGCGCGCTGCATGTATGCGGCGCGCTCGTCGAAGCTCTTCGCGGCCCAGGTGGACTGGGCCGCGTGTGCGCGTGCAACGGCTGCGTGCACGTCGTCGCGGTTCGCGCACACGAGTTCACCGATCGGTGCCAGATCGATGGGGCTGCGCAGCGCGAGTACGCGTCGCGATTCGCCTTCCTTCACTACCGGTGCATAGATCGACATCGACATTTCCCCTGCTGGATGGAGCGCAATCTGTTGCCACGACAGCGGTGTGGCGCGTGAATCCGCGCGACGATATGCGGTGGTGGATGGCGTCCCGGTTGACGTCGCGTTACGGTACGTTAACCCGCACCGCGGCCGTGACGGCGTTGCGGGAGTCCGGAATGACGCGCCACCGGTTCGGGGCCGCGTGTGCCGCCGGTGCGCAGTGCGTCATCGGTGCGCGGTGGTGGCGGCGAGGAATAGGGATAGAACGCCGCAATCTGCTGTGCGAACGCGTGCGATGTGTCCGCAGCAGCGGGATGCGGGTTGCGTCGTGGCGAGTGCATCGGGTCGGTGTCGCCCGTCAATGCGGCTGCAGCAAGCATGCGGTGTGTTCTCCGTCGGCTGTCTGCAGTATACGTCGGCGGTGCCTCAGTGCCTTCCGGTCAATGGCACGAAGCGAACCGCAATCGTGTGGTGTGTATGGAACGTGTCTTCACCGGTGCGTTCGATCACGTCGAGGCTCTGCCATCCTGCGCTGTCTTCCACGGGCAGCACCAGCTTGCCGCCGGTACGCAACTGGCGCAGCAGCGGGTCGGGAACGCCGGCTCCTGCCGCCGTGACCATGATGCCGTCGAAAGGCGCGTGTTCGGGCCAGCCGTGCCAGCCGTCGCCGCACTTCAGCGTGACGTTGCGGTAGTCGAGTTCGCGCAGCACCTGCGCGGCCCGCTGCGCCAGTTCCGCCACGATCTCGATGCCGTAGACCTCGCGCACGAGCTCCGCGAGGATTGCGGCCTGGTAGCCCGAGCCGCTGCCGATCTCGAGCACGCGATCGTCGGGGCGGGTGTCCAGCAGTTCCGTCATCAGCGCCACGATGAAAGGCTGCGAGATCGTCTGTCCGTGACCGATCGGCAGCGGTGAATCACCGTACGCCCGCCGCGCCAGTCCGGGCGGCACGAAGCGTTCGCGCGGCACCCTGCGCAGGGCGTCGATGACGCGTGGTGACAGGGCGTGGCGACCAACCTCCGTGCAGGTGTCTCGCATATGATCCTCGATCACCTGGATCATTTCTTCGCGCACGCCACAACCTCCCCTCATGCCGTCGCCGTAGTATGCTCCGGCATGAACATGAACAGCGAGATCAGCCGTGGCCACCGGTCTTTTCACCCACGAACTGTGCGCGCGCCATCAGATGGGCGAGTCGCATCCGGAGTCACCGCAGCGACTGGCTTCGATCTTCGATTTCCTGCGTGCTTCGGGGCTGTTCTCGGAACTCGTGCAGCACGAGGCACCCGTCGTCGAGCGCGAAGCGCTCCTGCGCGCGCATCCGGAACACTACCTGGCCATGCTCGAGCGCCTGCTGCCGCAACAAGGCCTGGCGTGGGCGGATCCCGATACCGCGCTGAACGAATTCACGCTGGATGCCGCAGCGCGCGCTGCCGGTGCCGCCACTGCGGCGGTGCGCGCGGTCATGAGCGGCAGCCTCACGAACGCCTTCTGTGCGGTGCGCCCGCCCGGACATCATGCCGAGCATGCGCGTGTGATGGGGTTCTGCTTCCACAACAACGTGGCAGTCGGCGTGCACGAGGCGCTGGCTGCCGGGCTCGAGCGTGTTGCGGTGGTCGATTTCGACGTGCACCACGGCAACGGCACGGTCGACATCTTCATGGAAGACCCGCGCGTGCTGGTCTGCTCGAGCTTCCAGCATCCGTTCTATCCGTATCGGATGTTCGACGTCGATCGTCCGAATATCGTCAACACGCCACTCGACGAGGGCTGTGCCAGCGCCGAATTCCGCCGTCGTGTCGAGGCGCAGTGGCTGAAGCGACTCGATGCCCATGCGCCGCAACTGCTGTTCGTATCGGCCGGATTCGACGCGCACGCGCGTGATCCGCTCGGCGGACTGGAGCTGCACGAAACCGATTTTCGCTGGGTGACGGAGCTGGTTGCCGATGTCGCGTGCCGTCACGCAAACGGGCGCATCGTGTCGGTGCTGGAAGGCGGTTACGACGTCGACGCGCTGGCGCGCAGCGTCGATGTGCATGTGCAGGTGTTGCGCGAGAGCGATCCGGCGTAGGTCGGGCTTCAGCCAGACCGGTGAGCCGGCATCGTCGGCATGAATGCCGACCTACAGGGCGTCGCGGAGCGCGGACTCGAGGTCCGGGAAACGGAACGTGAAGCCGGCATCGAGCGCGCGTGCCGGCAGCACGCGCTGGCCGGTCAGCAGCAGACGCGACATCTCGCCGAATGCCGTGCGCAGCACAAATTCCGGCAGTGGCAGCAGCGCGGGGCGATGCAGCACGCGCCCCAGCGTGTGTGCAAACTGCGCGCTGGTCACCGGATTCGGCGCGGTGGCATTGAACACGCCGACCACGTTCCGGTGTGTCAGCAACCATTCGAACAGCGACAGCAGATCGTCGCGGTGAATCCAGCTCATCCATTGCCGGCCGCTGCCGATCGGACCACCCAGTCCGAAGCGAAACGCCGGCAGCAGACGCTGCAGGAAGCCTCCGTCGGGGCCGATCACCAGGCCGATGCGCGCGATCGTCACCCGTATGCCGAGCGCGCGCGCACGCGAGGCGCTTTGTTCCCAGTCGGCGCAGAGTTCGTGCGTGAATTCCTCGTGCGGGGGGCTGCCTTCGGTCACGGCAACGTCACCCTGGTCGCCGTAGAAGCCCACGGCGGATGCGCTGAGCAGGGTGCCGGGGCGTGGGTCGAGCTCGCGCATCCAGTCGACGAGTGCATCGGTCACCGCGATCCGGCTGTCACGCAGCCGCTGCTTGCGCGTCGCCGTCCAGCGCCGGTCTGCGATCGGTTCGCCAGCCAGGTTCACGACCGCGTCGATCGGCACTTCGTGCCGCAGATCCTCGAGCCGGCTCACGATATGTGTGCCGCTCGGCAGCACGCGTGCGGCGCGTGCAGGATCGCGACTCAACACCTCGATCGTCGCACCCGTCGTGGCGAGGCGCCTGCACAGTGCCTGCCCGATGAATCCGCTGCCGCCGGTGATCACGTAACGTCCCATGGCGCACCTCCGCGGTTGGTGAGCCCGCGAGCGCGCTGCGCTCGCAGTGGTTGATTTAGTCTACGCCAAGCCTCATATATCGGGTGAATCCAGGAGAAAGCCCCATGAGCGAACAGCACGGCAGCGATACGGGACGCGGATCAGGCACCGAGCTTGCGCTGCCGGACCTCGCACTGCCCGAGATTCTCTACCTGATGCCGGTGACGACACGGCCATTCATGCCGGCCCAGATCCAGCCGATGATGGCCGATGCCGCCGCGTGGGGTGATACGGTTCAGCGCGTCGCGCAAGCCGATCACAAGATCATGGGCCTGTTCTTCGTCGATACCGACGACACCACCACGGTCAAGGCGGACGACATTCCACTGATCGGCTGTGCGGTGCGGCTGCTGAGCGCCTCCGGGGACGGCAAGCGACTGCAGTTCCTTGCGCAGGGTCTGGGCCGGGCGCGCATCCGGCGCTGGATCAACCGCACGCCGCCTTATGTGGTGCAGGTCGAGTATCCGAAGGACGAGCTCGAGCGCAACGACGAGACGCGCGCGTATGCGATGGCGCTGGCCGGCGCGATCAAGGAGCTGGTGCCGCTGAACCCGCTCTACCACGAGGAGCTGAAGCATTATCTGCTGCGTTTCAGTCCGGAAGATCCTTCGCCACTCACCGATTTCTCGGTGACGCTGACCAGTGCGGAAGGGCGCGAGCTGCAGGACATACTCGAGACGCTGCCGGTGCTGGCACGCATGCACAAGGTGCTGCCGCTGCTGAAGAAGGAAATCGAGGTCGCACGCCTGCAGGACCGCATCAGCAGCCAGGTCAACCAGACCGTGAACGAGCGCCAGCGCGAGTTCTTCCTGCGCGAACAGTTGAAGGTGATCAAGCAGGAGCTGGGGCTGTCCAAGGATGACCGCAGCGCCGATGTCGAGAAGTTCGAGGCACGGCTTGCCGGGCTGCAGGTGCCGGAGTACGCGCTGGAGCGCATTCGCGACGAGCTCGACAAGCTGGCCATCCTCGAGACCGGTTCGCCCGAGTACGGCGTGACGCGCAATTACCTCGACTGGGCGACCTCGGTACCGTGGGGAGTGCACTCGAAGGACAAGCTCGATCTGGCGCACGCGCGGGCAGTGCTCGAGCGCGACCACGACGGCCTGGCGGATGTGAAGGATCGTATCCTGGAATTCATCGCGGTCGGTGCGCACCGTGGCGGGATCAGTGGTTCGATCATCCTGCTGGTCGGTCCGCCCGGTGTCGGCAAGACATCGATCGGGCGTTCGATCGCCAACGCGCTGGGGCGCGAGTTCTATCGCTTCAGCGTCGGCGGCATGCGCGATGAGGCCGAGATCAAGGGCCACCGCCGGACCTACATCGGTGCGATGCCGGGCAAGTTCGTGCAGGCGCTGAAGCAGGTCAAGGTTGCCAACCCCGTGATCATGCTCGACGAGATCGACAAGATCGGCGGCTCCTATCACGGTGATCCGGCGTCGGCGCTGCTCGAGGCGCTGGACCCGGAGCAGAACGCCGATTTCCTCGACCACTACCTCGATCTGCGTGTCGATCTGTCGAAGGTGCTGTTCGTGTGCACCGCGAACCAGCTCGATACGATCCCGGCGCCGTTGCGCGATCGCATGGAGGTGATCCGGCTCGCCGGCTACATCGCCGAAGAGAAACTCGTGATCGCGAAGAACCACCTCTGGCCGCGCCAGCTCGAGCGTGCCGGCGTGAAGCCGGTGCGGCTGCGTATTGCGGATGCAGCGCTGCGCCACGTGATCGATGGCTACGCGCGCGAGGCGGGCGTGCGCAACCTCGAGAAGCGCCTGGCCGCGCTGGTGCGCAAGAGCGTGGTGAAGCTGCTCGACGACCCTGCGGCACGACTGCGCATCGGGCGTGCCGAGGTCGAACAGATGCTCGGTGCGCCGGTGTTCACAAAGGAGAAACCCTTGCGCGGGGTCGGTGTGGTCACCGGACTGGCGTGGACCGCGCTCGGTGGTGCGACGCTGCCGGTAGAGGCGACGCGGGTGCATACGCTGACGCGAGGCTTCAAACTCACCGGCAAGCTCGGTGAGGTGATGCGTGAGTCAGCCGAAATCGCCTACAGCTACGCGATGTCGCACCTGGTTCGATACGGCGCGGATCCGCAGTTCTTCGACGAATCCTTCGTGCACCTGCACGTGCCCGAGGGTGCGACGCCGAAGGACGGACCGAGTGCCGGCGTCACGATGGCGACGGCGTTGATCTCGCTGGCACGTGGCAAGGCCCCGACCCGCGCGCTGGCGATGACCGGGGAACTCACGCTGACCGGGCAGGTGCTGGCGGTTGGCGGCATTCGCGAGAAGGTGATCGCGGCCCGGCGCGTCGGCATCGGCGAGCTGGTGCTGCCGGAGGCGAATCGCAAGGATTTCACGGAGCTGCCGGCTTACCTGCGCGAGGGCCTGGAGGTGCACTTCGCGAAGCGCTACGACGACGTGTTCCGCGTGGTGTTCGCGCCCCCGTAGGTCGGCATTCATGCAGTCCCGTAGGTCGGCATTCATGCAGTCCCGTAGGTCGGCATTCATGCCGACGGTTTGGTGCCGATCCTCGCGGACGCCCGCCGGGTTGAAACCCGACCTGCGGTCACGCGTTCAACAGGAATTCGACCAGTGCCTTCTGTGCGTGCAGGCGGTTCTCGGCCTCGTCCCAGATCACCGTATCGGAGGCGTCCATCAGTTCGGCGCTGATTTCCTCGCCGCGGTGTGCCGGCAGGCAGTGCAGGTAGATCGCATCCGGTGCCGCCACGTCCAGCAGCCGCCGCTCGAGCCGATAGCCAGCGAATGCGCGAGCGCGTCGCTCCTGCTCTGCTTCCTGTCCCATCGAGGCCCATACGTCGGTGGCGAGCAGGTGCGCACCACGCGCGGCATCGAGCGGGTCGCGCACCACGCTGACGCGATCGGCGTTGGCACGCAGCAGATCCTCGCGCGGCTCGTATCCTTCCGGGCAGGCGATGCGCAACTCGAAGTCGAACTGCCGTGCGGCATTGATATACGACTGGCACATGTTGTTGCCGTCGCCGATCCACGCCACCTGCCGGCCACGGATGCTGCCCCGGTGTTCGACGAAGGTCTGCACGTCGGCCAGCAGCTGGCAGGGGTGGAAGTCATCGGTCAGCCCGTTGATCACCGGTACGCGCGAACAGGCGGCAAAGCGCTCGACGATGGTGTGCGCGAAGGTGCGGATCATCACGATGTCGACCATCGACGACAGCACGCGCGCGGTGTCCTCGAGCGGCTCGCCACGCCCGAGCTGGGTGTCGCGTGGCGACAGGAACAGCGCGTGTCCTCCCATCTGTGCCATGCCGGACTCGAAGGAAACGCGGGTGCGGGTCGAGGATTTCTCGAAGATCATGCCCATCACACGGCCATTGCCGATGGTGCCGGTGCCGGCACCGCGCGGATCGGCCTTCATCGCACTGGCACGCCGGATCACGGACTCGAGTTCCGCAGGACTCAGGTCGAGGAGCGTCAGGAAGTGTCGTGCCGGCATGACGGATGTCTCCGGGAGGAGGTGAGTTGCTAGCCCGGGTTGGCGCAGGCGTGCTCGCGCGCCTCGATCAGTTCACCCAGTGTAGCGACGATCTGGTCGATTTCCGCAGCGCCGATGATCAGCGGCGGCAGCAGGCGGATCACGCTGTCGGCGGTGACGTTGATCAGCAGCCCGCGCGCCAGTGCCGCCGACATCAGCTCGGTGCAGGGTTCACGCAGCTCGATCCCCACCATCAGCCCGCGACCGCGTACCTCGACGACGCCCTGCAGTCCCGCGAGCCGCGTGCGCAGACCATCCATCAGGCGTGCGCCCATGCGCTCGGCGTTGGCGCACAGATCATCGGCAACGATCGTAGCGAGCACGCTGAGTGCCGCCGCACACGCGAGCGGGTTGCCGCCGAAGGTGGAGCCGTGGTTGCCGGCGTGGAATACGCCGGCGGCAGCGCCGTGCGCAAGGCAGGCGCCTATGGGTACCCCGTTGCCGAGCCCTTTTGCGGTGGTCAGCACGTCGGGCACCACGGGCGTGTGCTGGAATGCAAACAGGCGACCGGTGCGTCCGTTGCCAGTCTGCACCTCGTCGAGCATCATCAGCCAGCCGTTGCGGTCACACAGCTCGCGCACGCCCTCGAGGTAACCCGCTGGCGCGACGCGCACGCCCGACTCGCCCTGGATCGGCTCGAGCAGCACCGCGACGATGCTGGTGTTGTTGCGCGCGATGTTCTGCAGTTCGTCGAGGTCGCCGTAGCGTGCACGCACGAATCCGCTGACCAGCGGCTCGAAACCGGCCTGCACCTTGCGGCTGCCGGTCGCCGACAGCGTGGCCAGCGTGCGGCCGTGGAACGAGTTTTCCATCACCACGATCGACGGCCTGTCGACCCCGCGACCGTGACCGTACATGCGCGCGATCTTGATCGCGCATTCGTTGGCCTCGGCGCCGGAGTTGCCGAAGAACACATTGTCCATTCCGCTCAGCGCGGCGAGCCGTTCGGCCAGCTCGCGTTGGCGGGTGATGCCGTAGACGTTCGAGGTATGCAGCAGTTGCGCGGCCTGTGCCTGGATGGCGCGCGTCACGGCCGGGTGTGCGTGCCCCAGGCCGCAAACCGCGATGCCGGCGAGCGCGTCCAGATAGCGGCGGGCGCCGGTGTCGTAGAGCCACACGCCTTCGCCGTGCGTGAACTCGACATCGAGCCGCTTGTAAGTGGGCATGATCGATTTCGGGTCCATGAGCACCTCCCGTTCAAGGGATGCCAAAAAGCAAAGAGGCAGCGCGTGCTGCCCCCGGAAAAGGGGCCGATGGTAACGATCGAAGGTGCGTCGTGCAAGGCCGAGCCTTTTCCTGTAGGCGCCAGTTAGTAATGTCCCCTCCGAACCAGTCAGAAGTGTCCCCTTTTGGTTGGTTGGCGAAAGGCCGATCGCTTTGCTGGGTTATTGCCGGCGACTCATGTAGACTGGTCCGCGTTTCACGTTCCTTTCCGAGGTGAATGGCACCCATGTCCGAGGACATCATCGAGACGATCAAGCAGCAGATCGCGAGCAACCCCGTGATCCTGTACATGAAAGGTTCTCCCGACCAGCCACAGTGCGGTTTTTCGGCGCGCGCATCGCAGGTGCTGATGGCCTGTGGCGAGCGCTTCGCCTACGTCGACATCCTGTCGAACCCGGCGATCCGCGCCAATCTGCCCGCGTATGCAAACTGGCCGACGTTCCCGCAACTGTGGGTCGACGGTGAGTTGATCGGCGGTTCGGACATCATTGCGGAGATGCACGAGAAGGGCGAACTGCTGCCGCTGGTGAAGCAGGCGGTCGCGAAGAGCGCCTGATCGAAGCCAAGGGGAGCGCGGCGACGCGTCGCGCTCAGTCGTCCTCGCCGCCAGCACCCGCAGGCGGCCATCCCATCGCACGCTGCCAGTCGTTCACGATGGTGCAGAACAGTTCGGCCGTCTTTTCGCAGTCGTAGCCGGCACGATGCGCCTTGCGCGTGCTGAACTCGATACCCGCCATCGCGCAGGCCTTCGCCAGCACGGTCTGGCCGTAGGCCATGCCGGCCAGCGTCACGGTGTCGAAGGTGCTGAACGGGTGGAACGGATTGCGCTTGATGCCCTGGCGGTTGGCGGCCGTGAACACGAAACCGTGATCGAAGAAGGCGTTGTGCCCGACCAAGATCGCGCGCTTGCAGCCTGCAGCGCGCATCGCCAGGCGGATCTCGGCAAACAGCTGGCGCAGCACCTCGCCTTCGTCCAGGGCGCCGCGTGCGGGGTCGTAGGGGTCGATGCCGGTGAAATCGAGTGACGCCTGTTCGATGTTGGCACCGTCGAACGGGTGCACTGCGTGACTGATCGTGCGTGCACAGACCAGTTCGCCCGCCGCGGTCATGTCCAGCAGCGTGATCGCGGCTTCCAGCAACGCGTCGTTGCGCGCATCGAAGCCCCCGGTTTCCACGTCGAGCACCACCGGCAGGTAGCCGCGGAAGCGGCGTGCCATCATCGAGTCCCGGTGCGGCGGTTCCTCTGCTTCCAGTAGCCAGTCGCGGTGCTGACCGTTCATTGTCCACCCTCCAGGCGCCATACACGCCATGTGATGGTTTCACCGGCGCACATCGGCACCAGCGTGTCGTCGCCGAATGGCAGCGCTTGCGGTATGGCCCACGGTTCGCGTGCGAGGCGCACGCGGGTCCGGTTACGCTCCAGCCCATAGAAATCGGGTCCGTGCTGGCTCGCGAACGCCTCGAGTCGATCGAGTGCGCCGGCCGCCTCGAACACGCTGGCGTAGCTCTCGAGTGCGGCGTGTGCGCTGAAGATACCGGCACAGCCGCTGGCGCATTCCTTGGTGTGGCGCGCGTGCGGCGCCGAGTCGGTGCCGAGGAAGAAGCGGGGCGAACCGCTGGTGGCAGCCCGGATCAGCGCGCGCTGGTGCGTGTCGCGCTTCAGCACCGGCAGGCAGAAGAAGTGGGGACGCACCGCGCCGGCGAGCAGGTGATTGCGGTTGTACAGCAGGTGGTGCGCCGTGATCGTCGCCGCGAGCGTGTCCGGCCCCGACTCGACGAAGGCCACTGCTTCGGCCGTCGTGATGTGCTCGAGCACGACGCGCAGGCGTGGATACTCCGCCAGCAGTGGCGCCAGCACGCGCTCGATGAACACCCGCTCGCGGTCGAAGACGTCGACTTCGGAAGACGTGACTTCGCCGTGTACCAGCAGCGGCATACCGGTCTGCTGCAGCGCGGCGAGCGCGGCGCCACAGCGTGCGAGATCGGTCACGCCGGCATCGCTGTTGGTCGTCGCACCCGCCGGGTACAGCTTTACCGCGTGCACCATGCCGGATTCGCGGGCGCGCTGGATTTCCGCCGCCGGGGTGTTGTCGGTCAGGTACAGCGTCATCAGCGGCTCGAAGCCCCGCTGCCCGGGTTCGAGTGCGGCCACGATGCGCTCGCGGTACGCCAGCGCCGCTGCCGTGGTCGTGACCGGTGACTTCAGGTTCGGCATCACGATCGCGCGGCGAAACACACGCGCCGTCGCGTTCACGGTCAGGGCGAGCGCCGCGCCGTCGCGCAGGTGCAGGTGCCAGTCGTCTGGCTGGAGAATCTCGAGCTCGTTCATCGTTGCCGGACCGCACGAAGGGAGTGCGCGATGCTAGCCGAAAAGCCGTGATGCCGGTATCGCGGGGCAATCGCCCGCATCGCGGGCGCGAGGCTGTGCCTTTTGCCATTGCCGGAACTGGGACGCCGACGGGCGCATCGCTAGAATACGCGGCTGCGGTCGATCCCGACCCGATCCATTGTGTGGAGAATCGAGCATGAGCACGGTAGGCAAGGTGGTGCTGGCGTATTCCGGCGGTCTGGATACCTCGGTGATCGTGCGCTGGCTGCAGGAAACCTACGGCTGCGAGGTCGTGACCTTCACCGCCGACATCGGCCAGGGCGAGGAGCTCGAACCCGCACGCGAGAAGGCGAAGCTGCTGGGCGTGAAGGAAATCCATATCGAGGACCTGCGCGAGGAGTTTGCGCGCGACTTCGTGTTCCCGATGTTTCGCGCCAACGCGATCTACGAGGGCGAATACCTGCTTGGCACCTCGATCGCACGCCCGCTGATCGCCAAGCGGCTGGTCGAGATCGCCGAGGCCTGCGGTGCGGATGCGATCTCGCACGGCGCCACCGGCAAGGGCAACGACCAGGTGCGTTTCGAACTCGGCGCCTACGCGTTGATGCCCGGCGTGAGGGTGATTGCACCGTGGCGCGAATGGAATCTGGGTTCGCGTGAAACCCTGCTCGCGTATTGCGAGCAGCACGGCATCCCGGTCGAGATGAAGCGGGGCAAGAAGTCCCCGTACTCGATGGACGCGAACCTGCTGCACATCTCCTACGAAGGCGGCGGACTCGAGGACCCGTGGTGGGAGCCCGAGGAAGACATGTGGCGCTGGTCGGTGGCGCCGGAGGCGGCGCCGGCTCAGCCCACTTACATCGAACTCGGTTTTCGCGGCGGCGACGTGGTCGCGGTCGATGGCGAGCCGATGAGCCCTGCGAGCGTGATGATGCACCTGAACCGGGTTGCCGGCGCGAACGGCGTGGGGCGTCTGGACCTGGTCGAGAACCGCTACGTAGGCATGAAGTCGCGCGGCTGTTACGAGACTCCGGCCGGCACCGTGATGCTGAAGGCGCACCGTGCGATCGAGTCGCTGACCCTGGATCGCGAGGTCGCGCACCTGAAGGATGAACTGATGCCGCGCTACGCGAAGCTGGTCTACAACGGCTACTGGTGGTCGCCCGAGCGGCACATGTTGCAGGCGGCGATCGACGAGTCGCAGCGTCACGTCAACGGCACGGTGCGCCTCAAGCTCTACAAGGGTTCGGTGGCGGTGGTCGGGCGCAAATCCGACGACAGCCTGTTCGATGCGACGATCGCGACCTTCGAGGACGATCGCGGTGCCTACGATCAGAAGGACGCCGAAGGGTTCATTCGCCTCAATGCGCTGCGCATGCGCATCGCGGCACGTGCGGGACGCAAGCTCGGTTGATGGAACAGGAAACGCTGCAACGCGAGGTGGCGCGGCGGCGCACGTTCGCGATCATCTCGCACCCCGACGCAGGCAAGACAACGATCACCGAGAAGCTGCTGCTGTTCGGCAACGCGATCCAGCTCGCGGGCACGATCAAGGCGCGCAAGAGCGCCCGTCATGCCACCTCCGACTGGATGACGATGGAGCAGGAGCGTGGCATCTCGGTGACCTCCTCGGTCATGCAGTTCCCGTACCGCGAGCGGGTGGTGAACCTGCTCGATACACCCGGGCACGAGGATTTTTCGGAGGACACCTACCGCACGCTGACGGCGGTCGATTCGGTCCTGATGGTCATCGACGGCGCCAAGGGTGTGGAGGAGCGCACGATCAAGCTGATGGAGGTGTGCCGCATGCGCGACACGCCGATCCTCGGCTTCGTGAACAAGATGGATCGCGAGACGCGCGATCCGGTCGAGCTGCTCGACGAGATCGAGTCGGTGCTGGGGATCCGGGCCGCACCGGTGAACTGGCCGATCGGGGCCGGCAAGGGCTTTCGCGGCGCCTATGACCTGGTGACCGACACGATCCACGTCTACCAGCACGGCCAGGGACACCGGATTCCCGACGACGTGCGCGTGCAGGGGCTGGACAGCGCCGAGGCCACCGCGTTGCTTGGCGATCTCGCCGACGAGCTGCGGATGCAGATCGAACTGGTGCGCGGCGCGAGCCACGCCTTCGATCACGCCGACTACCTCGCGGGTCGGCTGGTGCCGGTGTTCTTTGGCACCGCGCTCGGGAATTTCGGCGTGCGCGAGATGCTCGATCGCTTCGTCCAGTGGGCCCCGGTGCCGCAGGCGCACGTGACGGCGACGCGCCGGGTGGAGGCGAGCGAGCCGCAGTTCAGCGGTTTCGTGTTCAAGATCCAGGCGAACATGGACCCGCGCCATCGCGACCGCATCGCCTTCCTGCGCGTGTGTTCGGGTGCCTATGAGCGGGGCATGAAGATGCAGCACGTGCGCATCGGCAAGGAAGTGCGCGTGGCCGACGCCGTGACCTTCCTCGCCGGCGAGCGTTCGGCGACCGACGAGGCGGTTGCTGGCGACATCATCGGCCTGCACAACCACGGCACGATCCAGATCGGCGACACCTTCACCGAGGGGGAGGCGCTGAAGTTCACCGGGATCCCGCACTTTGCACCGGAACTGTTCCAGCGGGTCCGGCTGAAGGATCCGCTGAAGATGAAGCATCTGCAGAAGGGGCTGCAGCAACTGTCCGAGGAAGGTTCGACGCAGGTGTTCATGCCGCTCAGGAACAACGACCTGATCGTCGGGGCGGTGGGTACGCTGCAGTTCGACGTGGTCGCGTTTCGCCTGCGCGACGAGTACAAGGTCGATTGCGTGTACGAGCCGGTCAACGTGTATACGGCGCGCTGGGTAGAGTGCGACGACCCGCGCAAGCTGGAGGAGTTCCGCCACAAGGCGCACGACAACCTCGCACTCGACGGTGGTGGTCACCTGACCTACCTGGCGCCGACGCGCGTGAACCTGAATCTCATCGAGGAGCGCTGGCCGGATATCCGTTTCCGCGCCACGCGCGAGCACTGATACCCGGGCGTAGGTCGGGCTTCAGCCCGACAGATTCATTGCAGCATCGTCGGCATGAATGCCGACCTACGGCGATGGACGCGCACCGCTACAGCAGCGCGACGATCCGATCCTCGATCGACTCCGGCGCGTCCTTCGGTGCGAAGCGTGCGAGTACCTTGCCGTCGCGATCGACGAGGAACTTCGTGAAATTCCACTTGATCGCTGCCGTTCCAAGCACGCCCGGTGCCTCTTTCTTGAGAAAGCGGTAGAGCGGATCCGCTGCGTCGCCGTTGACCTCGACCTTCGCGAACATCTGGAACTTCACGTCGTAGCGGGTCTGGCAGAACGACAGGATCTCGGCATCGCTGCCCGGATCCTGGGCGGCGAACTGGTTGCAGGGGAAACCGAGCACGGCCAGGCCGCGCGCTGTGTATTTCTCGTGCAGACGCTCGAGCCCCTCGAACTGCGGCGTGAAACCACACTTGCTGGCGGTGTTCACGATCAGCAGCACCTTGCCGCGGTAGTCCGCGAGTGAACGGGTTTCGCCGGTGGTGGTCCTGCAACTGAAGTCGTGGATGGACGTCATGCGTGCGTGGCTCCGTGGTTCCTGGCGTTGCTGCCGGTGGCAGCGCGGGCGTGGAGCGATAAGGGGGAGTGGTAGCGACGGGTGGGCTCGAACCACCGACCCCAGCATTATGAATGCTGTGCTCTAACCGACTGAGCTACGTCGCCACGGGCCGCGAATTGTCCGCACTGCCTGCGGGTGTGTCAATGGCAGCGTGCCGCATGGTCCGGCACAGCCGGGTGCGTCTTCAGGGGCGCAGCAGTGCCGGTGCCAGCGGGTTGCCGTCGAGCAGCCGATTGCTGCGTTTCGAGACGCGCCATGTGCCGTCGGCGTCTTTCGTCAGCTCCCAGCGGTTGGCCGAAACCCGATACGCCTCGAAGCCTCCGTCGCGATGGCGCAGCACGCAGCTGTGGCCGACCGCGACCGCCCGCCCGCCTTCAATATGAATGTGCACGGGGCCGAGCAGGTGTGCGCAACCGTCCCGCATCAGCTGCCGGTGGGTGGCGCCGTCGATCAGCGCGGCAATCGCCGCGTGGCCCTGGCTCGCGCCGAACCCACCGACTTCGTACACCCCATCGTCCTGCCACAATCCCGCCACGCGGTCTGCGTCACCACAGTCGGCGAGCGGGCCGTAGCTCGCGATCAGGTTGCGGATTGCTTCGCGGTCCTGGAGTTCGGTGAGCTGGGTTTCCAGCGTGGCGAGTCGGGCTTCGATCGCGTCATTCATGGTGTTTCACTGTTTGGCTGGCCGTCTGGTTGGTTAGTGGAGGGGGTGGCGATCGTGCCGTCTCCCTCGATCAGGCAGCGGGCAGGAAGCGCTCGCGGTGCCACTGCAAATAGTACCCGTGCTCGCTGGCCAGCCAGCGCAACGTCATGCCTGGGTGGATGCCAAGCCCGTGCAGGTCGCTCCGGGACAGGCGAGCGCTGGTCAGCAGATGTCCGTTATCGTCGAAGCTGATCAGGAAGCGGTCGAACAGCGCATCGAGATTGGCCACCAGCAGAAAACCGTTGAAGGCGTCCAGCCGTTCGGCATCGCTGGCACACTCCGCCCAGGGCTTGGCGTGGCTGGCACGCAGGGCCTCGGTCACGCTGACGCCGGTCACGGCGCAGGCACCGCCCCAGTAGGCCAGCAGGGCATCGCGGTAACGCGCCTGCCCCACGCGCTGGCGCACCAGGCGTTCGACTTCCGTGTCACGGCTGCCCGTTGGTAGTTCGGCCAACGCCTGCTCGACGGCCGTCTGGTAATCCTGGACAGCCTGATTCGGCAAGGCTTGCGACAAGTTGTGAGCATGACCACGGTAATCGATGGCGAGCTGATCACGCTTTCTGATGGTCTGCAGCCGTGATGTGATATTGCGAGGTGTCCGGCATTGGCGCTGCCGGTGTCGACCGCGTTTTGGGTGCGACGCAACCGCAGCGCCCGGCGGCTGCGAGGCGCTGTGGCGACGGTCTGACGATGGCTCAGAAGACCGGGTCGGACGGCTCGTCGGGGATTGTGAGGGGCAGTTCGAGCTGGGTGCGCTCGGCGCGCTGGGCGGCGTACTCAGCGGCGGTGTGGCGATGGTGGCGACGGATCTGCACGAAGTAGCGCGACTCGAAGGCGCGGATCACCTCGTAGAGGAAGTCGAGGATGTGTGCCCCCAAGTTCCGCAGCTAATCACGCAAGTGTTTGATTTGACTTGGTGACGTAAGTCAAAAATGCCACAACAAGCGCTTCAGGCGGGTGCTTTGACGGTCAAGGCCTCGAAGAGTTGGAGTTGCTGGGGTGTGATCTTGCCAATACCGGTCAGGTGTTGCGTGCCGATAGTGACGCGGTGCTGCTGGATTCGCCGCAGCAGCTCCAGCGCGGCCAATCTTCGGGCTGTGGACGCTGCCGTGCTGCTTCAAGCGCATGCGCATCACCCGATACAGCAGCAGCAGCGGGGAAGCAGATCAGCGCGTGCGCGCGGATGCGATCCGGGAGGCGGTGGTACACCGGTGCAATCGCAAGGTCGCTCTTGAGCACCCGGAAGCCGCGCTCGATGTCGGCGGGCTCTTGTAGCGCTCGACGATCTGCGCGGCTGTAAAGTCCTCGACATTGGTCAGCAGTACCAGCTTGCCGTCGAAGGTCTCCGCGCGTGCGATGGCCGCCTCGTCGAGGGTATAGCTGAAGCGCTCGGCGTGGTATTGCGGCTTCACGAAGCGAGTCAACTCGGCCTCGGCAACGGCTTGCTGGAAGCGGCTGTAGGCACCGCGGTCGCTGGCCTTGCGGCCGCGTTCGGTGAGGCCTTTGTCCTGCGCGTCGAGCTTGGCGACAAGCTGGTCGGCGAAGGCTTCCAGTTCGGCGATGCGTTGGTGGCGGCTGGCCGTCTGCTCGGCCGCTCGGGTCGGATCGTGCGCGACCACCAGCCGGTGCTCGGCGAAGCGGCCTTCGGCCAGACCCTCGCCGAAGCTCATCGCATCGAGCGTGCCGCCCAGCTCTGCGTAGCGCCGTGCCGGCACCGCCAGATGAACTGCAACTTGCGCTCGGTCTGCCGGGCCAGCTCGCCGATCTGGGCGATGTTGTCCAGACTGAGCAGACCGCGGTCGGCGACCGGGATCACCCGCTCGACCGGGAAGCGCGCCAGCACCTGTTCGAGCATGGCCTTGAGGGTGGCGGTCTCGGCAACGTTGCCGGCATGCACGGTGTGCATCAGCGGCAAACCCTCGGCCGACTGCACCACGCCCAGCACGAACTGCCGGGCGATGCCGCCAGTTTCCTTGTTCATGCCATAGGCACGTACATCCTCGGGAACATGGCCCTCGCCGTGGATGCGCACCGTGGTCAGATCGTAGAACACCACCGACAATTGCTGATCGAGCATCGGCCGCAACAGCTGGGCCACCTTCGCCTCGACCTTCCCGGCGCGATCCATCAGCGCATCCAGCGTGCGCAGCAGGTGATCGTGCGAGACCGCCTCGGGCATGCCCGGGATCGCCACCGTCTCCAGCCATTCCAGACAGCCGAGCTTGGAATCGGGTGCACACAGGCGGTTGAACACCATCGCCCGCACCATCGCCTCGGCATCGAATGCGCGGCGCGAGGAGCGCAGGGCCTGACGTACGGCATCGCCCAAACCCAGACTCGACCACAGTTCATTCAGGGCATGCACATCGCCCAGCGCCCGTGCCGAGTCGTACTCCGGCACGGGTGCCGAGATCGGCACGCGACCGAGCGCACGCTGCAAGCCGTGGATGAGTGGATCGAGTTTCTTGCCGTCCAGCTCATCCAGCGACCGAGGTTGGCGACCACGCGCTGGCGCACCCCGGCCTGGGTGCGGAAGCCTTCGACGAGTTGCAGGTAGCTCCGGCCGCCGGAGCGGGTGATGCGCGTGTACATGTGTCAACGCTATCACATGCCAACCCGCCATTAAAGCCATCAAAACGTTAAGGCGTGACACAACACGATTGTCTGGAAATCGGGCTTGCGGCACGCCCAAGTCGTTGAAATCATGGAGTGTGGCTAGCGGCGACCCCGCCAAAACCGGGCACGAAGTGCGGAACTTGGGTGTGCCGCGCCCTCGTCGCTGAGCTGCTCGGGGAATTCGATGGGGTGGTGCCGGGACGATTTCATGGTTGCCGGCTCAAGCGCTGGTGAGCCGGGTGCGGCGCGTGCCGGCGGATTGCCCCGGGGGCGTGAACACCGCGAGGTACAGCTTCTCGTCGAGCTGGACGAGCTCGCGCTGCGCGGCGGCGGCGAGCAGTTCCGCGGCCATGGTGGTGAGCGCACGGTAGTTACCCATGGCGTGGTCGCAGACGGTGTGCATCAGCTCGGGTGTCATCAGAGCAGGGGGGCGCCGGCGCTTGCGAGCAGGTGCTTCAGGCAGGCCAGCAGTTCCTCGCGGCTGGCGTACTCCAGCGAGAGGCGTGCGCGGATGCGCGAACCGAGCGGCAGGAGTTCGTCGCGGCGCAGCAACTCGTTCAGACGCTGGTCGCCGGCGAGCACGACGCTCAGCAGGCTGCGCGAGTCGAAGTGCGCCGAGGCGAGCAGGCGCAACTCCGAGAGCACGAGCGGGGCGACCTGTTGCGCCTCGTCGATCAGCAGCACGGGGCGAAGCCGCGTGCTCTCCAGATGGGCGATCCAGCGGGTGCGCAGCGCCTTGAAGCCCATCCAGCGGTTGTGCGGGCGCAGCTCCACGGCGAACAGATCACCGAGCTCGCGGTAGAAGTCGGCGAGGTTGGCGCTCAGGTGCGTGAGTGCGGCGACGGTCAGATCCGGCACGGGGGCGAGGCGCTCGGCGATCAGGCGCAGCGCCACGCTCTTGCCCGTACCGACGTCGCCGCTGATCAGCGCGAAGCCGCCTTCGCGCACGAGCGCGTGCTCGATACGCCAGCGAAGTTCTCCACCGCCGGCGTGAGGCGCAGCGCCTCGGTGGGCAGTTCGGGCGAGAAGGATTCCACTTCAGACCATAAAGGGCGAGCAGTTGCTTGTTCATCGCAGCGGATCCTCGGCAAGGGGTGCGTCGTTGGACAGGGGCACGTAGGCCGGGGGCAGCCCGGTGGCGGCATACTCGACCATGAGCGCGCGCAACAGCGGCGCCATGGGGCTGTGCGCCGGCGGGTCGGGCAGTATTGGCACCGTAGGCGTGCGCACTGCGTGCAGGCGCCTCGCGGCGCTGGCGTGAGCCGTCTTGTCCAGCGGGTAGAGCGCACAGATCGGCGTCCCGCTCAGCGGATCGATCAGCTCGACCGTGCGCAGGTCCCAGCGCGCGTAGCGCACCGTGAGCCGTGCGAGGTGGCGGTAGCGCGAGGGCACCTCGAAGCGTGTGCTCTCGAGCGAGAACGTGCCGTCGGAGCGCCGTTGGGTGCGCACGGCTTCGGTGCGAAACGCCTGGCGCAGCCGCTCGCTCCCGGGGCACTCGCGCCCGACATCGGTGCCGTCGCCGTAGCGTGCCAGCGGAGAACAGCCGAGTTCGCTGTGCGAACGGCGGTTGTACTCCATCTCGACCCAGCCTGCGTGGCCTCGTTCAGCCGCTCGAGCGTGAGCTCTGCGCAGCCCTCGAGCATCGCCATCAGGCGCGACTCCACGCTCGCCCAGAACGTCTCCTGCTTGGCGTTCTGGTACGGCGAGTACGGCAGCGTGGTCTCGTGCACGATGCCGAGCGTGTGCAGCCGGCCGTGACCTCGGCGGCCAGCATCGGTGCGCCGTTGTCGGTCATCAGCGCACGCGGCAACGCGCGCTTCTGCAGCGCTTGCGAGAGCCCGTGCACGAAGGTCTCGGCCGTCTCGGCCAGATACCACTGCAGGTGGCAGGCAAGACGCGAGTGGTCATCGATCACCCCGAGCAGCACGGGTTTTTGCCACACGCCCGTGCGGCTGAGCACCGGTGTGTGCCGTGGTGGAAGTCGGCGTGCCAGAGCGCGTTGGTGTGCGCGCTCTCGTAAGAGCGGACCTCGACCCGCGCGAGCCGTTCGCGTGCCTCGGCGCGAGCGGCGCTGTCGCGCACGGATCGCCGCGCACGGCGAAACAACCCCTGCGCCGCAAAGTAGCGGCGCACGCTCGCGTACGAGGGCGCCGCCCCGAGTGCCGGATCCTCGCGCAGCCGTACGGCGGGTTGTCGTAGTGCAGCTGCACCGTCCAGCTCAGGTGCGCGTGGTACTGGGCGTACAGCAGCGCACCGATCGCCGTCGACAGGCTGCGCTGGCGACCGGCATCCTTGCGCACCCGCGGCGTAGTGCCGCCACCGGATCCGTGCGGGCGTTCTTCGCCGCGTAGTACCAGCGCTCGATCGTCGAGCGCCCGAACTGCACGGCCTCCCCGTGACCGGGTGGCGCCAGTGTCGGGCCGCCAGCTGCACCAGCGTCTGCTGCAGCGCACCTGGCTCAGGCGGCGCCGCCAGCAGCGGACCGATGATCATGAAGCGCAGCCGTGCCCAGCGGTCTCGATCGCCCTCGACCGTCCTGCCCATGCGAAATCCCCGTGCGGTGAGTGTATGCGCAGCCTACGCAGCTCCTCCCGCCTCGCGGCACCCGCATCGTCTGCGGGTCATCCGCGCGCCCTCACCGAACGCGACAGCGGTGCGAGCAGCCGCAGCAGCCCCACCACCGAAGTTGCCGAGAAGGCCTCACCCCAGCGTTCCAGCAATCCGCGCGGCAACGCTTGCTCCTCCACTGGCGTGGCCAGTCGTGCCCGGATCGCCGCCCACGGCGCACTGGCTGCGAAATCTCCGCCACCACCGTCGCCAGCGCTCGAGCGTGCGCAAACCGACCCCGATACGCTCGCACAGTCGCTGCCGGTGCCGCTCACTCAGACCCTGTGCCAGCGCACACGCCAGCACCACCACGGCGCCCGCAAACACCCGGCGCCCCAGAAAACGCACCGACGACGGCGTCATGCGCCGTCGGCACCCGTCGCGGGCACAGCAGAAACTCAGGCGTCGCACCCCGTCCGGCCCGAACAGCGCACGCGGCACGCCGCGCGGCTTGCGCGGGTAGTCGGCGCGATGCAGCGGCGCACCGCACGCCGGACAGCCGCCCGCGCTCTCCTGCTCCGCCAGGTCGTGATCGATCAGCTGCAAAAACCGCCAGAAGCTGGCATCGCGTAACAGGGCATGGCACATTGGAGTGGTCTCGCATTCTTGGTCGAACACGAGACAACCCCCTCGGAGGGCTTCTTGCAAGCTCTTCGAGGGGGCCTTGCTTCCGCTCCTCGCCAACCGTGACAAAAAACGGCCGGAAATCCCTCAGATAGTCTGGTCAGGCTCATTGGACGCACGGCGCAGCAAAATCGCCAGATCGGCCAGCGTGTTTACCCGGAATGCGTCATCGGTTTCTGCCCAAGGCTCGAAGCTGCGAAACAGTTCTGGCACCAACGCTGATGAAAGGGATTGGAACCGTACTTCGAAGCCATTGGCTGACGGTGTCACCACCGCTTGGCTTCGATGACGAGCCGAGGCCAGTATCACCGCATCGCCAGCCGGTGGCAGCACGTGCTCGAAGCCGTCGTCGTGGCCGGCTTTTTCGACGAGGGTGCGTTGCAGGGGGTTCATGACTGCGCCCAATCCACCCGGTTCCACTCGATCGTACGCTGTCGCCAGTGGGTGTCGATGGCCTGGGTGAAATCCGGACGCACCAGCTTGGCACGCGCCTCGCACCACTCAGCCGATTCGCGCCGCACCACCACGCCCTCGAGCGGTTGTTTGCTGCGATAGTGGCTCGGGGCGTCCATCACCAGGCGTTTCAACGCGTCCAGAGTGGTCGTGCCGGTCAACAGGAGCGGCACCGTGAACAGGCCGGCTGCTGCCGCCAGTTCATTGCGCCGGGTAGTGCTCCAGAAACGCCTATTGCTGCGGTCATAGACATCGAACAACAGGAACCAGTCGGGCAGCGTGTCGTAGCCGAGAGAGTGACGGGCGGCACACCATTCGCCAAACAGGATCAGCTCCGGGCGCAGCACGGTGCGCAAGCCGATCTCGTGTTCTGCCAGCCAGCCAGGCAAGCGGGAGAACTGCCCGGCGTGAGGCTCGTCCAGGTACTGGCCGCGATTTTGCGCCCGCAGCACGCCGCCGGACGACAGGGACAGGCCAAGATTGGCGCCGTCGAGCTTTTCTTCCACCACCACTTCGTCAGACAGCAACTGCCGTACTTCGGCGGCCGACAGCACCTTGTCGTCGCGTGGCGTGCCGTCATTGGCCAGCCAGGCCAGGTGCGCCGTGGTCGGGAAGCGGAAGAAGTTGGTATTCATCCGGCAGCGACTCGTGAGCTGTACCAGTCGTCGGGCAACAAGCGCAGAAAGCGAAGTCCGATTGCCTTCAATCGCTCCTCGGCGATGAACCAGTCGGTTTCGGCGCCGTAAACGATCGGAGAAGTCTGCTCGAACAGGGTTTGTGCTGCCAGCGCGCAGGCAACCCACTTGCGATCCTCGCGGTCGGTGACGATGGCTTCGTGCTCTGGATCCAGAACGGCAATGTGTTCCCCGTTGCTCTTGTGTGACTCGATTGGCACGTATTCCACCAGCGATCGATCCAGCTTGGCCTGCAGTACCTGTATGCCATATTCCTGCTCGTGCCTATTGAACGGCAGGTTTCGTTCGTACTCCGCCAGCACCAAACCGGTATCGTCCAGCACCATCCGATGATCCGACTGATCGAATTGCGCCAGCCACTCGTAGACCGACTCACGCAACTCGATTTCCCGCGGCATGGCACGTGTGGCGACGTTGGACAGCTCGGAGATCGCACTGGCGGCGAGCATCACGTTGGTATCAATCAGGAACATCGCCATCTTTTGCTCTCAATTCTTTCGCTCGTTTTATCGCTAATGCCGTTTGCTCACGGGTTTCACCCAAGGCATCCCCAAAGAAACCTTCAGGCCAGTTTTTCACCCGGCCCAGATCGTCCAGGTCCAGGGTTTTCAGTCGTGCCGTCATACCGTCACGCTCCACAAAGTACATGGCGACGTCGTCAGTCGTCGTTTCCTGCCGTGCCAGCAGCGTTTGCATACGACGGAACAGGTGCTCGGAATGAGTCTCGACGATGAACTGCACCTTGCGTTGCTGGCTGACCTTGACGAACAGTTCGGCCAGTATCGACTGCGCCAGCGGGTGCAGATGGATTTCGGGCTCTTCCAGGATGATGGTGCTGCCCGGTGGCGCAAAATGTGCCACCACCAGCACCGGCAGTACCTGCGAAACACCAATGCCTACATCGCGGAGATTGCAGGCCACGCCGTCGCGATGAATGATCAGTTCGTAGCGGTTGGAGCGCCCTTGCTGGCGCACTTCCAGCCTTTCGGCGACCTTCATCTGCTTGAGCCAATGCGACACGCCTTCGACCACCTTGTGATGCTCGTCTCCTTTCAGCAGCGAGCTGGCCAGCAGCGCGTCGATGGCGTGGCGGCCATCAATGCCCACCTCCCCCGGCTTGGTCTTGTTCCACGGGTAATCCCGTTCGGGCTTGCGCCGCAGCGGCCCCAAGTAGCTGATCGCTTCGAGTTCCCGGCGTATCGCCAGGCTCAGGTCTTCGACGATGGCGCCATCCTGTCCGAGAGTGGCGATAGCCTCCGCTGGAAAGGCAATGGAGCGCTCCGGGGCAAAGTTCTTGCCCTTGAATCGCGGCTGGCCTTCCTCGTCCACCGTGATGGCAAAAGCTCCCTTGTCGCGTCGGATGGCCCTGAAGCGTCGATCTGTAGTATGCAGATCCAGCGACTGGACCACGACGCTGCCGGCTAAGGTCTGCCGGTAGGAGCAGTCGAATTTTCCGCTCTTGATGCGATCATCGCCCTGGCGTTCGAAGTCGAAGCCGATGCTGAACTCGCGCGGACTTTCGGCTGCCTGGTAGAGGACATCCTCGAAGCTGCCGAAATTGAACAGGTCGTTGATTTCATCGCCGCCGAGGTTCAGGTGCACGGTGCGATCGGGTGATTGCACCGTCTGCTTGAGCAGTAGCAGGCTTTGGATCAGCGTCGATTTGCCCGAAGAATTGGTGCCAAGCAGCATGGTCACCGGTTTCAGGGTGATCGGACCGGTCTGTTTCCAGGTCTTGAAGTTGGACAGGCGCAGTTCGGTGAACATCAGTGCGAGTCTCCTTTTGTCATGGCGTCCCAGGCTTCCAGCACCAGCCGTTGCGTGCGGTATTCGCCGAATTCGCGGAGTTCCTTGTTCTTGAGCACGCGGAAGGTTTCGCTGGGGTAGTCCTCGCCCATGACGTCGGCGGGATCGAGGACGTAGCGCAGCTCGTCGCGGGTGCCTTGGACAGCAAATTGCGCATCGGCCTCGTCCAACCCCAGTACGTGCGGGGCGACCAGTACGGGCAAAGTGTCGGCCATGAGGCTGACCGGGTAGCGCAGTTCACCCACTGGCTGCGCTGGTGCGGCTTGCAGGGTGGCGAAGCCAAAGGCATCGCGCAGCAGTTCGTGGACGAAGGCGGTGGTGAGCTGTGCGGCATCGATGTCGGTGCGTTCCAGCTGCGCGGCGAAATGCTGCCATTGGGCGCAGGCGATCTGGAAGGCGCGGCTGTATTCGTCCTTGAGCTTGACGCCCTTGGGGGTGCCGTAGTCGGCTTCGCTCTGGGCACTGGCGCGGCCCTGGGCTGCTTTTTCCAATTGGTCGGGCAGGAACAGCCCGCCTTCGAGCTTGAGGGTGGGCAGGTTGAGCGTGGCCTGGGTTTTGCGGATGCGTTTCATGTTATTCGTCGGCCTCGGTGATGACTTTCCAGTAGCCAGCTTTGGTGGGGCCAACGTGGCGCAGCTTGCCCTGTTTCTTCAGTTGCTCCAGGTGGTAGCGAACGCCCTTTTCCGTGATGCCGACTTTTTGGGCAAGGTCTTTGGCAGTGCTGGCCGGCTCCGATTGGAGGTGAAGCAAGATTTTTCGGGCTGTTGGAAGCCCGGCCAGTGCGTCTGGTGAGGCGGCTTCTGTGCCAGTTTCTCTACTAGTTTTCGGCATTTCTGTACTAGTTCTTGGGCTTTCTATGCCAGTTTCTCTACTGGTTTCAGTGTTTTCTATGCCAGTTTCCATGCCGATCTTTGCGCTGGCATCTGCCGCTGCCTCTGCTGCCGATGGTCGCGCAAAACGGGTGATGAACAAGCCGCCAATTTCGATGAGGCGGGCATCCGGTGCGTTTTCCAGAATCAGCGGCACGCCCCGGCCCCAGGCTTCCACCAGATGAATACGGCGTAGCAGTTCGGCAATTTTCGGGTTGCGGCGGCGGGAGACGTTGCCCTGGCGTATCTCGTCAAAGGTCAGGTTGCCGTAGAGACTGCCGGGGCTGCGGATTTCCAGCCGATCCTTGAATACGGCGACCTGCACGAAATCCGGATCGCGCCAGTCGCGGTGGCAGAAGGCATTGACCAGGGCTTCGCGGATGGCCTTGAGGGAGACCTCGGGCACGTCCACGCGGCGCAAGCCTTCCAACCGCATGCCGATGTGGATGTTTTTCAGGGCGTATTTTTCGGCTTCTTCGATCAGTTCGAGGATGTCGCCATCGAAATCGTGGCGGTCGATGATGGTGGAGCTGGTGGTGGTGGCAAATACCGCACAGCGCAACTGGATGGGCGCGTCGGCAAAAAACAGTTTGGCGGCGTTGATGGGCGCGCCCTGACGCAACAGATCGAGCTTTTCCAGGGCGTTGGCGGCGCTGTCTGGCGGCAGGTCGGCGCGTGCAAGGAAGCGGCTGATTTTTTCGGGGTTCAGTTGTTCCAGCGTCAGGCCGCTGGGTTCGTTCTCCCAGCGCAGCGCATCCTGATTGTTTTGCAGGATGAGGTTCTTCAGTTCGCTGGCGCTGAGTTTCTTATCTTCATCCGCCACCCGCATGTAAGCACGGCCATAGGCCAGATAAGGCTGCTGCCAGCCCTCGGCCTTGATGTGCAGGCAATGCTTGCCTTCGATGAACTGTTGGCTGATGTGTGGATAGATGGCGGGTTCGATATGCGCGGCAATCGCCTGGGAGACATCACGCAGGGTCTTTTCGTTGATCTCCAGGCCCACGGCTTTGCCGTTGGGTGCAATGCCGAACCACAACTCGGCCTGGCCGTGCTTGTTGAGCATGGCGGTCAGAGAAACCAGCCCTTGTTTCAGTTCGGCCAGGGACTTCTTCATCTCGGTGGTTTCGGTTTCCGTCATGGTGTGGTCATGTCCCATCAGAGCGAATCTGGCAGCAGCACGTACCTGTGCTGGACATGGTCACCGACGTGCCGATGCAGACCAGTTGCGCGGCTTTCAAACGCTCGCGCAGCCGCCGCACCAGCAAGGCAACGTCCGCGCCCTGACGGCCACGATAGGTATGCAACTCATCCAGCACCAGAAACTCGAGTCCCTCGCAATGTTCCACCACGCGCCGATCCACTTCGTCGAAGCGCGTGAGGATGTACTCCAGCATCATGAAGTTGGTGAGCAGGATATCGGGCGGGTCATCCGCGATGGCGCTGCGTTCTGCCTTGCTTTCCTGGCCGGTATAGCGCTTGACGGTGAAGGGACGAAGCTCTGGCGCATAGCCATGCAGAAACTTGTCGAGTTCTTCCAACTGGCCTTTGGCCAGGGCTTCCATCTGATGTTTGTAGAGATGGAGAGGTTGTGGCGAACCTTCGGTTTTTCCAATCTGAAAGATTTCCGCGCAATCAGCATGCAAAATCCCCTGTTCCGCCAGTTGCTGTACCGTGCCCTGGCGTTGGTAGTTCGGGTTGATCTGTACCAGCGGTTCAGGCCAGTAGCGGCCTTGCGCATATTGATGTTCGACTTCGGCCTGGATGTCGGCTGCCGCGATGCGAACGAAGCTGCGGGAAAAGCTGCCGTATCGTTCGATGAGCTGGTCGCGGAACTGGAACACGTTATCCATGGAGAGTCCTCACTGATCCATCTTGTGATCGATCGCCACCACGGCGATGCCTGTCGAGATGCGCTTCCACTGCTGACACGTCCTTGCTCGTTGGTGCCGACACGCTCCTCAAATTCACGACAGGCCTGCAGCAAGGTCGGCAAGCGGGACGGGCGGCCGTTGCCATCCGGGAAGGGGTGGATGCACAGGAAGTCGAACATACCCGGCGGCACCAGGGGATCGGCCAGACGCTGAGCCCGCGCGGTGGCATGGTGTCGAGTCAGGCCGGTCATGGCCGTCGGCGTCGGGTGCGCGGTGACTGGCTGGAAGCGCGGCGGGGTGCTCGGGGGTGAGCGAGTGCATGGAAATATGCGCTCGGACCGTGTCGATGCGCCAATCATAGACTTCGAATGGGGTGTTTTCCTGGAAAACGCCTCATTACGGCTGCTTGACGCCCTGTTTTGAACGCAGAACGGGCCGTGAGAGCCTTGCTGGGCTGACCGGCCAGGAAGAAGCGAGTGACGTATTTTTCGCCGGTGGGCTTGACCGGCAGGGACAGGCCCCGTCAGACGTTGAACCTGAAGTGGATCACGTCGCCGTCCTGCACCACGTAGTCCTTGCCTTCCAGGCGCCACTTGCCGGCGTCCTTGGCGCCCTGCTCGCCGCGGCAGTTCACGAAATCCTCGTAGGCGATCACCTCGGCGCGGATGAAGCCCTTCTGGAAGTCGGTGTGGATCACGCCGGCGGCCTCTGGCGCGCGGGCGCCGATGCGCACGGTCCAGGCGCGCACTTCCTGCACGCCGGCGGTGAAGTAGGTGTGCAGGTTCAGCAGCCGGTAGCCAGCGCGAATGACGCGGTTCAGACCGGGTTCCTCGATGTCGAGCGCAGCGAGGAACTCTGTGCGCTCTTCTTCCTCGAGCTCGGCGATCTCGGCCTCGAGCTTGTTGCAGATCGGCACCACCATCGCGCCTTCCGCAGCGGCGATTTCCTCCACGACGGCGAGGTGCGGGTTGTCGCTGAAGCCGTCCTCGGCGACGTTGGCGATGTACATGGTCGGCTTGCTGGTGAGCAGATGCAGCTCGCGCAGCGTTGCCTGCTCGTCGTCGTCCATCGGCAATGAGCGAGCGGGTTGACCTTCGTTCAGGTGCGGCAGCAGGCGTTCCAGCAGCGCCTTTTGCC
Source organism: Pseudomonadales bacterium (assembly GCA_024234165.1). Lineage (NCBI taxonomy): Bacteria > Pseudomonadati > Pseudomonadota > Gammaproteobacteria > Pseudomonadales > Pseudomonadales bacterium. The sequence goes on from JACKOP010000003.1 coordinate 536,475, forward strand.
GCAGGGCGTCCTTGTCGCCGCCCTTGGCCGTGCGCGAGACGCGTTGCAGTTGCCGTTCGGCGCTCTCCAGGTCGGCCAGCGCCAGCTCGGTGTTGATCACCTCGATGTCGCCACGGGGATCGATGCGACTCGCGACGTGGATCACGTTGTCGTCCTCGAAGCAGCGCACCACGTGCGCGATCGCGTCGGTCTCGCGGATGTTGGCGAGGAACTGGTTGCCGAGCCCTTCACCTTTGGACGCGCCGGCAACCAGCCCGGCGATGTCGACGAACTCCATGGTGGTCGGCACGATGCGTTGCGGCTTCACGATTGCGGCGATCCGCTCCTGGCGCGGGTCCGGGACCGGCACGATACCGGTATTCGGCTCGATGGTGCAGAAGGGGAAGTTCGACGCGGCGATGCCGGCGCGCGTCAGTGCGTTGAAGAGTGTGGACTTGCCGACGTTCGGCAGTCCGACGATGCCGCAGTTGAAACCCATGTCATTCGGCCCTGAAACTGTTGAGACGGTTCATTGCGATCGGCCAGTTGCCGGCCACGGCATCCGGCAGTGCCTGCAGCGCTTCGTCGATGCACAGATCGATCAGTCGGCGGTCAGTCGGCGAGGGACGTGACAGCACGTGCCCGGTGACCTGCTCACGTGCACCGGGGTGCCCGATACCGACGCGCAGCCGGTGGAACGCGCGGTTGTTGCCGAGCGCGGCGATGATGTCGCGCAGCCCGTTGTGGCCGCCGTGACCACCGTCGAACTTGAAACGCACCTCGCCGGGCGGAAGATCCAGCTCGTCATAGACAACCAGCAGTTGCTGCGCTTCGAGCTTGAAGAAGTTCAGTGCCGGGGCGACTGCCTGGCCGCTGCGGTTCATCCAGGTCTGCGGGATCAGCAGCCGCACCTCGTGGCCAGCGATGGTCGCGCGCGCCGTGAGGCCGTGAAAGCGGGATTCGGGCTTCAGCGTGGCGTTGCAGTGCGTGGCGAGCGCGCTCACGAAATCGGCACCTGCATTGTGGCGGGTGCGGTGATACTCGGGTCCGGGATTGCCCAGTCCGACGATGAGCGCGAGCGGTGTGGTCAAGGTGTGTCGTTCGAGGTGGGTGCGGCCTCCATCCGGTGATGGAGGCGCGCACTGTGCGTCAGGCCTCTGCGGTGTCTTCCGCTGCGCCACCCTTCGGCGCCAGCACCGTGGCGACCGGAAGGTCGTGCTCCGGGCCGTGTGACAGTTCGACGCTTTCGACGCCCGACGGCAGCTTCAGGTCCGACAGGTGGACCGCCTGCCCGACGTGGTAGTCCAGCATGTCGACCTCGATGAACTCGGGCAGGTTCTGCGGCAGGCAGCTCACGTGCACCTCGTTCGCGTTGTGCTGGATCATGCCGCCCTGGTTCTTCACACCGTGGCAGCGGTCCTGGTTGATGAAGTGCAGGGGGATGTGAACGTGGATCTTGCGGTCGCGGCTGACGCGCAGGAAATCTGCGTGCAGGATCAGCGGGCGCGAGGGATGGCGCTGCAGGTCCTTCAGGATGACTTCCTCGTTGCCGTCGTCGAGCTTCAGCGTGATCAGGTGGGAGAAGAAAGCGTCGTTCTCCAGTGCCTTGGTCAGCTCGCGGTGCGACACCGAGATGCTGCGGACTGCACCCGTGCCACCGTAGACGATCGCCGGTACCAGCTCCTGCTTGCGCAGGCGGCGGCTCGCACCTTTCCCTGCGTCGCTGCGAGCAGCAGCGTTCAACATGAATTCGCCAGACATGGTCTGTACTCCGTTGCGGGGCGGTTGTCCTCCCTGCGACCGGGATGGGAACCGCCAGTGGTGGTGAATGGGAAAGGCGTGTGCCTTTCCGCCAGTTGCATCAGGCGAACATCGCGCTGATGGATTCCTCGTTGCTGACCCGGCGCACCGCCTCGGCGAGCAGCGGCGCGCTGCTTACCTGGCGGATGCGCGCGCACGCCCTGGCCTGCGCGGACAGCGGAATGGTATCGGTGACGACCAGCTCGTCGAGCACCGAGTCCTCGATATTCGTGATTGCCTTGCCGGACAGCACCGCGTGCGTGCAGTACGCGATCACCTTCGCGGCACCGTTGTCCTTCAGCGCCTGTGCGGCCTTGCACAGCGTGCCCGCCGTATCGACCATGTCGTCGATCACCAGACAGGTACGGCCGGCGACGTCGCCGATGATGTGCATGATCTGCGCCTCGTTGACCTTCGGGCGGCGCTTGTCGATGATCGCGAGGTCGAGATCGTTCATCTGCTTGGCGATCGCGCGGGCGCGCACCACGCCACCTATGTCCGGCGAGACCACCATCAGGTTCTCGTAGCGCTGGCGTTCGATGTCGTCGATCAGGATCGCCGAGCCGTAGACGTTGTCCACCGGCACATCGAAGAAGCCCTGGATCTGCTCGGCGTGCAGGTCCACCGTGAGCACGCGGTTCACGCCGGCCTTGGCCATCATGTCGGCCACCACCTTGGCGCTGATCGGCACGCGGCTCGAACGCACGCGGCGGTCCTGGCGCGAGTAGCCGAAGTAGGGAACCACCGCGGTGATGCGCGAGGCCGACGAGCGGCGCAGCGCATCGATCATCAGGATCAGTTCCATCAGGTTGTCGTTGGTCGGCGCGCAGGTCGACTGGATCACGAACACGTCCTTGCCGCGCACGTTCTCCTCGATCTCGATGCTGATCTCGCCGTCGCTGAAGCGCCCGACCATGGCACCGCCGAGGCGCAGTCCCAGTCGCTGTACGATCTTCTGCGCCAGTTCCGGGTTGGCGCTGCCAGTGAAGAGCATCATTTCTGACACGTCGGAACTCCTGGTCGTGACCTGGCTACGCAAGGTTCGTGCTTCGCTGGCGGGCGCGGCGCGCGCATGCACATACGGGCTGGCGAATCATGGTGCGCGTGGGCCCCGCCTGATCTGTTCCCCGACGAATGGACTGGCTGGGGCGGTAGGACTCGAACCTACGAATGGCGGGATCAAAACCCGCTGCCTTAGCCACTTGGCGACGCCCCAGTCGATTCAGTCGAACAATGCCTCGTGTGCCGGGGAGCGGTCGATACCGCGGGCAACGAAGCTTTCCCATCCGAGGGGCACGAGCGCGGCCGTCTTTTCTGCCGACTGCGCGTCCGCGAATGCGGCAAAAACGCAACTGCCGGTTCCGCTCATCCGTGCCTCTCCGAAGGCGCTCAACCACGCAAGCGCGCGATCGACCTCCGGGTATTTTTTCCTGACCACGGCCTCGCAGTCGTTGCGTTGCCCGCCGGTCAAAAAGGCCGCTATTGTCGTGAGCGGGGTATCACGTGTCAATTCCCGGTCGGCGAAAATCGCGGCAGTATTCACCGCGCATCCCGGGCGGATCACGAGGTACCAGCGCGGGGGCAGCGCGAGTGCAGTGAGCTGCTCGCCGATGCCTTCGGCCCAGGCGCTGCGCCCGTGCACGAACACCGGTACATCGGCGCCCAGGGTGACGCCGATGCGCGCAAGCTCCTGCAGCGACAGCCGACAGTCCCACAGGCGGTTCAGGGCGAGCAGCGTGGCTGCGGCGTCGGAGCTGCCGCCACCGAGTCCGCCGCCGTGCGGGATGCGCTTGCGCAGCGTGATCCGTACGCCACGACGCAGCCCCTGGTGCGTGGCCAGCGCGCGTGCGGCACGTACCACGAGGTTGTCTTCGGTGGCAACGCCCGCGACGTTGCCGTCGAGTTCGATGGCCGTGCCGTCGCCGACTCTGAAGCGCAGCTCGTCGCAGAAATCGAGCAACTGGAATACGGTCTGCAGGTTGTGGTAGCCATCGGGGCGGCGCCCGGTGACGTGCAGGAACAGGTTCAGCTTGGCCGGCGCACGCAGGCTCACCGCGCAGGTCATGAGGCCGGCAGGCTCCACTCGCGTACGATCAGCGTCAGCGCTGCACCGTAACCCGTGATGCGCAGTCGCGTCGGCAGTGCGAAGCCCTCGACTTCCCGGCGCTCGCTCGCTTCGATCTGCCAGCCCGACTGGACGAAACGCAGCAGTGAGCCGTTGCCGAATTCGGGTTTCTCGATCGCGACGCCGGGTTGCGGGATACCGCGCACCCAGTACCTCAGCGCCGCCACCGGCAGCGGCCAGCCCCACAGTTCGGTGACCAGCGCGTCGGGATCCGCATGATGTCCGCTGCGCCCGCGCGTATCGCGCCAGGCGACACCGTCCGTACCCCCATCCAGCGTGAGTCGGCCCGAGCCGAGCGCGCCGGCGAGCACCAGGCGCCACGATGCTCCGTGCTGCGTCCAGTCGAGCGTCGCGGCGCCGTTGGCGGATTGCGCACGCACGCCGAGCTTGCCGCTCAGCTTCCAGTTTTCACGTGCGGTCAGTGCCGCGACACGCTGTTCCCAGTCGGCAGGCATTTCCGGAGTGCGTGGTGCGACGCTGCAGCCGGCAAGCGTCAGCAGTGCGAGCAACAGCAGCCCGCGCAGTGCGTTCATGGTGGCAGCTCCGCACCGAGGCGGCGCATGGTGTCGCGGATCAGGCGACTGTCGGGCCTGGCCTCGAGCCCCTTGCTCCAGATCGCCTGTGCCTCGTCGTGTCGGCCGTCGACCCACAGCACTTCGCCGAGATGTGCCGCAACTTCATGGTCCGGGAACGCGTCGAAGGCACGCTGCAGTTGTGCGAGCGCCTCGCTGCGCCGACCGAGGCGATAAAGCACCCAGCCGCGGCTGTCGATGATCGCCGGGTCGTCGGGGCGCAGCGCCAGCGCCTGCTCGATCAGTTGCAGCGCTTCCGTGTAACGGTTCGTCAGGTTTGCCAGCGAGTAGCCGAGCGCATTCAGCGCCATCGCGTTCTGCGGGTCGAGGCGCAGCAGGTGGCGCAGGTCGCGCTCGAGTGCCGGCACGTCGCCGCGCCGCTCGCTGACCAGCGAGCGCGCGTAGAGCAGCTCCGGTTCGTCCGGCCGTGTGGCGAGTGCCGCATCGAGCAGGCGTGCGGCTCCGCCGATGTCGTCGTGTTCGAGACGCAACTGCGACTCCAGCAGCGTGAGCGCCAGCGCCGCAGCGCTCCAGCGGGTGCGCTGCGCAGCGAGCGCGCTGCCGAGGGCGTCGAGTCCACGGCTTTCGATCAGCAGTTCGGACGCGCGCGTCACGGCAGCCATGAATACCGGGCCGGGCTGGATCTCCAGGTAGTGCCGGATCGCTTCCTCGACGTCCTCTCGCCGTTCGGCTTCCTGCGCCAGGTAGAAATGTGCGGCGCTCACGTGGCTGCCTTCTGCGAGCAGCGTATTCAGCTCCTCGCTCATGCGGTCGAACTGCCCGGATTCACGGTAAACCAGCGCCAGCGCGAGGCGTGCCTCGGCGTCCGCCGGATCCTGTTCGAGCAGTACGCGGAACTGGCGCTTGGCTCCCGGGAGGTCCGATCGGGCCAGCAGGCGCGCGTAGCTCAGGCGCAAACGCCGATCGTCGGGGTGACGTTCCAGGGCGCTTTCGATCGCCGCGTTGCCGGTCTGCGCATCGCCGAGGTCGTGGCGCACCTGCGCGCTCAGCATCAGCGCCTGGGAATTGTCCGGATCGTCGGCGAGCACGCGTGCAGTACAGGCGAGTGCCTCGTCATAGCGCTGCAGGCTGTGCAGCAGCAGGCCGGTGGCGACCAGCACGTCGGCGCTCTGCTCCTGGCGTTGCTGCAGTGCCTCCAGCATGTCCTTCCGCTCGTCTGCCGGGAGGTCGAGCGCGCTGGCAGCGATTCCCGCAAAGTTGGTCGGAGTACTCGCGGCATCGAGTCCGGACATGCGAACGAAGGCCTCGCGCGCCCGACCGGCGCGCGCGAGCGCGGTGGCGGCAGTGAACTGCGCCTCGACGTTCGCCGGCTCCAGCTCGCTCCACAGCAGCGCGGCCTGCAGCGTTGCCTCTTCGGCGCCCAGGAAACGCGCCAGGCGGGTGGCGCGTGCGGCGACTCCGGCGTCGCGCGTCTGCTGTGCCTGCACAAGGTAGTTCTTCAGCGCAAGCTCCAGCGCGCCGCGGTGGAGCGCGAACTCCGCGACCAGCAGACCGTACAGGGCGTCGCGCGGAAACGGACGCACCACGGTCGGTGTCGTGTCGGCTGCGGTCTCGGCAGGTGGTGCAGCCGGTTCGATCTCGACGGGTGGATGCGCTGCGCACGCGGCCAGCAGTACGGCAAGTGCAACGACGACGATGGCACGGCCCGGGCGGAACCGGAACGACGGGGGATGAGTCGGCGTGCTCATAAGGTGGCGCATCAGGGGGGGCGGCTTGCTGCGGTGAGGCGCCATCATCGCCGGATTCTGCACAATTTGCCTGTGAATTGATACACTTCCCGCCCGTTCCGGATCCCTGTCCCGCCCCGTTGGAGTGTCGCTCGTGGCCTGTGGCACCTGCGCGGGGGAGTAGCTTTTCATTCATGAGTTTGCTGGTCGTCGGACTGAACCACACCACTGCGCCGGTCGCGGTGCGTGAACGCGTGGCGTTTGCCGAGGAGCAGGTGCCCGAGGCGCTGCAGCGTGCCTGCGAGTTCGGTGGAGCCACCGAAGTCGTGATCCTCTCGACCTGCAATCGTACCGAACTGATCGCCAGTACCGGGCCTGATGCCGTGGCCGAGGAGCGCCTGGTCGACTGGTTCGTAGGCTCCCATCATGTCGCGCGCGCGGAGGTGGAATGCTGCCTGTACCGCCTGCGCGATGCCGACGCCGTGCGCCACCTGATCGAGGTGGCGTGTGGTCTCGATTCGATGGTGATCGGGGAGCCGCAGATCTTCGGGCAGATCAAGATGGCGTACGCGACGGCGCGTCACAGCGGTTCGGTAGGGCCCGAGCTGTCGCGAGCGATGAGTCATGTGTTCACGATCGCCAAGCAGGTGCGCAGCGAGACGGCGATCGGCCAGAATCCGGTCTCGGTGGCATTTGCTGCCGTCAAGCTGGCACGCCACATCTTCACCGACCTTGCTTCGACCACGGCGTTGCTGATCGGTGCTGGCGAGACGATCGAGCTCGTCGCCCGTCACCTCACCGAGGCGGGCGTGACGCGGCTGGTCGTTGCCAACCGCACGCTGGCGCGTGCCGAACAGATCACCGACCGCTTCGGCGGCGAGCCGATCCTGCTGGCCGAAATCCCGGCTTCGCTGGCGCGCGCGGACATCGTGATCAGCTCGACTGCGAGCCAGTTGCCGATCATCGGCAAGGGAACCGTGGAACAGGCGATCCGCCGCCGTCGTCACAAGCCGATCTTCATGGTCGACATCGCGGTGCCGCGTGACATCGAGCCGCAGGTGGGCGAGCTGTCGGATGTCTATCTGTACAGCGTCGATGATCTCGAGCAGATCATCGACGACAATCGGCGTGCGCGCGAAGGCGAGGCGCAGCGTGCGGCGCTGATCGTGGCGGCCGGCGTGGACAGCTGGCTGCGCGATTGTCGCAGCCTGGACGCCGTCAATACGCTGCGCGACTACCGCACGCACGCCGAAGCGCTGCGTGATCGCGAGCTGGAGCGGGCGTTGCGCCAGTTGCGTGCGGGCGGGGACGCCACCCAGGTGCTGACGCTGATGGCGCGCAGCCTCACCAACAAACTGTTGCACGAACCGACGGTGCAGTTGCGCCGTGCTGCGGCCGAGGGGCGCGCCGAAGTCATCGGCTGGAGCCGACGCCTGTTCGGGCTGAACGAGGAGCCGGGTGACGGCGGTCGCGAGGGGTCATGAAACAGTCGCTGTACCTCAGGCTCGAAGGACTCGAGGAGCGTTGCCAGGAACTCACCGCCCTGCTCGCCGAGGCGGATACGATCGCCGACCAGGAGCGGTTTCGCTTGCTCGGGCGCGAATACGCGGAAATCGAACCGGTGGCACAGGCTTTCGCACGCTACCGCAAGGTGCTGGCCGATATCGACGCGGCGCAACTGCTCGCGCGTGACGCCGACCCCGAGCTGCGTGCCCTGGCGGAGGAGGATCTGGCCGCGAGTGCCACGCTGCGCGACGGGCTGGAACTGGATCTGCAGAAACTGCTGCTGCCGCGTGATCCGCGCGACGGCAGCAATGTGTTTCTCGAGATTCGCGCAGGCACGGGAGGCGATGAGGCCGCGATCTTCGCCGGTGACCTGTTCCGCATGTACGCACGCTACGCGGACCGGCGCGGCTGGCGGCTCGAAACGCTCAGCGAGCGCCCCGGCGAGCACGGCGGCTTCAAGGAGGTGGTCGCGCAGATTTCCGGCAGCGACGTGTTCTCGCGGCTGAAATTCGAATCCGGTGCGCACCGCGTGCAGCGCGTTCCGGCCACCGAGTCGCAGGGCCGCATCCACACCTCTGCGTGCACCGTTGCGATCCTGCCCGAAGTCGCCGAAATCGAGGCCATCGAGATCAGCAAGGCGGACCTGCGCATCGACACGTACCGCGCTTCCGGTGCCGGCGGGCAGCACGTGAACCGTACCGATTCGGCGGTGCGCATCACGCACCTGCCGAGCGGTATCGTCGTCGAGTGTCAGGACGAACGCTCGCAGCACAAGAACCGTGCCCGTGCGATGGCTCTGCTGCAGGCGCGCCTGCTCGCCGACGCACAGCAGAAGCAGGCCGATGCGCAGGCCGGCGAACGTCGTCTGCAGGTCGGCAGCGGCGATCGCTCCGAGCGCATCCGCACCTACAACTACCCGCAGGGGCGGGTCACGGATCACCGTATCAACCTCACGCTGTATCGTCTGCCCGAGATCCTCGAGGGAGATCTCGACGGCGTGATCGACCCGTTGCTCGGCGAATACCAGGCCGAGCAGCTCGCGGCGCTTGCCGGATGAGCGCTGCGGTTGTTGCCGGCGAGGTGGCGGTGGCGGTCGGTGCGCTGCTCGCCGCGGGGTGCACACGACTGCCGGAGCCCGATGCGCGGATCGACGCCGAGCTGCTGCTTGCGCACGTGCTCGGGTGCAGCCGCACCCGGTTGTTCGCGTACCCGGAAGCCGAGGTCGACGCCGCTTCACGTGCTCGCTTCCTTGCGCTGCTCGAACGCCGGCGAGCCGGCGAGCCGCTCGCCTACCTGCTCGGGCGGCAGGCGTTCTGGTCGCTCGATATCGTGCTCGACGGCAGCACGCTGGTGCCGCGACCGGAGACCGAGCTGCTGGTCGAGCTGGCGCTTGAGCGAGGGGCTGCGCGAGCGGTGGAGGTGCTCGATCTCGGCACCGGCAGTGGGGCGATCGCGCTCGCGCTGGCGAGCGAACGACCTGCGTGGCGAGTGCTGGGGATCGATCGCGATCCGGCTGCGGTGCACCTCGCCCGTGCGAATGCCGAGCGACTCGGACTGGGCAACGTTGCATTCGCAGCGGGCGACTGGTTCGCCGGGCTCGAGGGGCGGCGTTTCGAGCTGGTGGTCGCCAATCCACCCTATATAGCCGATGGGGATCCCTGTCTTGCTGCGCCGGGGGTGTGTCGCGAGCCGCGCCACGCGTTGGTGGCGGGCAGCGATGGACTCGATGCACTGCGCCGGATCGTTGCTGCGGCAGCGCAGCATCTGTCGTCGGACGGCTGGCTGCTGTGCGAGCACGGTGCCGCACAGGGCGCGGCGCTGCGCGCGCTGTTCGCGGCCGCGGGCTTTGCGGCGATTGCGACGCAGCGTGACCTCGCCGGTCACGAACGGGTCACGCTGGGTCGGATCGGGGAGTCGTCGCGACACGAGCGGAGCCATGCACCATGAACGACGAGCAACTGCTGCGTTACAGCCGCCACATCCTGCTGCCCGCGATCGACGTCGCGGGCCAGCAGCGGCTGCTCGATGCCAGCGTACTCATCGTGGGCCTCGGCGGGTTGGGCTCGCCGGCAGCCCTGTATCTGGCGGCAAGCGGTGTGGGGCGGCTGCGGCTGGTCGACGCCGACCGCGTCGAGCTGTCGAACCTGCAACGCCAGATCATTCATGCCCAGGCGCGCATCGGTGAGTTCAAGGCCGAATCGGCCGCCGCCGGCGTCGGCGCGCTGAACCCCGAGGTCGACGTGGAGGCCTTCGCCTGTCAGGCCGACGCGGCGTTGCTCGATCGCCTCGTGCCGGGCGTCGATCTGGTGCTCGACTGTTGCGACAACGCGGCGTCGCGGCGCGTGATCAATGCCGCCACGCGGCGTCATCGCGTACCGCTGGTCAGTGCAGCGGCCATCGGCTGGGAGGGACAGCTCGCGGTATTCGATTCGCGCGAGCCGGGCGCAGCGTGCTACGAGTGCCTGTATCCCGACACCGGTGACGACCCCGCGGCGGCCTGCGCGCACAGCGGGATCGCCGCTCCGGTGGTCGGCACCATGGGCGTGCTGCAGGCATTGCAGGCGCTGAAGTTCATCTGCGGTGCGGGAACCGTGGCGGCCGGGGAACTGCTGGTGTTCGACGGCCTGGCGCTCGATTTCCATCGTCTGCGCATCGGGCGGCGTGCAGGCTGCCCGGGCTGCAGCTGATCAGCCCGAGTTGCGCGGATCGCGCAGGCGTACGAACGGAAAGCGTGTGACGGTGGTGCGGGTACTGGCGTCGTGTTCGCGCTGCTGTTCTGTGCTTGCCGCACGCAGGAAGACGTGCAGCGAGTTGCCGGCTGGCAGGCTCTGCTGGATCTGCAGATGTCCGCCCTGGCTGTGTACCAGCGCATGGATCTCCGCGAGGTCGTCGAGCGGGCTGCTGGCCGGGGCATCGTTGCCACTTCTTTGCGCGAGTGCGCGGATGTCGCGCTCGCTCAGCATGGCGCCGCTGTCCTCGATCACCAGTTCGACGTGATGCCCCTCGAAACCCTCGCGGCACGATATGCAGGCGCGGCGCGCGCAGTTCAGCGCGCGCAGCCGGATCGCCAGCGTGCCGTCATTGGCCAGGCCGCGACGTGCATGCCGGATGCCGCGCAGCAGCACCTGCTGGAATACCAGCGGATCGCAGTGTGCCAGCGGCAGTCCGGACGCGAATTCGTTGTCGAGCCGCGCCGCTGCCGGCAGCAGGACGCGCTCCAGATCGACGATGTTCTGTGCCAGAGGCGCCAGCGCAGTCAATGGCGCGGCGGCAGACGCCTGCGCCTTGCCGGCCACTTCGTGGATCAGTGCCTGCGCATGCATCGTGGTTTCTGCAAGCTGTTCCAGCCGGCGCAATACGTCGGCGTAGTCGCCGGCTTCGACCAGTACCTGTTCGACACGCCCGACTACCGACACGGTTGCATCACCGATGTGGTCGCCTGGCAATGTCGGGTCGTGCGTGGGCGATGGCTGCTCCGCCACGAGAAGGGACGGCAGCGGCAGCCGCTCGCGTGCGATCAGAAGACAGCCGCTGCCGGTGAGCGGGTGGCCGGGTTCGCCGATCGTGAAGCCGAACCAGCAATGCTCGCCGCGCTGCTCGCCCTGGCCGGCCAGGTGCATCTCGATCACCGGGCCATCGGCACCGGCGATGCGTCGGTCGGCTTCGTGCAGCTCCATCGCAAGCTCGTCAGGGAACACCTCCAGGTCGGTCTTGCCGAGCAGCATGCTCTCCTCGACTCCGTAGAGCTCGCCGAACGCCGGGTTGATCGCAGCGTAGCGGCCGTCCAGATCCTTCAGGAACAGTGGCACCGGAATGCGGCGCATCGCCGTGCGCAACTGTTCGTGTGCGAGACGCGCCTCGGCCAGCTCGCGTGTCGGTTCGCTGACGTTCTGCACCGTGAGCAGCGCGCGCTGCGGCATGCCCGGGCGGCCCCGTACGGCCGAAGAGTGGCAGGCCAGCCACAGTTGGCCGCCGGCGGAATCGATCCGGTAGGCCGCGCGGGCGATGCGTCCGGTATTCAGCGTCTTCTGGATCTGTTGCCGGCACTCGGCGCCGGTGACGGTGCCGAACAGTTCGCCGAGCGTGCGGCCCTCGAGCGCCTCGGCATCGCTGCCCAGTGCGCCGCCGGCCAGCGCCAGCGCCTGGACCACGCGCGCTTGCTCATCGACCAGCAGTGCGGTCAGCGGCAGTGCACGCACGACGTACTGTGCCATCTCGTCCTGCATGCGCCGCGACAGGCGCAGGTTCACGTGTTCACTGATGTCTGCGGCTTCGAGCAGCACGTCACCATCGTCGAGCCGCGTGAGGTGGTAGTTGCGCCAATGCGGTTGCTCGCCACGACCGAGCGCCATCGCCTCGCGCGTTTCGGCGATACCGGTCTGATGTACGCGCGTCAGCGCATCCTCGAGATCGAAGCCGTCGAATGGCGGCGCGAACTCCCCCGGGCGTAACCCCTGCAGCAGGTGTGCGTCACGCTGCTCGAGCCTGCCGGCAGCGGGGTTGCACCACACGACGCGAAACGCACCGGCCGCATCGCGGCGCAGGCGCATGATCGCCGTGGCGAGCCGGGTACAGAGCCCGGTCGCGGGATCGTCGAGGGTCGCCACGGGGACGGCAAGCGTCTCTTCGCGGGCGACCGTGCCGGGTTGGCGTGGGGTGGTTTCGTAGAATTGCCCGCTGATCGCACGCGGGGCGCCCTGTTCGTCCAGTTCGACCGCGATGTCGCCGGATGCCACGGCGACCCATTCGCCGTCGCGTGCGTGCAGTCGATACGCAACCGGATGGGGTGGTGCCGAGCCGTTCAGCACGCCGTGCACCTCGGTGACCAGGCGATCGATGTCGTCCGGATGGATCAGGGCCTTCCAGTCACCGAGCGTGTTTCCGACCGTGCCCGCCGCGTAGCCCAGGCGTTCGAGCGTCGGCGGGTCGAATGCAGCCCGCTGCTCGCTGAGCGTGATGCGCCAGCTCCCTGCCGACGCCGTCAGCGTGACCGGCAGGCCGGTGTCCACTGCGTCGACGTCGAAGGAGGGTGTTGGTGCGTCCGTGTCGGCGTGGGAGAGTGTGGCAACAGCACCTGGTTGCGCTTCGCCGCGCCGTGGCGGGCCGATCAGCTCGCGCAGGGTGGCCAGTGACAGCTCGTCGAGCAACACGATCTCGCTGACGCCCGCCTGCAGCGCCTGCACGATCTCGGCGCGATCGCCGAAACGTGCCTGGGCGCCCAGCATGCCGACGATGCGCAATCCGGGTGCGCTCGCCCTGATCGTCGCCAGCGTGGCGACAAGCAGCCCCACGCCGCAACTGAAGGACAGGAAACAGACGTCACAGTGCGCGAGTGCGGCGTTCCATACGGGGGTTCCGGCTTCGGCGACCACGAGTTCCGGACGCGGATCGGGCAGCGCACGCAACAGGCTGCGCAGCAGGTGTGTTTCAAGCGGGTCGTCGGCCGTGAGAAGGACGCGCGGTGCGTCAGGTGCGGAAACGAGCGTCATGAAACGGGCAGCCTTGCTTCTCTCGCCGACGATGTGGCGTTTCCCGCAACGCGGGATTCCCTTGCGGCGGGATTCTATATGGGCAGCAGTGCCGCTCGCCAGCGGTAATAACCCGGAGATTGCCGTTCGCGCGATTGCGGTGGAACGGGAGCTGCCGTTAAGCTCGCCGACCGGCTCGGAGATGGACAGGCAGAATGCAGGAACAGACCGACGCGGCGGGCATCACCGCCCCCGGACCCACCGTGAGTTTCCGCGAGCTCGGGCTGCCGGAGCCGCTGCTGCGAGCGGTCGACGACCTGGGCTTCGTGCGCTGCACGCCGATCCAGCAGGAGGTATTGCCCTGCACGCTGCTCGGGCACGACTGCATCGGCAAGGCGCAGACCGGTACCGGCAAGACGGCGGCGTTCCTGCTTACGATCCTGAGCGACCTGCTGGGCACGCCAGCGGAGGAGCCGCGCTACGTCGGTGAGCCGCGGGCGCTGGTGATCGCCCCGACACGTGAACTGGTGCTGCAGATCGCCCGGGATGCCGCGGATCTGGCACGTCACACGGACCTCCACATCGTCACCCTGATCGGCGGGGTCGACTACGATCGCCAGCGCCAGCAGCTCGAGAGTCGTCTGGTCGACATTCTGGTCGCGACACCCGGACGGCTGATGGATTTCCACAGCCAGCGTCAGATCCACCTCGATCGCATCGAGCTGCTGGTGATCGACGAGGCCGATCGCATGCTCGACATGGGCTTCATCCCGCAGGTGCGCCGCATCGTGCGCCAGACGCCACCGAAGACACATCGCCAGACGATGTTCTTCAGTGCCACCTTCACCGAAGAGGTCGTGAGTCTTTCGGATCAGTGGACGCACCATCCGGTACGGGTCGAGATCGAACCCGAGAGCGTGGCTTCGAAGGATGTCGAGCAGATCGTCTATCTGGTCGAGGCGGATCGCAAGCTCGACCTGCTGCTGAATCTCCTGCAGCAACCCGAAGCGCTCAGCGTGATGGTGTTCGCCAACCGTCGCGACCAGGTGCGCCGCCTGCACGAGCGCCTCGAGCGGGCCGGTGTCAGTTGCGGCATCCTGTCCGGCGAGGTCGCACAGCCAAAGCGCGTGAAGACGCTCGAGGCGTTCCGTGAAGGGCGCCATCGGGTGCTGGTTGCCACCGACGTGGCAGGGCGTGGCATCCACGTCGAGGGTGTCACGCACGTCGTCAACTACACGCTGCCCGAAGACCCCGACGACTACGTGCACCGCATCGGGCGTACCGGCCGCGCCGGCGCCAGCGGTACCTCGATCAGCTTTGCCTGCGAGGATGATGCGTTCCTGTTGCCGTCGATCGAGGCGCTGCTGGGGCAGAAGCTCGCCTGCGTGCATCCCGGGCCGGAACTGCTGGCCTCCCATCGTCGTCGGTAGGTCGGGTTTCAACCCGACTTGCGGTTGGTCGTGTCGGGTTGAAACCCGACCTACGGTTGGTCGTGTCGGGTTGAAACCCGACCTACGGGTGGTCGTGTCGGGTTGAAACCCGACCTACGGGTGGTCGTGTCGGGTTGAAACCCGACCTACGGGTGGTCGTGTCGGGCTGAAACCCGACCTACGGTTGGTCGTGTCGGGCTGAAACCCGGCCTACGGGTGGGATGCCTGGCGGAGGATCGCAGCGAAGGGTTCGCCGTGGCGGTGACGCGCGAGTTCATCGAGCAGCGTCTGCCCTTCCGGGCCGCGGGCATCCAGCCGGCCACCCTCGGCGACGAACAGTGCGATGAAGTCCTCGAAATCCTCCGGGCGCATCGCCTGATACGCACGGCGCAGGCGGTGGAAGTCGCAATCGACCCCCTCCGGCGGCAGCAGATGCAGAAAACGGCGAATTCGCTCGTCGGTCCACACCTCGTCGACGACCTTTTTCTTCTCCTTGCGCAGCATTGCGGTCATTCTCCGTCGAGCTTGTGGCGCAGCAGTTCGTTCACCTGCTGCGGGTTGGCCTTGCCCTTGCTCTCGCGCATCACCTGTCCGACGAAGAAGCCGAACATCTTCACGCGCTTGTCCGCTTCGGCGGCGCGATAGCGTTCGACCTGGGCGGCATTCGCCGCGAGCACCGCGTCGACCATCGTCTCGATCGCGCCACTGTCGGCGAGCTGGCGCAGCCCGCGTGCGGTGATGATTGCGTCCGGTTCGCCTTCGCCGGCCCACATCGCTTCGAACACCGTTTTCGCGATCTTGCCGGAGATCGTGCCGTCTGCGATGCGTCGGATCAACGTCCCGAGTGCCTCTGCCTCGACACGGCTGTCGTCGATGTCGAGGTTCTCGCGGTTCAGCAGCCCGAGCAGTTCGACCATGACCCAGTTCGCGCTGGCCTTCGCGTCGCCGCAGGCACCGACCACGCGCTCGAAGTAAGCGGCGAGTTCGCGGCTGGCGCACAGCACGCTGGCGTCGTAGCCGGTCAGCGCGTAGTCGCCGCGAAAGCGCGCGGCCTTCGCCGCCGGCAGCTCGGGCAGCGTGGCACGCACCGCTTCGATGTACTGTGCATCGACGTGCACCGGCAGCAGGTCGGGTTCGGGGAAGTAACGGTAGTCGTGCGCCACTTCCTTCGAGCGCATCGCGCGGGTCTCGTTGCGTGCCGGGTCGTAGAGGCGGGTCTCCTGCACCACGCTGGCGCCGCTTTCAAGCAGCTCGGCCTGACGTTCCCGCTCGGTGTTGATCGCCTTTTCGACGAAGCGGAACGAGTTGACGTTCTTGATTTCGGTGCGCGTACCGAGTCGTTCCGCTCCCGGACGGCGCAGCGAGATGTTCACGTCGCAGCGCATGGAGCCTTCGGCCATGTTGCCATCGGAGATGCCGAGGTAGCGCACGATCGAGTGGATCTGCTTCAGATACGCGACCGCCTCCTGCGCGCTGCGCAGTTCGGGCTCGGAGACGATCTCGAGCAGCGGCGTCCCGGCTCGATTGAGGTCGATGCCGCTCAGTCCATGGAAGTCTTCGTGCAGCGACTTGCCGGCGTCTTCCTCCAGGTGTGCGCGGGTGACATGGATGATCTTCGACTGGCCGTCGGGCAGGTCGATCTGTACGTGACCACCGCTGACGATCGGGTGGTCGAGCTGGCTGATCTGGTAGCCCTTCGGCAGGTCCGGGTAGAAGTAGTTCTTGCGGTCGAAGACCGATACGGCAGCGATGTCCGCCTCGATCGCGAGACCGAAGCGTACCGCCATGCGCAGCGCCTCGGCGTTCAATACCGGCAGCGTGCCGGGCATTGCCAGGTCGATCGCGCAGGCCTGCGTGTTCGGTGGTGCGCCGAAGCGCGTCGACGCGCCGGAGAAGATCTTCGTGTGCGTGGCGAGCTGGACGTGCACCTCCAGCCCGATCACCGTTTCCCATTCCATGTGCTGTCCCCGCCTGCTGTTCAGTCGATGTCGCCCGGCCGGTGCAGATGCCAGTCGGTTACCTGCTGGAAGCGGTGTGCGACGTTGAGGATCCTGGCCTCGTCGAGATGCCTGCCGATGAGCTGCAGGCCCACGGGCAACCCATCGGCCAGACCGGCTGGAATCGACAGTGCGGGGACGCCGGCGAGGTTTGCCGCGATCGTGTAGATGTCTTCCAGGTACATCGTGACCGGATCCGAGCTCTTTTCACCGAAGCGGAACGCTGGTGACGGTGACGAAGGACCGGCGATCACGTCGACTGCAGCGAATGCGGCGCGAAAGTCCTCGGCGATCAGGCGGCGGATCTGCTGCGCCTTGCGGTAGTAGGCGTCGTAATAGCCCGCCGACAACGCGTAGGTGCCGACCAGGATGCGCCGCTTGACCTCGTCACCGAAGCCTTCGGCGCGGCTGCGTGAATACATGTCGCGCAGATCCTTCGGATCGGCACAGCGATAGCCGTAGCGCACCCCGTCGTAGCGTGCGAGATTGGTCGAGCACTCCGCCGGTGCGATCACGTAGTAGGCCGGAACCGCCAGTGGGGAATGCGGCAGGCTGATTTCGCACAGCCGTGCACCGAGGCGCTCCAGTTCGGCCAGGCCTTCACGCACTGCCCGTTCGGCTCCCGGGTGCAGGCCGGAATCGAAGTATTCCTTCGGCACACCGATGCGGATTCCGGCGATGTCGGCGCCGAGGCTTGCGCTGTAGTCGGGTACCGGCGCATCGGTGCTGGTCGAGTCGCGTGCGTCGAAGCCGGCCATCGCCGTGAGCAACAAGGCCGCATCGGCCGCCGAACGCGCGAGCACACCGCCCTGGTCGAGGCTGGAAGCAAACG
The DNA here is from genome assembly GCA_024234165.1 of Pseudomonadales bacterium. Lineage (NCBI taxonomy): Bacteria > Pseudomonadati > Pseudomonadota > Gammaproteobacteria > Pseudomonadales > Pseudomonadales bacterium. The sequence continues at coordinate 553,872 of JACKOP010000003.1, forward strand.
CGATCATGCCGTGGCGCGAAACCCTCCCGTAGGTTGGCTTGAGCCCGGTCAGTCCGCACAGTGCAGCCGGCTGGCGAATCGAACCACCGGTATCGGTTGCGGTTGCCGCCGGCGCAAGGCGCGCTGCCACCGCTGCCGCAGAGCCGCCAGAAGAGCCGCCGGGTACGCGTTCGCGGTCCCACGGGTTGCGCACCGGGCCGTAGAAGCTCGTTTCGTTCGACGAGCCCATCGCGAACTCGTCCATATTGGTCTTGCCGAGGGTGACGCATCCGGCGGCAGTCAGGTGCTCGACGACGGTCGCGTCGTACGGCGGTACGAAGTTGTCGAGCATCCGCGATCCGCACGAGGTACGCATGCCGGCAGTGCAGAAGATGTCCTTGTGAGCGATCGGAACGCCGCACAGCGGCCCCGTGCTGCCGCTGGCCAGTGCGGCATCGGCAGCGCGTGCCTGGGCTCGTGTCGTGTCCGGGTCCACCGTGATGAACGCGTTGAGCTGCGGGTCCAGGCGCGCGATGCGATCCAGAAAATGGTCGGCAATTTCGAGTGCGGAGAACTCGCGCTGCGCGAGTGCGGCGCGGATCGCGTCAAGTGAAAGGTCATGCATGGCGGACGGGTCCTGCGCTGATGCTTCCGGGGTATGCTCGCAGGCGTCTCATTCGATGACGCGCGGCACCAGGTAGAGTCCTTCCTCGCTGAGCGGGGCGATCGCGAGGAAGCGCTCGCGCTGGTCGGCTTCGGTGATCTGGTCAGCCCGCAGGCGCTGGGTGGCGTCGAGCGGGTTTGCCATCGGGGCGATGCCGCTGGTGTCCACCGCAGCCATCTGGTCGATCATCGCGAGGATGTCGCTGATGCGCCGCGTGACCTCGGTCACGGTTGCCTCGTCGAGGCGAATGCGTGCCAGTTCGGCTACGCGGGCCAGATCCTGTTCACTGATCGACATGCCAATCGTCCGCAAAAGCTGCAACCCCGGGCGCCGGAAGCTTCCCGTGGCACGCGGGCAGGTGGAATACCCCGAAATATCGGTCGCCGTCGGGGGGTCAGGGGGCGTAAACTTAGCATATTCGAGGGCAGCCCAGAACAGACGGCTGCTGCGTTCTGCTGCCGCCGCCGGCGGTACCCATGTTCCACTCGCCAGTCAAAGACACCAGACAGACGGTACACATGTTCAAGAGAATACGCGGCATTTTTTCCAACGACCTGTCGATCGATCTCGGCACCGCGAACACCATCATCTATGTACGCGATCAAGGGATCGTGCTCGACGAGCCTTCGGTGGTGGCTATCCGGGTTCACAACGGTGAGAAAAGGATCGAAGCCGTTGGCACCGAGGCCAAGCGCATGCTCGGGCGTACTCCGGGCAACATCACTGCGATTCGGCCGCTCAAGGACGGGGTGATCGCAGACTTCCAGGTGACCGAGAAGATGCTCCAGTATTTCATCGCAAAGGCTCACCAGCACAGCTTCATCCGGCCGAGTCCACGTGTACTGGTCTCCGTGCCCTGCAAGTCGACCCAGGTGGAGCGCCGCGCAATCCGTGAATCGGCCTATGGTGCCGGTGCCCGCGACGTGCGCCTGATCGAGGAGCCGATGGCGGCGGCCATTGGTGCCGGGTTGTCGGTCGAGGAGGCCAGTGGTTCGATGGTGGTCGATATCGGTGGCGGAACCACCGAGATCGCGATCCTGTCGCTGAACGGGGTGGTGTATTCGGATTCGGTGCGCATCGGGGGAGACCGCTTCGACGAGGCCATCGTGACCTATGTGCGTCGCACCTTCGGCAGCCTGATTGGTGATGCAACTGCCGAGCGCATCAAGCAGGAGATCGGTTGTGCGATGCCGGGCAGCGAGCTGCGTGAGATCGACGTGCGTGGTCGCAACCTGGCCGAGGGGGTGCCGCGCTCGTTCACGCTGACCAGTGACGAGATCCTCGAGGCGCTGCAGGAACCGCTGAACATCATCGTGCAGGCGGTCAAGGGGGCACTGGAGCAATCGCCACCGGAGCTTGCGGCCGACATCGCCGAAACCGGCATCGTGCTCACCGGTGGCGGTGCGTTGCTGCGCGATATCGACCGCCTGATCGCGCGCGAAACCGGTTTGCCGGTGATCGTTGCCGAGGATCCGCTGACCTGCGTGGCGCGCGGTGGTGGCAAGGCGCTCGAGATGATGGACCATCGGCGTCTGGAGCTCCTGTCCTCGGAATGAGCGGCGCGCGGTCGCTGCGTGTGCGGCCAGCGAGGGGGGACACGCGATAAAACCCATATTCCGCAGTGGACCGTCGCTGAGCGTGCGCCTCGGTGCGCTCCTGCTCGCCTCCGTGGTGCTGATGGTGGCGGACGGTCATTTCGGCGCGCTCGCACCGGTGCGCAGCGTCGCTGCCGACGTCGCTCTGCCGATGCACTGGCTGAGTTCGGCGCCGCAACGGATGTTCGAATGGCTGCGCGAGATGCTGGTCACGCGCGAGGCGCTGCTCGAGGAAAATCGTACGCTGCGCGCCGAGGCGCTGGTGTTGCGTGCGCGCAACCAGCGGCTGGCGGCGATTGCAGCCGACAATGTGCGCTTGCGCGAACTGCTCAGCTCGACTGCGGTACGTGATGAGCGTGTGCTGGTAGCCGAGATCATCGGTGTCTCGCCTGACCTTGCCAGCCAGACCGTGGTGATCGACAAGGGCAGCAGTCACGGCCTGTTGCCCGGGCAGGCGGTGATCGACGCCTACGGCCTGTTCGGCCAGGTGATCGAGGTGAGCCGGTTCAGCTCGCGTGTGCTGCTGGTCACCGATGCCATGCATGCGTTACCGGCACAGGTGGTGCGCAATGGTGCGCGTGTGATCGTCGAGGGCGATGGGCGTATCGACACGCTGAACGTTGATCACGTCGCTTCCACGATGGACGTGCGCCCGGGCGATCTGCTCGTGAGTTCCGAGCTGGAGCAGCGCTTCCCGGGTGGTTATCCGGTCGGTGTCGTCGAATCCGTGGTCAACGATCCGGGCAAGCCGTTCGCGGTGGTGCAGGCGCGTCCCAGTGCCCAGCTCGATCGCAGTCGGCACGTCCTCGTGGTGATCGCACTGGCGGCATCCGGCGCACCGGGGTCGGGAGAGTTGCCAAAGGGCGCGACTGAGCCGGAGCCAACGGAGCTGCCAACTGCCGCAGGCGCAGCGTCGCCATGAGTGCCGACACGCAACATCCGCAGCGTCTGCTGCTCGCGGCATCGATCGTCGCGGCGCTGCTCGGCGCCATCGTTCCGTTGCCGGCGTGGCTGGCACCGGCGCGCCCGGACTGGCTGGCTCTGCTGGTCGTCTACTGGATAGTGCGGGTTCCACCCGGTTTCGGCATCGTGGCAGCATGGTCGATCGGCCTGCTGCTGGACGTGCTCGCCGGTGGCCTGATCGGGCGCCACGCGCTGGCACTGGCGGTGGTGGCGTACGCCGCGTCGCTGCTGCGCCACCGCCTGACCCACTACACCCTGGCGCAGCAGTCGACAGTGGTATTGATCCTGTGCGTCGTGGACCAGATCCTTGCCAGCTGGGTGCAGACCCTTGCAGGGCATCCGGCGCTGAGTCTCGCCTTCCTGATGGGCAGCCTGACGGCGGCGTTTTGCTGGCCACTGATTACGCCGCTATCCCCGCGTGACCGTTCGCTGGATGATTGGCGAGCCTCGCACTGAGCCGTAAGCATGGACGAGCGACAGAATTCACCGCAGAGTCCGAGTCAGGCCGATTTCTGGCTGGCTTCGGTGTCGCCGCGGCGCCGCGAATTGCTGCAGCAACTGGGCTATCGCTTCGCGCTGCTGCGGGTGGACGTCGACGAGTCGCCGTTTGCCGGTGAAGAGGCGGCTGCGTTGGCATTGCGTCTGGCGGTGTGCAAGGCAAGCGAGGGCGCACGCCGGGTCGCGGCAACCCGTCCGCTGCCGGTACTCGGCGCCGATACGGTGGTCGCCGTCGATGGCCAGGTGCTCGGCAAGCCGGCGACGCAGGACGAGGCGCTGTACATGCTGGGACTGCTGTCGGGGCGCACGCACAGCGTGCTGACCGCGGTGGCGCTGGTGGTCGGGGGGCGGACGAGCACGGCCTGCAGCGAGACTCGCGTATCGTTCAGGACGTTGACTGCAGCCGAAATGCTTCGTTACCGGGATAGCGGAGAGCCGCGCGACAAGGCGGGCGGCTATGCGATCCAGGGATTTGGCGCCGTGTTCGTGCAGCGCATCGAGGGCAGTTATTCCGGCGTGGTCGGCCTGCCTCTTTTCGAGACCGCACGGTTGTTGCAGGATGCCGGAATCGACGGCTGGCAGCGGGGATGGCCGCACAATGAGTGACGAAATACTCATCAATTCGACCCCCGTCCAGACCCGGGTGGCGGTGGTGGAAAGCGGCATCCTGGCTGAAATCTATGTCGAACGCCGTAGCCACAAGGGTCTGGTCGGCAATATCTACCTGGGTCGCGTGATGCGGGTGCTGCCGGGCATGCAGGCGGCATTCGTCGATATCGGCCTGGAGCGGGCGAGCTTCCTGCATGTCAGCGACCTGGTGACGCTCGGCGCAGACGGACTCGAGGTCCGCAGTGACGAGACGCGTGATATCCGCGATATCGTCTGTGAAGGCCAGACGGTGGTGGCACAGGTGGTCAAGGATCCGCTTGGCAGCAAGGGCGCACGCGTCACCACGCACCTCTCGGTGTCCTCTCGCCACCTCGTGTTCATGCCGTACACGCGTCACGTCGGGATTTCACAGCGCATCGAGGATGACGTGGAGCGTGAGCGCCTGCGTACCCTGGTCGAGGAGGCCGCAGCCGAACTCGGCGTGAGCGGTGGATTCATCGTGCGCACTGCAGCCGAAGGTGTGGGCGCGGAGGGTGTCGTCGCCGACATGCGTTTCCTGGTGCGGCTGTGGGGGTCGGTGCGCGAGCGCATCGCTCTCGCCAGTGCGCCCGCGCTGGTGCACGCGGATCTGCCGCTCACGATGCGCACGCTGCGTGATCTGGTCAGGCCGGGTCTGGAGAAGATCCGCATCGACTCGACGGAGCATTTCGGGAAGCTGCGCGAATTCGCCGGCGAGTTCGTGCCCGAGGCGGTCGACCGTCTGGAGCTCTACCAGGGCGATCGACCGCTGTTCGATCTCTACAGCGTCGAGGACGAGATCGAGAAGGCGCTGGGGCGACGGGTGCAACTGAAGTCGGGGGGCTATCTGATCTTCGACCAGACCGAGGCGATGAGCACGGTCGACGTCAACACCGGCGCATTCGTCGGTAGCCGCAACCTGGAAGAAACGATCTTCAAGACGAATCTGGAGGCAGCCGGTGCGCTGGCGCGGCAACTGCGCGTGCGCAATCTCGGCGGCATCATCATCATCGATTTCATCGACATGCAGGATCCGGAGCACCGTCGCCAGGTGCTGCGCAATCTCGAGCGTGCGCTGGAGCGCGATCCCGCGCGCGCGACGATCAGCACGGTCTCGGAGCTGGGACTGGTGCAGATGACTCGCAAGCGTACGCGCGAAAGCCTCGAACGTACGCTCTGCGAGACCTGCTCGACCTGCCAGGGGCGTGGCACCGTGAAGTCGGCCGAGACGGTCTGCTACGAAATCTTCCGCGAAATCCTCCGCGAGGCACGCAGCTACGAGAACGACACCCTGCTGGTCCTGGCGGCGCAGTCGGTAGTCGACCGCTTGCTCGACGAGGAGTCCGGGAACGTCGCGGATCTGGAGGAGTTCACCGGCAAGACGATACGCTTCCAGGTCGAGACGATGTACACGCAGGAGCAGTATGACGTCGTGTTGTTGTAGCCGGCGGTGGCGCTCTGGCGGAGCGCGCTGGTGAAACGCCCGCTGCTGTTGTTCCTGCGCGGTGTGTGGTACCTCGGCGCCACCGTGCTGGTGCTGTGCGCCACGGCAGTCACGCTGGGTCAGTACTACTTCCCGTATCTCGGTGAACACCAGGACGAACTGCTTGCCGTGGTCGTCGGAAAGCTGCCGTTCGGGGTCGAGATCGATGGCCTGGCAGCGCAGTGGACCGGGCTCGCGCCGACGCTGTACGCGCGCAGCCTGCGCCTGTACGCGCCCGAAGACCCGCAACTGACCATCCTGTCCGCCGGGCGCACGGAACTGCGTATCGATCTGTTGCGTTCGCTGCTCAGTCTGGGCCCGCGGCTGCGACGGATTGCCGCCGACGACGTCCAGCTTGCGTTCGTCGAGGATGCCGACGGGCGCTGGCGCATTGCAGGCGCCGCCGGGGCAGGCAGGGTGTCCAACCCGGACGCGATCATCGATGCATTTCTCGCGATCGAGGAGATTGCGCTGCAGCGCACGCGGCTGGTGTTGCGGCCACGAGACGGCGCCGGAATCGAGACCGAGGGCGCTGAACTGGCGCTGGAAAACTACCGGCGTTTTCGCCGCCTGCACCTGCTCACGCGAGATGCCCGCGACGGGGGGGCGATCGAGCTGCTGCTCGAGTCGCACGGCGATCCGCGTGAGCGGCAGGATTTCTCGGCCACGGCATACCTGCGCCTCGATCAGGCTCGACTGGCGCGGCTGCAGCCGCTGCTGCCGCCGACGCTCGAGGTGCCGGCGGCCACACTTTCAGGCGAACTGTGGGCGCGCTGGTCGCAAGACGGCGTGCTCGGCGTGAACGCCGTCCTGCAGGCGCCGGAGCTCGATCTCACGCCGCTGCACGCCCTGCGCGCGTTGCCTGAGCCGTTGCGCGAACTGGATCTGCGCTTCGGCGCGGAATGGCGCGCTGGCAGTGCGACCGTGTGGCTCGAGCAACTGCGCGGTACGTGGTTCGGGCAGTCGCTCGAGCTGGAACGCCTGCGGCTCGATACCGGCAAGGATGGGTCGCAGCGGCGCGTGCGCGCGGGCGTCGAGTATCTGGATATCGGTTCGCTGGTCGCCATGCTGCAGGGTTCGCAACTGCTGGACGCGCGCTGGCAGGAGGTGTTGACGGACCTCGCGCCGTACGGCGGGGTGGCGAATGCGCAGCTCGATCTGGTGCTGCCGGTGGATGGGCCGGCGGATTTCCGTTTCCGCGCCGCGATGAACGACGTGTCGGTGTCGCCGTGGCACAACGCCCCCGGCGTGCGTAACCTGCGCGGCTATCTGGAGATCACACGCGCAGGCGGACTGGCCGAAGTCGACAGTGGCGCAGTGACGCTCGAATTCCCGCGGCTGTATCGGCACGACTTCGACTTCGATCGCATCGCCGGCAGGGTGCGCTGGGAGTACGGCACCGAGGGGGTGCACGTGGGCAGTACGCTGCTCGATGCGAGCATTGGCGGTTCGCAGCTTGCCGCGCTGTTCGACCTCGGCCTGCGCACCGATCCGGAGGCGGACGACTACCTTTCGCTGTCATTCGGGCTGCGCGATGCCGCGGCTTCCGCTTACCGCGACTACCTGCCGTACATCGTTTCCCCGCAACTGCAGGAATGGCTCGACGCGAGCATCGAAGCCGGGCATGTGGCGGGCGCTGCATTCACGTATCACGCAGTATTCCCGCATCCGGAGCACCCCTTCCGCCATGCACTGCAGCTCGCGCTGGACGTGCAGGACGCCGCAGTCTCCTACCATCCGGACTGGCCGGCGGTGCGTGCTGCGACGGGGCGGGTGCTGGTCGATGAGGATCGGGTGTGCGTCGAGCTGGATGCGGGGCGTGTGCTGCAAAGCACGCTCGGCAGTACACGGGTCGAGGTGCTGCCACGGCGCAGCGACGGGCGCCTGCGTGTGGCAGCCGCGCTGAAAGGAGGACTCGAGGACGGACTGCGTGTGTTGGGCAACGCTCCGCTCGCGAAGGCCACCGGCGGAGCGTTGAGGGATTGGAAGGGCAGCGGCGCCATGGCGCTGGACCTGCAGATCGACATGCCGTTCGCAGACGGGCTGACGGCACCCGATGCGCGGCTCGATCTCACGGCGACTGTCGATGCGGCACGGCTGTACCTCGCCGAGCCCGGGCTGCAGCTCGAGAGCCTGCACGGTGATCTCGGCTTCGATCTGCAGCGGGGACTGCGCAGCGAGGGCATCGACGCGATGTTGTGGGGGCGGCCGGTGCGTGCCCGCATAGGCAGTGCCGATGGATCGGGGCGGCGCATCGCCGTCCACGTCGCCGGCACTACCGACGTTACGCGGGTCGCCGCGTGGCTGAAATGGGACCTCGGCGGGCTGGTCACGGGCATCGCGCCGTTCACGCTCGAGGTGCAGCAGCAGGACGCGTACGGCTTCGGTTTCCTGTTGCGTTCGCCGTTGCGCAATGTGAGCAGCACGCTGCCGGCACCTCTGGCCAAGGCGCCAACCGAAGAGTCGCCGTTCGAGCTGCGCTGGAGCACGGTTGCCGATGGAGCGGACCTCGAGCTGCGGCTCGGTGAACATATCCGCGGCGTACTGCACCGGGATCGGAGTGGGCGGCTTGGCGGCGGCATTGCGCTGGACGCGGAGCCGTTGTCCGGCTGGCCGGAGTTGCTGGTCTCGGGGCATGCCGCGGAGGCGGATCTGGCCGCGTGGATCGCGGCGGTGCGTGCGATCGCCGATGCCAACGACGGTCGCGGGAATGTCGGTGGAACCGATCTGCAACTGCGCGCTATGGCGCTGGACACGGCGACGCTGTTCGGCGCAAGGCTCGACGATGTGCGTCTGTCGTCGCGCCACGACGACGGTGATCAGGTGTTCGAGTTCAGTGCCGATGCCGTCGCCGGTGCGCTGCGTATTCCGGCACGGCGTGATGATCCGCTGGCGCTCGAGCTGGAGCGATTGCAGCTGCGTGCATTCATCGGAGGAGCCGGGATCGAGTCCGCACCCGGGGAGGAGTCGCCGCGGCCGGCTTCCAGACTGCCGATCGGCGACGCCGGTGCCTGGATGCGGCTGCGCGAGACCCAGGTGCCGTCGACCGTGGTGCACGTGCGCCAGGCACGCTTCGGCGAACGTGAACTCGGCGAATGGCAGCTGCGCGTGTCTTCGGAAGTCGATGCGCTGGCCGTGACCGATGTGCGTGCGACGGTACCCGGAGGCCAGGTCGGTGGTCGTGGTGGCCGGGATGGTGGCAGCGCACGTCTGCGCTGGATCGCCGGCAAGCCGCGCACGGAGTTGCTGCTCGGCATGTCCAGCGAGCACATCGACCGTTTCGTCGCGAACTGGGGCTATGAGAACGTCCTCGAGGCCCGCAGCGGACACGCGGATGTGAATTTCCGCTGGCCGGGCAATCCGGTCGATTTCGCGATGCAACGCGTCGGTGGAACGCTGGAGTTCACGTGGCGCGACGGCAGGTTGCTGCGCGGGAGCAGCAACAATCCGCTCATGCGCGCACTCGGTGTGTTGAATTTCAATGAAGTGCTGCGCCGTATCCGACTCGATTTCAAGGATCTCTACCAGAGCGGACTCGCCTTCGACACGTTCGCAGGAGCCATCGATTTCGATCAGGGAGCTGCGCAGGTGCGCGACGCGGTCACGCTCGACGGGCCGTCGGCGCGTCTGCGCCTGACCGGCGGTGCGAACCTGGGTACCGACCAGATCGACGGCGATCTGGTCGTGACGCTGCCGATCGGCAGCAACCTGCCGTGGATGGCAGCACTCGCAGGCGGGCTGCCGGCCGCAGCCGGCGCCTACGTCGCGAGCCGGATTTTCGAGTCGCAGCTTGGCAAGTTCTCGAGTGCGATCTACAAGGTCAGTGGTCGGCTCGAGGATCCGCAGATCGAATTCCAGAAGGTGTTCGATACCGAGGACGCAGCGCACGGCGAGGCGCCCGGGCCCCGGCAGTCCACGGCAGTACCGGAGGGTGCGACCCCGGATGTTCCGGCGCGCGCACCACCGGCAGGAGCGAAGCAATGAGCAGCGTGGTACGCGCAGCGGCGCTGCAGATGCTGAGCACGGATGATCCGGAGCACAACCTCGGGCGCGCGCGCGAGTTGATCGCGCAGGCGGCCGGACGCGGTGCGAGCCTGGTCGTTCTGCCCGAGGGGTTCGCGTGCTACGGCGGCACGGCAATCGCGGAGATCGCACGAGCGGAGTGCGATCCCGGCGGGCCGTTGCGCAGTTTTCTTGCCGCGCTCGCCCGTGAGCACGGCATCACGCTGGTCGGAGGCACGATTCCGGTGGCCGACGCGCATGCACCGGGGCGGGTGCGCGCAGCCTGCTTCGTGCTCGATCCCGGCGGAAACGAGATTGCACGCTACGACAAGATCCATCTGTTCGACGTGGATCTGCCCGACGCGCAGCGCAGCTATCGCGAGTCGGATACCTTCGAGGCCGGTGAGGATCTGGTCTGCGTGCCCGGCGCCTGTGGCAAGATCGGGCTTGCCGTGTGCTACGACCTGCGCTTTCCCGGCATGTTCCTCGCGCTGGCAGCTCTCGGGATGGGCGTGCTGGTGTTGCCGTCGGCGTTCACACGCCTCACCGGCGAGGCCCACTGGCATGTATTGCTGCGTGCACGTGCGATCGAGAATCAGGTGTACGTGATCGCGGCGAACCAGGGCGGGCGGCATTCGGCGACACGCGAAACCTGGGGTGGATCGGTGATCGTCGATCCGTGGGGCAGCGTGCTGGCGAGCGCTGCGGGCGGTGAGTCCGTGGTGGTGGCCGATATCGACCCGCAGGCACGGGTACGTGCTGCAGCGCGTATTCCCGTTGCGGCGCACCGGCGCTTCGGCGCGATGCGCGGGTTCACTGGCGCTGCAGCAGCACCAGAATGAGGCGGTAGATCTCGCGCCGTGCGTGTTGTGCGCGTGTCGTATCGGTGCTGGCCAGCGCGGTGTTGCGAAGCTCGGCGAGCCGCGCACTGTCGGCGGCGCCGAGTGGCAGGTCGAGTGCGGTGCTGCCCTGCTCGAGCACGCGCTCGCGCAGCGCCGCCGCGCGCTGTTCGCGCGCGACCCGCTCGCGGTCCGGTGCCGCGAGTGCCGCGAGCCGGATACGCAGCGACTGCGGATCGTGTTGTGCCAGTTGCTGGGCGAGATGCCTGAGCTGGCGGTTGCGCGCGCCGCTTGCCTTCATCGTGCGTGCGGTCCGGATCTCCTGCCCGAGTTCGGCATCCAGACCGAGGTGGCGCAAGCGGCTCTCGGGCAGCGCAGCCAGTTCGGCAGCCAGATCCTGCAATGCGTGATGTTCGCGTTTGCGCTGTGATTTGCTCGTCGCTTGCCCGTCGGCGGGCTGCTCGTCGGTTGTCATTCGTCCTCGCCGAAGCGATTCGCGATCAGCGCCTCGATGGCCTGCACGGCTTCATCCGCATCCTCGCCCTCGGCGCTTACCGTGATGCAAGTGCCGCGCCCGGCTGCGAGCAGCATGACCGCCATGATGCTCTTGGCGTCGGCTTCACGACCCTCGCGCCTGATGAGCACCCGGCTCGAGAAGCGTGCAGCCGTGGTGACCAGTACTGCCGCAGCGCGTGCGTGCAATCCGAGGCGATTGATGATCGTGAGCTCCTTGCTGATCATGCGCGGGAGCCTCTGCGAGTGCGTGCGAGTTCACGATGGCGTACCTGTACGCCAGGGAGTCTGGTGCGGAAATGCTCCCCGAGGCGCTCGCACAGATAGACGGAGCGGTGCTGTCCACCGGTGCAGCCGAGCGCAATGGTCAGGTAGCTGCGGTTGCCGCGTGCGATGCGCGGCAGCCACTTGTCGAGATAGCTGCCGATATCGTCCAGCATTTCGCGGACATCGGAGCTCTGTTCCAGGAACTCGATCACCTCGGCGTCAAGTCCGGTCAGTTCACGCAGTGGTGGGCTCCAGTGCGGGTTCGGCAGGCAGCGCAGGTCGAACACGATGTCGGCATCGATCGGGATGCCGTGCTTGAAGCCGAAGGACTCGAACAGGATCATCATGCCGCCGCCCGGATCGGCGATCACGGTCTTTGCGATCACGTCACGCAGGTCGTGCAGGGACAGCTCGCTGGTGTCGATCGTGAGCGCTGCACGCTCGGCGATCGGTGCGAGCAACATGCGCTCGGCCGCGATCGCCTCGTTGAGTGAAGTCTGCTGGCTGCTCAGCGGATGGCGTCTGCGGGTTTCGCTGAAGCGCTTGATGAGAGTCGTGTCGTCCGCGTCCAGGTAGATGATCTGGACTGCGAAATCCGCAGGCAGCATGCGCAGGATGTCGCCGAAGCGTGACAGATGGCTCGACATGTTGCGTGCGTCGATGCTCACCGCCATGCGCCGGGTCGCCGGTGTCGGGTCGCCGCTCGCCTGGTCGAGCAGCTCGGGGAGCAGCAGTGCCGGCAGGTTGTCGATGCAGTAGAAGCCGGCGTCTTCGAGTACGTGCAAAGCGGTACTCTTGCCCGAACCCGAACGGCCGCTGACGATGATCAGCTTGCCCGGAGCGGGCGTCGCCTGTGCCTGCGGTACGTGCATGGTGTCGTCCGGTGCGTTCGAACCGGCATCGTGTTCGTGACCCACCGGACGGCTCCTGGTCTCAGCGCTCCGGGCTGACGTGCTGGCGACCTTGCACCTTGCCCTTGTGCTTGTCGAGTTGGCGATCGAGCTTGTCCGACAGGGCGTCGATCGCTGCGTACATGTCGTCGGCTTCCGCAGTGGCGACCAGTTCGCCACCCGCCATGCGGATCGTGGCGTCGATCCGGTGGCACAGCTTTTCGACGTTCAGGACCACGTCGGCATGAGTGATCCTCGCTTCACGCTTTTCCAGGCGACCCAGCTTGCTGACGACATAGTCGCGCAGCGGTGCCGTGACTTCGACATGGTGGCCACTGACGTTGATCTGCATGATGGACTCCTCTGCGGATGGGTGCCGGCTCTGCGGCATGCGGTACTGACGAGGTGAGGCGGGTCGTGCCGTCACACCAGCTGTTTCCTTTCGTTCGACGGAGGTATCGACAGTGCTTCGCGGTACTTGGCGATGGTGCGGCGAGCGACGTTGATGCCCTGCTCCTCCAGTATCGTTGCGATCTTGCTGTCACTCAGCGGCTTGCCCGGATTCTCGGCCGCAACCAGTTTCTTGATGATAGCCCGGATCGCGACCGACGAGCATTCCCCGCCGCTGGTGGTGCTGACGTGACTCGAAAAGAAGTGCTTCAGCTCGAAGATGCCCCGCGGCGTATGCATGTATTTCTGCGTGGTGACGCGTGAAATGGTCGACTCGTGCATGTTCACCGTCGTTGCCACGTCGTGGAGGATCATCGGGCGCATCGCTTCGGGACCGTGTTCGAGGAAACCCTGCTGGCGCTCGACGATGCAGGTTGCAACCTTGAGCAGTGTTTCGTTGCGACTCTGCAGGCTCCTGAGAAACCATCTGGCCTCCTGCAGGTTGTCGCGCAGGAACAGGTTGTCCGCCGAGCTGTCGGCGCGGCGGATCAGCGACGCATAGTGGTTGTTGATGCGCAGGCGCGGTGCGATCTCCGGGTTCAGTTCGACCGTCCAGCGGCCGTTGCGCTTGCTGACCAGGACGTCCGGCACCACATACTCCGGCTCCGTGCCCGCGAGCGCGCTGCCCGGGCGCGGGTTGAGCTGCAGGATGTGGCGGATCGCTGCCTTCAGCTCGGACTCACCGACACGCAGGCGGCGCATCAGCGTCGCGTAGTCGCGTACCGCGAGGAGCTGGATATGGCGGTCGATGATCGTGCGTGCCAGGCGTATGGCCGGATCGTCGTTGCATTGTGCGAGTTGCAGCAGCAGGCATTCGCGCAGGTCGCGTGCGCCCACGCCGGGAGGATCGAAGTGCTGGATCCGTCGCAGTACGGCCATCACTTCGTCCACTTCCACCGGTTCCGGCGCATCGATCGTCTCGGCGATCTCCTCGATGCTCGCGGTGAGCATGCCATCGCTGTCGATCGCGTCGATCAGCGCGGTCGCGATCGTGCGATCGGTGTCGGACATCGGCGTGAGGTTCAGTTGCCACAGCAGATGATCGCCGAGTGTGGTCGTGGCTGCGGTGTACGATTCGAAATCGGCGTTTTCGTCGCCCGCGCCGCTTGCTGCCGGCCCCGAAGTCTCGTAGATGTCCTCCCAGTTGGTGTCGACCGCAAGGTCGGTGGGGATCGTCTCGGTGGTCACGCTGTCGGCCACCTCGGTTTCCGTTGTGTCGACTGCAGAGGCGCCCTCGGGGTCGGGGTCGGATTCCGTCGCGGGCTGTGCGGGCAGTCCGGATTCGATGTCTTCGGATGCGCCCGACTCGATCAGCTCCAGCAGCGGGTTGCTGTCCAGGGCCTCCTGAATCTCCTGCTGCAACTCCAGCGTCGAGAGCTGCAGAAGGCGGATTGCCTGCTGCAGCTGCGGAGTCATGGTCAGGTGCTGACCCAGTTTTAGCTGCAGCGACTGCTTCATGGACGATATGCTGTGACCTGACAGGGGCGGGTTCACCACCCGACTGAAAACGAACGCCGAATTGAGTGTAGACGGCGTGTCGAGGCCATGCAATGTACGCGCCAGCGGGTTGCTTCAGAGCTGGAACTGGTGGCCGAGATAGACTTCCCGTACCTTTTCGTGAGCCAGGATCGTCGCGGCGTCACCCTCAGCGATGATGTGCCCCTCGCCGACGATGCAGGCGCGCTCGCAAATGTCGAGCGTTTCGCGCACGTTGTGGTCGGTGATCAGGATGCCGATCCCGCGTTGCTGCAGATGCCGAACTATGTCCTTGATATCCTTGATGGAAATCGGATCGACACCGGCGAACGGTTCGTCCAGCAGGATGAACGACGGTTCGCTGGCGAGCGCCCGTGCGATCTCGACGCGCCGGCGTTCACCGCCCGAAAGCGCCATGCCGCGCACGTCGCGCAGGTGAGTGAGGTTGAACTCCTGCAGCAGTTCCTCGAGCCTTTCCTGTTGCCGTGCACGGCTCAGGGCGCTGCGCGTCTGCAGGATCGCAAGGATGTTCTCGGCTGCCGTGAGGCGGCGGAACACCGAAGCCTCCTGCGGCAGATAGCCGATCCCCTTGCGGGCGCGACCGTGCATCGGCAATCGCGTGATGTCTTCGCCTCCGAGCAGGATGCGACCGCGGTCGGCCGGAACGATGCCGAGGATCATATAGAAGCAGGTGGTCTTGCCCGAGCCGTTGGGGCCGAGCAGGCCGACGATCTCGCCGCTCTGCACGGCGATCGAGACGTCGCGGATCACCTTGCGCCCGCGATAGGCCTTGGCGAGGCCAAGCGCCTCAAGGCGCGTCATTGCCATCCTCCGTTTCGGCTGGAGGTGGTGGTGTGTCCGGGCTGGCAGGCGTTGCAGGCTGTTGTGTCTGCGCGTGCCGCGGCTGGATCACCATCTGTACGCGCGATGATCCGGAGCGCGCGGACCCGGCGCTCGCCTTCACGCGCTGCTCCTGCATGAAGTACTCGATCCGCTCGCCGTTGACCGTCGAGCCCTCCTGCGTGATCGATGCCTGGCCGGTGAGGATCAGCACCTCGCGCTGCACGTCGTACTGCAGCGTGCGTGCGCGTGCGTCCACGGGCTCCCGGTCTGGCGCCGGCTTCTGCTGCATCCTGACCGGGTTGCCGTCGGCGTCGATACGGTTCACCTGGGTGCCGTCCATCGCGATCGTGACCCGGTTCGCCGCGATATGCAGGCTGCCTTGGTTGATCTCGACGTCACCGGTGTATACGGTCGTGCCCTTGCGCTCGTCGCGTTCAGCCCGATCCGACTGGATGTAGATCGGCTGGTTGCGGTCAGCGGGCAGGCTCAGCGCAGAGCTTGCGCCGAGCGTGCAGCACACGGCCATCACGGCTGCGGCAAGGCGGCGCAAGGCGTGTCGGGCGTCCATCACAGGTATTCCTTCAACTATGTGGTCGGCGTCTTGGCGCCCACTGAGGTTCATCATATACGGTCAGCGCGCGGCCGCGTCGATCGCCGGCTCCAGGTAGGTCTGCACGACCTGCTGCCATTGACCGCGCTTGCGCAGCAGCATCTCGCAGGCCTCGCGTACGGCTCCTTCGCCGCCGCGGGCCGAGCTCTGCCACGTTGCACGGCACGCGACCTCGCTGCTCGCGTTGGCCACTGTCATGCCCAGACCCACCGCCATGATCGCTGCAAGGTCAGGCAGGTCGTCACCCATGTAGGCGGTCTCGGCCAGCGTGAATCCTGTCTGCGCGAGCAGTTCGCGAAGTGCCTGCAGCTTGTCCTCGCGCCCCTGCATGCAGTGGTCTATGCCGAGTTCACGCATGCGTCGTTCGATTGCCCGCGAATGCCGCGCGGTAATGATCGCCACCTGGATTCCGCTGCGACGCAGCAGCTTGATGCCGAGTCCGTCGAGGATCGAAAAGCTCTTCATTTCCTCGCTGTTGCCGATGTAGTGGATCCGTCCGTCCGTGAGCACGCCGTCGACGTCGAGTGCGAGCAGGCGGATCCTGCGAGCGATCGTTGCGAGGTCCTGCATCATGGGTGTGTGCTCCGCTGGCTGGTGCAGACTCATCAGGCGATGCCGGCACGCAGCAGGTCATGAAGATGGATCACGCCGGTGGGTCGGTACTCGTCGTCGACGACGACCAGTGAGGTGATCTTGCCTTCTTCGAGCATATGCAGAGCCTGCGCAGCCAGCGCGTTGCCGGTCACGGTCTTGCAGCGTGTGGTCATGAAGTCCGCGATCGGCGTGACGTGGAAGTCGATCCCGCGATCGATTGCGCGCCGCAAGTCGCCATCGGTGAATACGCCAAGCAACCGGCCGGCGTCGTCGGTGATCGTTGTCATGCCGAAGCCCTTGGCGGTCATCTCCAGCAGTGCCTCGCGGATCCGCGTTGCAGGGGGCACACGCGGGACTTCGCGCCCCTGGTGCATGATGTCGTCTACACGCAGCAGCAGTTTGCGCCCGAGCATCCCGCCCGGATGGGAGAACGCGAAGTCCTCGGCCGAAAAGCCACGAGCCTCGAGCAGCGCGATCGCCAGGGCATCGCCCATCACCAGGGCCACGGTGGTGCTGGAGGTCGGTGCGAGCCCCAGTGGGCAGGCCTCGACGGCCACGCCTGCATCCAGAGCGACATCGGCGAAGCGCGCCAGCGACGAGTCCGGCTTGCCGGTCATCGCGATCAGGTGTGCGCCCATGCGCTTGATCAGCGGTACGATCGCCAGCACTTCCGGGGTGGCGCCCGAGTTCGACAGCGCCAGCACCACGTCGCGGCCGGTGATCATTCCGATGTCGCCGTGGCTCGCTTCCGCCGGATGTACATAGAACGCCGGGGTGCCCGTGCTGGCCAGCGTCGCCGCGATCTTGTGGCCGATGTGTCCCGACTTGCCCATGCCGGTCACGACCACCCGTCCGTCGCAGGCCAGGATGATCTCGCAGGCGCGTTCGAAGCTGACGTCGAGGCGCTCGTGCAGTTGCTGCACGGCCTCGATTTCCAGTGCCACCGTGCGCTGGGCAGACGCGAGAAAGCGTTCGCGCGGTGCGGGAGCGCTCATCGCAGCCCCCTGCTGTTGTGGCGAGCGGCACGCTGCGGGAGGTCGAAATGGCGGTCGCCAGGGGCCGCCCCCGGGCGGATGCGAATGGCGGTGAAAGTCACGGAAGCAGCTGTTCACTCGATTTCTGCGGGGCGCGTATCATAGCCGGTTTCCGGAATAGATGCCGTGCCGATCGACACCCGCGCCGGGCGCGGGTGCTCATCCGGGCGGTGCGGCAGGCACAGATGGAGTCGAACAGCATGACGGCAGAAGAGATCAGGAACCTGGTGATGGCGGGGCTGCCCGGAGCAGAAGTCGCCGTGGGCGGCGATGGTTATCACGTCGATCTGACGGTCATCAGCGATGTCTTCGACGGCCTGTCGCGGCTGAAGCGCCAGCAGGCGGTCTACGCGACACTCGACGCGGCGATCCGTTCCGGGGCGCTGCACGCGGTCAACATCCACGCGTCGACCGTTGCAGAAAGCCGCGCCAGCGGCCGCGACTGAATACCGGCGCAGGCGATGGACAAGCTCGCAATCTGCGGCGGCGTGCCTCTGGCGGGAGAGATCCGCATTTCGGGCGCGAAGAACGCCGCGCTGCCGATACTGGCCGCCTCGCTGCTCAGTGCCGAGGCGCTGCGTGTGCGCAATGTGCCCCATCTGCACGACATCACGACGATGATCGAGCTGCTCGGCAGCATGGGGGTCGATGTCCTGATCGACGAACGCATGGGTGTCGAGGCGTGTGCCGCTGCGGTGCACAGTCACGTTGCTCCGTACGAGCTCGTGCGCACCATGCGTGCGTCGATACTCGTGCTCGGCCCGATGCTGGCACGCTTCGGCCGGGCGCGGGTCTCGTTTCCCGGTGGTTGCGCGATCGGCAGTCGGCCCATCGATCTGCATCTGCGCGGCCTGCAGGCGATGGGAGCCGAGATCGACATCGACGGCGGCTACATCAATGCACGGGTGACGGGTCGTCTGCGGGGCGCACATATCCTGTTCGACAAGATCACGGTGGGTGGGACCGAAAACCTGCTGATGGCGGCAACGCTGGCCGAAGGGCGCACCATCCTCGAGAACGCTGCACGTGAACCCGAGATCAGTGATCTTGCGCACTGCCTGCAGCGCATGGGTGCACGCATCGACGGAGTAGGAAGCGACACGCTGGTGATCGACGGGGTGGAGCGGTTGCACGGTTGCGAATACGTGGTCATGCCGGATCGGATCGAGACCGGAACCTTCCTCGTCGCAGCGGCAGCGACACGCGGGCGTGTGAAGTTGCGCGGCACGCGTGCAGAGATTCTGGAGGCGGTACTGGCAAAACTCGCCGAGGCGGGAGCGCATATCGAGCACGGGGACGGGTGGATCACGCTCGACATGCAGGGCCGGCGGCCGCGGGCAGTCAGCATCCGTACCGCACCCTATCCGGGTTTTCCTACTGATATGCAGGCACAGTTCACGGCGATGAACGCGATCGCCGAGGGTACATCGACGATGACCGAGACGATCTTCGAGAATCGCCTGATCCAGGTGCATGAGATGAACCGCATGGGAGCGCACATCACGGTCGAGGGCCATACGGCGATCGTCGAGGGCGTCGCGGAGTTGCGCGGAGCGCCGGTGATGGCTTCCGATCTGCGTGCGTCGGCAAGCCTCGTGATTGCCGGACTCGTCGCGCGGGGCGAGACCGTGATCGATCGTATCTACCACATCGACCGTGGCTACGAATGCATCGAGGAGAAGTTGCAGATGCTGGGTGCGCACATCCGCCGGGTGGCGTCGTGAGCGACGCGCGGCCGTTGACGCTGGCGCTGACGCGCGGGCGTATCCTCAAGGAGTGTTTGCCACTGCTCGCGGCGGCGGGAGTCGTTCCCGAGGAAGATCCGGGCTCGAGCCGCAAGCTGGTGATCGGCACCAACCGGGCGGATGTGCGTCTGCTGGTCTTGCGTGGTTCCGATGTGACGGTCTATGTGCGCCATGGCGCGGCCGATGCCGGCGTGGTCGGCCGTGACATGCTGCTCGAGTCCGGCAGCGAAGGGCTGTACGAACCGCTCGATCTCGGCATCGCTCGCTGTCGCCTGATGACGGCAGGCATGGTGGACTGTGCGCCGGTTGGTGCACGAGTGCGAGTCGCAACCAAGTTCGTGAATGTCGCGCGGCGCTTCTATTCGGCGCGTGGCGTACAGGCCGACATCGTCAAGCTCTACGGTGCGATGGAGCTTGCGCCGGTGCTCGGCCTCGCCGAGCGGATCGTCGACATCGTCGACACCGGCAACACGCTGCGCGCAAACGGGCTGGAACCGCTGGAGACGATTGCCGAGGTCAGTTCGCGGCTGGTCGTGAACAAGGCGGCGATGAAGCTGCGTCCGCGCTTGCTCGGTGAACTGGTCGAAGGGATCGCGGCGGCCGTGGTCCGTCGCGATATGCAGGCAGGGGGAGCGGGGCAGTGATTCGCCGGATCGACGCCACGGCGGACGGTTTCGACGCCGTACTGGGTGAGTTGCTCGCGGTTGCGACGGCGCGTGATCCGGGGCTCGCGGCGCGCGTGGCAGCGATCATCGGCGCCGTGCGCGAACGAGGCGACGCCGCACTGCTCGAGTACACCAACCGCTTCGACGCGCGCGCGCTGGACAGCGGTGCGCAATTGCGGATCGAAGCCGACGCCTGTGAGGCTGCGCTGCGGCGCATGGCCGAGCCGGTACGCGCTGCACTGCAGCAGGCTGCGGCCCGCATCGCGGAGTACCACCGGCGCCAGTTGCAGGATCCGTGGCAGTACCACGACGCCGACGGCAACCTGCTCGGGCAGCGCATCACCGCGCTCGGGCGGGTCGGCATCTATGTTCCGGGCGGCAAGGCGAGCTATCCGTCGACGGTGTTGATGAACGCGATCCCGGCACGTGTTGCCGGCGTCGACGAGGTCGTGATGGCGGTGCCTGCGCCGCACGGTGAGCTGAGCGATGTCGTGTTGGCTGCAGCCGCAGTCGCTGGCGTCGACCGTGTGTTCACGATCGGCGGTGCACAGGCGGTTGCGGCGCTTGCGCTGGGGACGGCTACCGTGGCGCGTGTGGACAAGATCGTCGGCCCCGGCAACGTGTATGTCGCCGAAGCGAAGCGGCAACTGTTCGGTGAAGTCGGTATCGACATGATCGCAGGGCCGTCGGAGATCGTGGTGATCTGCGATGGTGAAACCGATGCAGAGTGGATCGCCTTCGATCTGTTCTCGCAGGCCGAGCACGACGAGGATGCCCAGGCAATCCTGATCAGTCCGGATGCGGCTTTCCTCGACCGCGTCGCGCAGGCGATCGAGCGCCTGCTGCCGTCGATGGAGCGCTCGGCGATCATCACGGCATCGCTCGGCCGTCGTGGCGCACTCATTCACGTGCGCGACCTCGCGCATGCCGCGGAGGTATCGAATCGCATCGCGCCGGAACACCTCGAGCTCTCGGTCGCAGACCCGCAGGCGCTGCTGGATTCGATCCGCCACGCCGGTGCGATCTTCCTCGGCCGCTTCACATCCGAGGCGATAGGCGACTACTGCGCGGGGCCCAGTCACGTACTGCCGACCTCTGGCAGCGCGCGTTTCGCGTCTCCGCTCGGCGTGCACGACTTCCAGAAGCGCAGTTCGCTGATCGGTTGCTCGATGGCGGGGGCGCGACGTCTTGGCGAGGTTGCACGGGTGCTCGCGCAGGCAGAATCCCTGCACGCGCACGCATTGTCTGCGGCAGCGCGTCTTGGCGACGGGGAAGACGCATGACCAGGCGCAGCGTGCCGGACTGGGTCGCCGAGCTGGTACGTGCCGATGTGCGCGCTACCGCCGGCTATCACGTCGCCGATGCCGGCGGGCTCGTGAAGCTCGACGCGATGGAGAATCCGTTTGCATTGCCGCCTGGGCTGCGCGCGGATCTCGCACAGCGTCTGGCAGCAGTCGAGCTGAACCGCTACCCGGATCCGCAGGCGCAGGCATTGACCCGGCGACTGCAGCAGACTTTCGGCGTGGATCCGCGCTGGCGCATCGTGCTCGGCAATGGTTCGGACGAGATCATCCAGATCCTGATCGCGGCGCTTGCCACGTCCGGGCACGGGGTGCTGGCACCGGCACCGACCTTCGTGATGTTCCGACTGATCGCCCAGTGGCTGCGCGTGCCGTTCCACGAGGTGCCGCTCGCAGCAGACTTCTCTCTCGATATGCCCGCGATGCTCGAGGCGGTACGCGTCCACCGGCCGCGGGTGGTGTTTCTCGCCTGTCCGAACAACCCGACCGGGAATATTTTTGCGCACGACGCCGTGTGTACGCTGATCGAGTCCTGCGGGGCGCTGGTGGTGATCGACGAGGCCTACCTGCCGTTCGCCTCGCGTGATCATGCCGATCTGCTCGTGCGCTATCCGAACGTGGTGGTGATGCGCACGCTGTCGAAGCTGGGGCTGGCCGGGCTGCGGCTCGGCATGCTGTTCGGCGACCCGGCATGGATCGACGAACTCGACAAGCTGCGGTTGCCGTACAACATCGGTACGCTGAACCAGGTTGCGGCAGCGGTGGTGCTCGACCACTACGAGGTACTGCGCGAACAGACCGCGATGCTGGTCGGCGAACGTTCCCGCCTGTTCGCCGTGCTCGCGAGCGATCCGCGGCTCGAAGTCTGGCCGAGCGAGGCGAACTTCCTGCTGATCAGGCTGCGCGCTGCGGACGCGCGGGCGACGCACGAACGCATGCGTAGGCGCGGCGTGCTCGTGAAGTGTCTGGACGGTTCGCACCCGCTGCTCGCAGGGTGTCTGCGCGTGACCATCGGCAGCGCCGAGGAGAACGCCCGCATGACGCAGGCGCTGCGCGCCGCGCTCGAGGACTAGTGGACGGGCCGTTGCCCGAGCTTGCCGCGGAGCTCCTGCGTCGAGCCGTTGCGCCACACCGTCAGCGTGAACGCGTCACCCGGTGCCATCAGCAGGATGCGATACATGGCGTTTCGCCCCTGGCTGGTCGGTGTTCCGTTCAGTGCAAGCAGGATGTCCCCCGGCTGCAAGCCGGCCGCCTGGGCCGGGCTGCCCGGTTCGACGTCGCTCACGACCATCCCGGTCAGTCCGCCCTGGTCGGTGCCGTTGATCCGCGCCGGTAGTGGTTGTACCTCGACACCGAGCCATCCGCGTACCACCTGGCCGTGGTCGACGATGTCGCGCAGCGCCTTGATTGCGTAGTCGGCCGGGATGGCGAGGCCGATGCCCTGCGAGCCGCCGCTGCGCGAGTAGATCGCGGTATTGATGCCGAGCAGGTTGCCGTGGGCGTCGAGCAGTGCACCGCCCGAGTTGCCGGGATTGATTGCTGCATCGGTCTGGATGTAGTTCTCGTAGGTGTTGAGCTGCAGGCCGTAGCGCCCGGTGGCGCTGATGATGCCCTGCGAGACGCTTTGGCCGAAACCGTAGGGATTGCCGATCGCGAGCACGACATCGCCGACCTCGGCCGTATCGACGTCGCCGACGGTGATCGGCTGCAGATCGGGCAGGTCGATGTCGAGCACCGCAAGATCGGTGTCGGGGTCGCTGCCTATCAGGCGCGCCATCGTCTCGCGCCCGTCGGCGAGCAGGACCAGGATTTCGCTGGCGCCACGGATGACGTGATTGTTGGTCAGGATGTAGCCGTCGGCGGTCATGATCACGCCGGAGCCCAGGCTGCGCTGGATGCGTTCACGCAACAGTCGGCCCTGAAAGAATGGCATGGCCAGAGGGTCACGTACGACCGTACGGGTATAGATGTTGACCACTGCCGGTGTGGCGCGCCGCACGGCGTCGGCGTACGAGACGGGTGCGGCCGGGGTCGCCAGCGCCGGGCTACGTTTGGCGAGATCACGATAATGCAGCGTCTGGATGATCAGCAGCGCAGCCATCAGGCCGACGGCAACCGGCCAGCCCATGCCCTGCAGGCCTTTCGACACGACGCGTTTCGCCCTGCCTGACGGGCGCTGCTCAGGCTCCACCGCGAGGGCGGTCCAGACCGTATTCCTCGTTCAGGATTCCGGGGGCATCCGGTGAGCTGCGCGGTGCGTAGTCGAGCGGCGGGTTCACGGCGGTGGCCGTGTCGGACGGGGCAGCGCTTGCATGGGGTGCTGCGCCGAGGCTGGTCAGCAAGGGCGCGGTATCCGCCGCGCTGACGTCGCAGAGTTCGATGGCTCCACCAGAGAGGTGCTGATGCAATTCGCGGTAGTTCTCCGTCAGGCGGTTGACCCGTTCGGCGGTACCCCGGAAATGTTCGGTGACCTGGTTGCGGTAGTCGTGCAGTGCCATTTCACTCTCGTGCAGGCGGCGTTCCAGCTCGCGCTGATGCTGCTCCGACGGGTCGAAGGCGCGCCGCAGCAGCCAGCCAGCGATGGCACCTGCCAGCAGGCAGGAGAGCGCGGTGATCCAGAAAACGACAGAACTGTACAACGGTATGCTCCCGATGCGGTGCTGCTGGTGGTGTCGCCGAGTATAGCGACTATGCCGGACTGCAGGTAGGCGCAGCCCGGCCGCGCTCGGGTTGCGATCACGTCAGCGCACCGATAAATTGCGCACCGCCTCGAGGCCGGTGATCGCGTCGCAAGGGAGGGATATGGGCCCGGTCGATCGTTATCATGCCGAACTGCAACGACCAGGATTCGTGCACGATCCTGCCCAGGAGCGTGCGGTGCACGAGTTGCAGCGCGTCCACGACGAACTCCTTGCCGCAGACGAGGGCGGTGTGGTGCAGCGCCTCGCCGTGCGCCTGGGGCGGGCGAAGCGCCAGCCGGTGACCGGCCTCTATATGTGGGGCGGCGTGGGGCGGGGCAAGACGCACCTGATGGACCTGTTCTTCGAGAGCATTCCGTTCAAGGAGCGGTTGCGCACGCATTTCCACCGATTCATGCAGCGTGTGCATCGCGAGCTGCGTGACTGTGCCGGCGAGAAGGATCCGTTGCGTCTGGTCGGGGCGCGTATTGCGCGCGAGGCGCGGTTGCTGTGCTTCGATGAATTCTTCGTCGCCGACATTACCGACGCGATGCTGCTCGCCGGGCTGTTCGAGGAGCTGTTCGCACGTGGCGTGACGCTGGTCGCCACGTCCAACGTGGCTCCTGACGATCTGTACCGCGACGGACTGCAGCGTGCCCGTTTCCTGCCGGCGATCGAGATGATCAAGCGCCACACGCGGGTGATCGACGTCGACGGTGGCATCGATCACCGGCTGCGTGTGCTCGAGCAGGCCGAGCTGTACCACAGCCCGCTCGACGATGCTGCCGAAGCAAATCTGATGCGCTGCTTTGCCAGCCTGGCGCCGGAGACTCCGGTTGCGGAGTGTGTGCTCGAAGTCGAGGGGCGCCCGATACGTGCGCGCTACTGTGCCGATGACGTGGTCTGGTTCGACTTCGACGATGTGTGTGACGGACCGCGCAGCCAGAACGACTATATCGAGCTGGCTCGTGAATACCATGCCGTGCTGATCGGTGGTGTTCCGGTGTTCACTGCCGAGACGGACGATCAGGCGCGGCGTTTCATCAACCTCGTCGACGAGTTCTACGATCGCAACGTGAAGCTGGTGCTGGCGGGCGCGGCGCCGCTTGCCGAGCTCTACGCCGGCGGCAGGCTGGCGTTCGAGTTCCGGCGCACCGTGAGCCGTCTGATGGAAATGCAGTCTCACGAGTACCTGGCGCGCGCGCACCGTGCGTGAAAATTCCCGCCATCGAACTTGTGGCAGCAAAAGCCCGTGGTGTAAGATTCGGCCCCTTTTCCGGGCACCTTACCCGTCGAGGTTTGAAATGAAGACATATTCCGCCAAACCCGGCAGCGTCGAACAGTCGTGGTACGTCGTCGACGCCAGCGGCAAGACGCTGGGTCGCATGGCCAGTGCGATCGCCTCGCGGCTGCGCGGCAAGCACAAGCCCGAGTTCACACCGCACACGGACACGGGTGACTACATCGTCGTCGTCAATGCCGGAAAGGTGCGTGTGACCGGTGACAAGGCGAAATCGAAGATCTATCACCACCATACCGGCCATCCCGGCGGGCTGAAGTCGATAAGCTTCGAGAAGCTGATCGAGAAGGCGCCGGAGCAGGCGATCGAACTGGCGGTACGCGGCATGCTGCCGAAGAATCCGCTGGGTCGCGCGATGGCGCGCAAACTGAAGGTCTACGCCGGCGGCGACCATCCGCACGCCGCGCAGCAACCGCAAGCACTGGAGCTCTGACTGGGACGCACACATGGCAGCCACGCAGTATTACGGAACCGGACGACGCAAGACCGCCACTGCCCGGGTGTTCCTCCGGCAGGGACGCGGCAGCATCTCGATCAATGACCGCCCGCTGGAACAGTACTTCGGGCGTGAGGTTGCGCGCATGATCGTGCGCCAGCCGCTCGAGCTGCTCGGGTTGGGCGAGAAGTTCGATGTGCAGGTGTCGGTCGCTGGCGGTGGCAGCTTCGGTCAGGCCGGCGCGATCCGCCATGGCATCACGCGTGCGCTGATCGAATACGACGAAACATTGAAGCCGACGTTGCGCCAGCAGGGCTACGTGACCCGCGATGCGCGCGAGGTCGAACGCAAGAAGGTCGGGTTGCGCAAGGCACGCAAGCGCCCTCAGTACTCGAAGCGCTGATCGACCTTCTGTCTGCTGTCAGGCCCATTTGGACATGCCGCCACATTGGGCCGGTCAGCGATGTTCCCTGCAGGTTGAACCCGGGCAGGATGATCCGAGGGTATATCGCCTGCAAGCAGGCCTGAGGGCGGCGATGGCATAGCGCACGTGCAGAACCACGACACCACGACCGCGCCTTGGGACGCTGTCGAGGCATGAGCCATCGATGAGACCGTCCTATCTCCGGATCCCGGCCCTGGAAGTGCTGCGCGGCTACCGCACCAGCGATGCCCGCGGCGACCTGCTCGCCGGCCTCTCGGTCGCTGCGGTTGCAGTACCCCAGGCCATGGCCTACGCGATGGTCGTCGGGCTGCCGCCCGAGGTGGGGCTGTGTACCGCGATCATCATGACAGCCGTCGGCGCAGTCTTCGACTCGTCGCGACAACTGATCAACGGTCCGACCAACGCCATCTCGATCGCGCTGCTGAGCGCGGTCGGTGCCATCGTCGACCCCGGAGAGCGCCTGCAGGCCGTGGTGCTGATGGCGTTCATGATCGGCAGCATCCAGCTGGGCATCAGCCTGCTGCGACTCGGTGATCTGACACGCTATATTTCGCATTCGGTGATCGTGGGCTTTACCGCCGGCGCGAGTCTGTTGCTTGTCCTCGACCAACTGAAGAACCTGCTGGGCCAGCGCGCGGTCGGCGACGTTCATGACCACTTCCTGCTCCGGGTCTATCACTCGCTGGTCGCTGGCGGCGACGTGCACCAGCCTACGGTCTACATCGGTCTTGCGTCGATAACGCTGGTGGTCGCGCTGCGTTGGCTGAAGCGGCGCTGGTCCTGGGTGCTGCTGCCCGAATTCCTGCTGGTCGTGCTGGTCATGGCGGGGCTCAGCGCCTATTTCGACTTTGCCGCCATGGGAGTGAAGGTGGTTGGCACCATCCCGGCGACCCTGCCGCGACCCGAAATGCCCGTGCTCGATGTGGCTCTCATGGAAGAGCTCGCCACGCCGGCGCTCGCCATCGCGCTGCTCGGGCTGCTGGAGGCCATTTCCATGTCCAAGGCCATTGCTGCGGTCACCCGACAGAAGCTCGACCTCAACCAGCAATGCCTGTCCGAAGGCATGGCCAATATCGTCGGCTCGTTTTTTTCCTGCATGCCGGGCTCGGGGTCACTGACCCGCTCGGCCATCAACCAGCAGGCAGGGGCGCGTACCCAGTGGTCCGGGGTGATCTCTGCCATCGCAGTCGCTGTCGTCATGGTCGTGCTCGCACCCTACGCGGCCTTCATTCCGCGCCCGGCGCTGGCGGGGCTCCTGATCGTCACCGCCGCCGGCATGATCAATTTCCACGATCTGCGCTTCCACCTGCGAGTGACTCGCTACGATGCGATCATCGTGACGGTAACGGCCGTCACGGCCTTTGCCATTTCCATCGAGTTCTGCATCCTGATCGGGACGTTCCTTTCTTTCATGCTTGCCGTCCCGCGCGCGGGCAACATGCACATGACTGAGTTCATCCCGGCCGAGGACGGCATCGTTCACGAGCGGTTGCCGGAGGACGACGCCTGCCCGCGGATCCGGATTTACGGATTCGAAGGTGAATTCTTCTTTGCCGCTGGCACCAACATCGAGCGTCACATGGAGCGCATCGAGGAGCAGGTCGACGCCAACACGCAGGTAGTCGTGCTGCGCATGAAGCGGGCGCGCAACCCGGACGCCGTGGGCATGGCGCAACTCGAGGGACTGTGTGATCGCCTGTCGGCACGTGGCATCCGGGTGCTGCTCTGCGGAGTTCGGCCGCAGATGCACCAGGTGATGCAGCGTTGCGGCATCATCGGGAAAATCGGGACGGCGAGTATTTTTCTCGAACAGAATATCCGTCAGACCAGCACGATGCAGGCGATGCACCATGCCGCTACGCTGAGCCAAGGTGGCTGTGGCTCTTGTCCGCTGCAGGGAGAGCGGCCGGCTCCGCATGTCGGGCCGTCGCGGTGATGCCGGCCCGGCAGGACACGGAGGCAGCAAAGCCGCCACCCGCTCGTGGATCGGGCCGGGCCGGTGACGCTTGGGCACGGGGTGTCGCGATTGGGGCGACTGGTTTCGTCCGACGCATGCGGGTGCTTCGATCGGCGGTCGGAAGGTAGTCCGTATGCCCTGGTCATCTGCTGGATCATGGCGGGAGACCATTCTGGCCGACCATGGGAAGGCCGTTTCTTGTAACAACCCTGGTTTTTCTTTAGCATTCCGTCCGCAAAATTCACCGGACTACACGGTGTTGCATCCATCCAGGATCGGAGACTTCCCCTCGTGAGCAATCAAGGCGTTAACAAGAAGCGACGGCAGTTCCTGACCGCCGCCACTTCGGTGGTGGGTGCGGCAGGCGTCGTCGGTGTCGCGGTGCCGTTTGTGGCCTCCTGGAACCCGAGCGCGAAGGCGCGGGCGGCCGGCGCACCTGTGAAAGCCGATATCAGCAAGCTCGAACCCGGTCAGATGGTCGTCGTCGAGTGGCGTGGCAAGCCGGTCTACGTAGTCAGGCGCACGACGGAGTCGCTGGAATCGCTCAAGCAGCAGGCACTGATCGACCGACTGCGCGATCCCCAGTCGCAGGAGTCGGTGCAGCCAAAATACGTCGATCCGGTGCAGCGTTCGATCCGGCCCGAGTACCTGGTCCTGCTCGGCTTGTGCACGCACCTTGGATGCGCGCCGAAGTATCGTCCCGATGTGGGGGCAACCGATCTGGGCGGCGCGGACTGGCTGGGTGGGTTCTTCTGTCCGTGCCACGGGTCCAAGTTCGACCTCGCGGGACGTGTCTTCAAGGGCGTGCCCGCGCCCACCAACCTCGAAGTGCCGCCATACAGCTACGAGGGAGACAAGGTTCTGGTAATCGGCGTTGATCAGGAGACCGCATAATGAACTGGCTGATTGGTCTGCGGGACTGGGTCGATGCGCGTCTGCCGATCGTACGCGCGTGGGACACCCACATGGGCAAGTACTACGCGCCCAAGAACTTCAATTTCTGGTTTTTCTTCGGCGTGCTGTCGCTGCTGGTGCTGGTCAACCAGCTGCTGACGGGCGTCTGGCTGACGATGAGCTTCGAGCCCTCGGCCGAACGCGCGTTCGCATCGGTCGAATACATCATGCGCGACGTGGAATACGGCTGGCTGATCCGCTACATGCACTCCACAGGTGCTTCGGCGTTCTTCGCAGTCGTCTATCTGCACATGTTCCGCGGACTGCTCTACGGCTCGTACCGCAAGCCGCGCGAGCTGGTGTGGATCTTCGGCATGACGATCTACCTCGCGCTGATGGCGGAAGGCTTCCTCGGGTACGTGCTGCCCTGGGGCCAGATGTCGTACTGGGGCGCGCAGGTGATCATCTCGCTGTTCGGTGCGATTCCGTACTTCGGTGAGGACATCGTGCAGTGGATACGCGGTGACTACCTGATCTCCGGTATCACCCTGAACCGTTTCTTTGCACTGCATGTGGTCGCGGTGCCGATCATTCTGCTCGCACTGGTGTTGCTGCACATCCTGGCATTGCACGAGGTCGGTTCGAACAACCCCGATGGGGTCGAGATCAAGAAGAACAAGGACGCCAACGGTGTGCCGCTCGACGGCGTGGCGTTCCATCCGTATTACACCGTGCACGATCTGGTCGGGATCTCGGTGTTCCTGTTCGTGTTCTGCACCGTGTTGTTCTTCTTCCCCGAGATGGGCGGCTACTTCCTCGAACACGCGAACTTCGAACAGGCGGATTCACTGAAGACCCCCGCGCACATTGCACCGGTGTGGTACTACACGCCGTTCTATTCGATGCTGCGGGCAGTACCGGACAAGTTCGGCGGTTTCGTGGTGATGGCGGCAGCCATTGCGATCATGTTCGTGCTGCCGTGGCTCGATCGCAGCCCCGTGAAGTCGATTCGCTACAAGGGTGTGCTGAGCCGTGCGGCAATCGTGATCTTCGCGGCATCGTTCATCATCCTCGGCGTTCTTGGCGTGAAGCCGCCGACCCCTGCGCGCACTGCGCTGGCGCAGGTGTGCACCGTTCTCTATTTCGCCTTCTTCCTGCTGATGCCGTTCTATACGCGCATGGAGAAGACGCAGCCGGAGCCGGCGCGCGTCACGATGGACGGCGGCATCGGACCGGTGAAGTTCGTCGGGGCACTGGTGCTGGTCGGCCTGCTTGCGTTCCTGCCGCTGAAGGCGGTGGGCTCGGAAGCCGAACTTTCGTGCGGAACGATCCAGTGCGACTCGTTCCAGGCCGATCTGCACGACAAGGAGTCGCTGCAGCGCGGTGCGAAGTACTACATGAACTACTGCATGGGTTGCCATTCGCTGAAGCATGCGCGGTACGAACGCACCGCGCTCGATCTGGGCATACCGGTCGAACTCGCCGAGCAGTATCTGATCTTCGACAATACGAAGATCGGCGATCTGATGCAGAACGCGATGCCGGTGCCGCTGGCGAAGAAGTGGTTCGGTGCGCCACCACCCGATCTCACCCTGATCTCGCGTGCGCGTACACCGGAGTGGATTTATACGTACCTGCGCAATTTCTACCGTGACGATTCACCGGCCCGCCCATGGGGTGTCAACAACCGCGTGTTTGCGGACGTTGCGATGCCGCACGTGATGGCCGAGTTGCAGGGAGTACCGGAATGCGTGGCAGCAGGTGAGCACAAATGCGCCACGCTCGCGGTGGGGCAGGCCGGCAGCATGACCAATGCGGAGTTCGACGCAGTGGCGGCTGATCTGACCAATTTTCTCGCCTACGTTGCCGAGCCGATGGCGCTCGAACGCAAGCGACTCGGTGTCTATGCACTGCTGTTCGTGGTGGTCTTCGGCGTATTTGCCTACTTGCTGAATCGCGAGTACTGGAAAGACGTGCATTGATGAAGAGGGTGCGGGTCGCCCGGGCGGCTCGCACCAGGCCGATGACGGTGCATGCAGGTGTGCATGGTGCGATTGCCGTGCGGCTGACGACGCACTCGACAGTGATGTTGGCGAGTTCGGCCAGGAACTCGTTGCCTGCGCTTCAGGTCCCAAGATGAAATCGAGCCGACCCTACCTGGTGCGTGCGCTGCATGAGTGGATCGTCGACAACGGCTGTACGCCGTATCTGCTGGTCGATGCGATGGCCAGGGGCGTCGATGTGCCGCAGCAGTACGTGAAGAACGGGCAGATCGTATTGAACATTTCACCGACGGCCGTCGGTGGCATCACGATGGGCAATGAGGAAATCCGTTTCCGCGGCCGATTCGGCGGGGTTGCGATCGACATCCTCGTTCCCGTCGCTGCAGTGCTTGGAATCTATGCGCGGGAGAATGGCCAGGGAATGGTCTTCGATCCGGAGCCGCCGGACACGCCTGAACCGCCCGGGATCGACGACCCGAGCCGTTCGGGGAAACCTTCGTTACGCGTGGTGAAATAGCACTCAAGCGGATCCGAACAGGCGGATTTCGAGCAGTTCTGCCAGGGCGTCCAGCAGCAACTGCTGACACTCCAGCACCCGCAAGGGATCCTGTAGCGGCACCTGCAATTCGACGTCCTCACGCGCGAGGATGATCGGTGCGTGCTCGCCGTCGTCTGCCGAGAGTACGAGGACGCGCATTTCGCGCAAGTGCGCAGCGCTGATCGCAGGTCCCAGCACGGAGACGTTCCTGGAACCCTGGACAAGTACCAGCACGTCGCCGGGTTGGCCCAGCGCGCGCACCTGGCGCGAGAAGACGTTTGCAACCCCGTAAGATTCCGCAATCGCACCGCTCGCCGTGTGTTCGGCACCGATCAGGATCGCGGGCAACGCGGGTCGATCCATGTGAGTGCGGTTCAGCAGTACGGCGGCGAAACCCTGGGCCAGTGCGGAGCTGATGCCCACCCCGCAGACGAGGATGCGGTGACCGGACAGCAGACTGTCGCCAAGCAGGTCGACGGCACGCGATACCTCCGTGTAGAGCACGTCGAGAGTGCGATAGACCGCATCCACGTGGGCTGCGAACAGTGCCTGCAGGGGGTCGTCGATCTGGTCCATGTGAAAACTCCCCAAGCTCAGTCGAAGATACCGCGGATCCAGGTAGTGCGCGGTGTGGCGACGCCAGGCGCTCCGTCGATCGCGAACAGGTCGAATCGCAGCGGCTGGCGTTGCAGCGATGGATGCCAGGCGATGAACAACGCGGCACTCGCCTGCAGGCGGCGTCGCTTCGTCGCACTGATGGTTTCGACGGCGCTGCCGAAGCGTGCGCTGGCGCTGGCGCGTGCGCGCACCTCGACGAACACGAGTGTATCGCCATCGCGCATCACGAGGTCGATTTCGCCGAGGCGGCAGCGGAAATTGCGCGCGACGAGCCGCAATCCCTGTGTGCTCAGTTGCTGCAGCGCATGATCTTCTGCCGCACGACCTATGGTTGCTGAGTCGGTTGCATGCCGGCTTCGGTGCTCCATGGCGTCTCTCCCTCCGTGGACAGACTGTCGATGCGAGACGGCGCCGCGAGTGACGCGCGGGCGTCCTCGGCAACGGCAATGCCGTCGGTGAATACATACCACGACAGGCGGCGATGCAGGCGCCGGTTCCCATCGAGCAGCAACTCGCCGGTTGCCCCCGACAGCCCCAGCGCGTTCATCCATTCCAGCAGTCCGGTGCGTGATTGCAGCCTGCAGGCATCGACGCCGAGAGCCGCAAGCCGCTGCATCCCACCCGGTGGTGCGCCATCGCCGAGCGCATCGCGCAGCGGGCGTTCGGCAGTGGAAAACCACGGTGCGTCGAGGAGGTGCACTGTCTCGAGGTCGCGGTCGTCGCGCCGGTCGGTTTGAGCCGCGTTGCTCTGGCTCGTCGCCCACAGCGGCAGGTCGCCGGCATAGAGGAAGGAAACCAGGGGGCGCAGCGAACGCGCGGCGACTGGATTGGCGAACATCACGAGCAGGTCCAGATCCTGACGCCGTCGGGCTTCGCTGATCAGTTCGCGTCCGAGCAGCCTCGTCAGTGCCGCAGTGCGTTGCCTGCTGCCCTCGATCAGCAGCATGCGCTCGAAGTCTCGCCGGAACGCGTTTAGGTTGAGATCGGTCAGTGTCAGCGCATCGGCGACGTCTTCTGCCGCGATCGCGTGCCAGCGTTCGCGAAACCGCTCCAACTGACGTTGTGAAAGCTGGGAGTCGTCACTCAGAAGCACCACCCGACGAAAGTCGCGCTCGTATGCGGATCGTGCGAGCTGGTCGACCTCGTCGATGGCATCGAGGCCGAAGCTGTACAGATGTCCGTCCAGCGGTGGGGGTGCATCCGAAAAGTTCAATGCCAGCGTAGGCACGCTGACCGGCAGTGCAGGCCCGAAGGCAGCCAGGTCTTCCTTCAGCAGGGGGCCGATCACGAAATCGGCGCCGTCGGCGATCGCGCCGGCGTAGGCGGCCGCAAAGCCACCGTTCGTCGCTGCGGTGTCGACCACGGCGACTGGAGGCAACGTCTCGCCGGCAGACGATTGCTGCAGGTGTTCAGCGAGATAGCCGTGCAGCACCGACAGCCCGCCCGCCGCGGCGTCGCCACTCAGGGGCAACAGCAGCGCTATGCGTGCAGGCTGGCGAATGCGCTCGCGAATCACCGGGAGCATGTCGGCGGCGGAACGTAGCGGAGCGATCTGTGCGTAACGTCGTTCCCAGCGTGCCAGTTCGGTGAGCTGGGTGCGCGGTCCGCGACGAATGTCGCGCACCAGCGTGGCCAGTTCCAGCCAGCCCCGCCAGTCTTCGCGCGTGGCAGCGGTAGCTGCCCGTTCCAGTTCGGGCATGTCGACGGCGGCCAGTGCAGCAAACAGTGCATTCACATTGTCGCGGCGCATCGTCTCGTCGCTGAGCCAGGGATGGATCAGCGTGCGTTCGTGTGCGCTGTCGAGATGGCGGTCCAGGGCGCTGAACACGTCGGCGCGCGTCAGTGCCAGTTCGACCTGCAGCGCACTATCGTATTGCTGCGCCGCGGGTGCGATCGACTGCAGGCGAAGCAACGCGCCCTGCGCGTTTCCCGCATCCAGGTCGAGCTGCGTCCCGAGCAGTGCATGGCGTGCCTGCTGCCGTGGCTGGAGGGTGGTTGACGCGAGTTCATCGAGCAGCGCGCGTGCACGCACCAGATCACCCCGGCGCAGCAGCTCCGCCGCTGCATCCAGGCGCGCTTCGCTGGCAGCTGCGGACTTGCCGCTACGCGCTGCCAGTGCGAGCAGCCGTTCGACTTCGTCCTCGACAGGCTGCTGCGGTATCACGGGACGTGTTTCGGCAGGAGCCGGGGGCGTGTCGGTGTCCGGACGTGTCGGTTGCTCGGAGCAGCCGGTCGCGACGAGCAGGGCCAGCAGGACGGGCAGGTAACGGCGAAGCGGTGATGTCATGCCGGTATACTAACGCAAACCGTCGCAGCGGCTGCGGCGCGATTGCCGGCGTGGGGGTGGAACCTTGCTTTTTGTCGTGGCGACCCCGATCGGTAACCCCGCTGACATCACGCAGCGTGCTGTCGATGTGCTCGCGGGTGTCGACGTGATCGCTGCCGAAGATACTCGACGCTGCCGACGGTTGCTGGCGCAGTTGGGCATATCGCGTCCGGTGATTGCGTATCACGACCACAATGAGGCTTCCCGTGGTGCTGGCCTGCTGCGCCGCCTGGGTGAAGGCGATTCGGTGGCGCTGGTGGCGGATGCCGGAACGCCGCTGATCTCCGACCCGGGCTACCGGTTGGTGCGCGACGCGCGGGCGGCAGGCGTAACGGTGGTGGCGGTGC
This sequence comes from Pseudomonadales bacterium, assembly GCA_024234165.1. Taxonomy (NCBI): domain Bacteria; kingdom Pseudomonadati; phylum Pseudomonadota; class Gammaproteobacteria; order Pseudomonadales; species Pseudomonadales bacterium. The sequence goes on from JACKOP010000003.1 coordinate 588,452, forward strand.
CCGGACCCTGTGCGGCAATCGCTGCGTTGAGCGTTGCCGGGTTGCCTACCGATCGCTTCGTGTTCGAAGGTTTTCTCCCGGCGCGCAGCGCGGCACGTCAGGCGCGTCTGGCTGAACTGGCAACGGAGACCCGCACGCTGGTGTTCTACGAATCGCCGCGGCGCATTCTCGAGACATTGCGTGATGTCGCACAGACGATCGGTGGCGGGCGACGCTGTGTGCTCGCACGTGAGCTGACCAAGGTGCACGAGACGGTGCTCGGCGGCAGTGTCGACGACGTGCTGCTGAAGGTCGAGGGCGATCCGGAGCAGCAACTCGGCGAGGTCGTGCTGCTGCTCGATGGTGCCGAAGCGATTGTCGAGCAGAATGAGGTGAGCGTGAGCCTCGACGTGCTGCTGAAGGCCTTGCTCGAGCGCATGTCCCTCAGCGAGGCCGTTGCCTGCGCGGCGCAGATCAGCGGGCGGGCACGCAACGAGGTCTACCGCAGTGCCCTGGCGTTGCGGCCGACCGAAGCGTCGCGGTGATATACTCCGCGGCGCAGAGTTGGCCGGGCAGTCGCCCGGAAGATCTTCGCACCAGGAGGCGCCCGCGTCTCTGCGTGTGGGTTTTCCGGGAGGAAAGTCCGGGCTCCACAGGGCAGGGTGCCAGGTAATGCCTGGGGGGCGTGAGCCCACGGAAAGTGCAACAGAAAGCATACCGCCGATGCAGCCTCCGCCTTCGTGGTGGCGGTTGCAGGCAAGGGTGAAATGGTGCGGTAAGAGCGCACCGCACGGCTGGCAACAGGCGTGGCGATGGTAAACCCCACCCGGAGCAAGACCAAATAGGAACCCTTTCGTGCGGCCCGCACGGGGTTCGGGTAGGTCGCTAGAGGCGCGCGGTGACGCTCGTCCCAGATGAATGACTGTCCTCGACAGAACCCGGCTTACAGGCCGACTCTGCTTCTTATTACGACTTGTATTAGTTTTATTATAATTAATAACAAAATATTCTCATTGTTGAGGTTTCACTTTAAGTTGTCTGTGCAACGGCATGTAAAGGGGCGCCAATCGTTTTGGTGAGCCTTTCCTGTGCTCCTTATCCGTTCGTAATTCTTTGATTCAAAAAGAAAAATTTTCATGCGTCAGGGGTTTTTGCGTCCTTGACCGGTAGTTTGCGCGTCCATATAGTGCAAAAAAGTGGGACGAAGTGGGTGAAAGTGGATGAATGGGGATATTTTCAACAATAAAACGGGCTGCAACTGACAGTGTTCCGCGGCGTACACCATCTCAGCATCGATCCGAAGGGGCGCGTGGCGATGCCTGCGCGTCAGCGGGATCGGCTGCAGTCGCTGTGCGCCGGGCAGCTGGTGGCGACGATCGACACCCAGAGCCGCTGCCTGCTGGTCTATCCGTTGCCGACCTGGGAAGAGCTGGAGCGCGAGATTCAGGCACTTCCGACCCTGAATCCCGTGGTGCGTCGCTTCCAGCGCCTGCTGATCGGCTATGCGAGCGATCTCGAGTGCGATGCCAGTGGGCGTGTGCTGATCCCGCCGGCATTGCGTGAGTACGCCGGACTCGACAAGAAGGCCGTGCTCGTGGGGCAGGGCAACAAGATGGAACTGTGGGACGAGGACACGTGGCTGGCTGAGCGTGACAACTGCCTGCAGATGACTCGTGCCGGGGATGCGATTCCCGCCGAGATGCTGCGATTGTCACTCTAGGCCAGCGGCGGCAGGCGGTTGCGATGCATACACCTGTGATGTTGCAGGAGGCGGTGGATTTTCTGGTGACAGATCCCACTGGCTGGTACGTGGACGGAACTTTCGGTCGTGGTGGTCATTCCCGCGCGATTCTGGGGCGCCTTGCCGTCGGCGGTCGCTTGCTTGCGATCGATCGTGATCCCGAGGCGGTGAGTGCTGCCGGAGCGGCGGTGCTTGCCGACGATCCGCGCTTCACGATCGAGCAGGCGTCGTTCGCCGAACTTGCGCGGGTCATGCATCGTCACGGCATGCAGGGTGGCGTGCACGGCATCCTGTTCGACCTCGGCGTGTCCTCGCCACAGCTCGATGATCCGCACCGCGGCTTCAGCTTCCTGCAGGATGGACCACTCGACATGCGCATGGATCCGCACGCCGGGCGCAGTGCTGCCGAATGGATCGCGCGTGCACGCGCCGAAGAGATCGAGCGGGTGTTGCGCGAGTACGGCGAGGAGCGCTTTGCGCGACGCATGGCGGCGGCGATCGTGCGCGAGCGTGCAAGCGCACCGATCCACACCACCACGCAGCTTGCCCGCATCGTGGCTGCAGCAAATCCGGCCTGGGAAAAAGGCAAGCATCCGGCGACGCGCGCCTTCCAGGCAATCCGCATCTTCGTCAACGGCGAGCTCGAAGCGCTCGTCACCGCGCTGGCGCAGGCCGCCGAGCTGCTGCGCCCGGGTGGTCGGCTGGTGGTGATCAGTTTCCACTCGCTCGAGGACCGCATCGTGAAGCGCTTCATGCGTGATGCCTCGCGTCATTCCGGGCAACCCGGCATGCCGGCCGTCGTTGCGCCCCGGCTGCAACGGCTCGGCCGTGCAATGCGCCCGTGCGAAGCGGAGGTCGCGAACAACCCCCGCGCGCGCAGCGCGGTACTGCGTGTCGCCGAGCGCCTGGCAAGCGACGGGAGGGCCGCGTGATGGCAGACGTGGAGAGTGCGCTGCGAGCTGCGCCCGGGCGCAATCGCTGGCCCTGGCTGGCGTTGGTCCTGCTGGTGCTGGTCGTCGCGTCGTCGTTCGGCGTGATCTACACCGCGCACAGCTCGCGTGAGCTGTTTCGCCAGCTCGAACAGGCGCGGCGTGACGAGAACGAGATCCAGAACGAGTGGCGGCAACTGCTGCTCGAGCGCGGCACACTGTCCTCGCATGCCCGCGTCGAGGCCATCGCGCGTGAGCGACTGCGCATGGTTCCGGTCGAGGGGGAATTTCGCGTGCTGGTGGGCGAATGAAGACGCGGCCGGTCGCAGCCGTGCCGGCGTGGCGCATCCGCGTGGTGGCGGTGGGGCTCGGTTGTCTGGCGCTCGTGCTGGTGGCGCGGCTGATATCACTGCAGTTGCTCGACACCGAGCGCGGCTACCGCTTCCTGCAGAAGCAGGGCAATGCACGCTCCCTGCGGGTGGAGCCGATCCCGACACACCGGGGAATCATCTCGGACCGCAATGGCGAACCGCTGGCGATCAGCACTCCGGTACAGACGCTGTGGGCGAATCCGCGCCAGTTGGTAGCCGGCATGCAGGCCGGAGACTGGGCGCGGCTCGAGGGCGCACTCGAGGTGCCGGCGGGCGAGCTGGAGCAGCGCATGCGCGCACTGGCGAACCGCGAGTTCGCGTATCTGCGCCGGCGCATGACGCCGGCCGACGCACAGCGCGTGCTCGATCTGGGCATCGTCGGGGTCTATGCGCGCCGGGAATACCAGCGCTTCTATCCCGCCGGGCAGATTGCCGCACACGTGATCGGGTTCACCAACGTCGACGATCACGGGCAGGAAGGCATCGAGCTCGCGTACGACGAATGGCTGGCCGGCGTAGAGGGGTCGAAGCAGGTCATCAAGGATCTGTTCGGTCACGTGATCCGCGACGTGCAGGAATTGAGTCCAGCACGCCCGGGCCGGGCACTCGAGCTTGGCCTCGACCTGCGCATGCAGTACCTCGCGCACCGCGAACTGACGAAGGCAGTCGAAGCCGCCGGCGCCGAAGCAGGCTGCGTGGTGCTGATCGACGCGCGCAGCGGTGAAGTGCTCGCAATGGCCAATGTGCCGTCGTACAACCCGAACAATCGTGGCGCGGACATCGGTCAGGCGCTGCGCAACCGGGCGATCACCGATCAGTTCGAACCCGGCTCGACGATGAAGCCGCTGACGATGATTGCTGCGCTCGAAAGCGGCAAGTACCACCCCGGGATGACGATCGACACTTCTCCCGGGTATATCCGCGTCGGGCGCAAGACATTCCGTGATCACAACAATTACGGCCTGCTGTCGCTGGGCGGCGTGATTACCAAGTCGAGCCAGGTCGGAACCACGAAGATCGCACTGTCACTGGATCCGAACGCGATCCGTGATGTGTTCGTGCGCGCTGGTCTGGGGCAGTCACTGGGCACCGGGTTTCCGGGCGAGAGCATCGGCAGGCTGCCTGCGCCGCGAAAGTGGAGCGACGTGGCGCGTGCGAACTTCGCGTTCGGTTACGGGCTGTCGGTGACGCCACTGCAGCTTGCGCGGGCGTACAGCGTCATCGCGGCGGGCGGTGTCGAGCGTCCGATCACGCTGCTGCGTGCGCGCGAGACACGCCAGGAAAAGCAGGTGTACGAGCGCGAGTCGGTTGCCGAGCTGATCACGATGATGCGCACCGTGACCCAGCCCGGCGGCACCGCCGTGCGGGCAGCAATCAAGGGTTACACGGTTGCCGGCAAGACCGGGACGGTGCATCGCCTCGGGTCGCATGGCTACGAGGCAGATCGCTACGTATCGCTGTTTGCCGGCTTTGCTCCAGCCAGCGATCCGCGCGTGGTCGGTGTGGTGATCGTCAGTGATCCGCGCGGTGGAGTCTATTACGGTGGTGCGATTGCGGCACCGGTGTTTTCGTCCGTGGTTGCCGGTGCGCTGCGGCTGATGAATGTGGCTCCCGACGATCTGGAGCAGATCCTGCCGCCTGCGCAGGCGTTGGCGAGGAAGCCGGCATGAGCGCCACGGCGGCCACGGCGCGTACGCTTGCCGAACTGCTGCCCGAGTTCGCGGGAACGGCGCAAGGTGCTCTTGTGCTGTCGGGTCTCAGCCTCGACAGCCGGGAAGTACGCGCCGGCGAGGCGTTCATCGCACTGCGCGGCGCTCATCATGACGGTATGGCGTTCGCCGCCGATGCGCTTGGTCGGGGCGCGCGTGTGGTATTGGCAGACGCGGCCAGCGGTGCTGCATCCTCCGGCGCAATCATCGCGGTGCCTGGACTCGCCGAGCGGGTCAGCGAGATTGCAGGGCGGTTCTACGGTGATCCGTCCCGGGAGCTGACGCTGTTCGGGGTGACCGGAACCAACGGCAAGACGACCTGCACGCAGTTGATCGCCGCAGCACTGGAATCGCTCGGCACGCGCTGTGGCGTGATCGGTACGCTCGGGTGGGGCTTCCCGGGCCGGCTCGACGCAACCCGGCACACCACGCCCGATGCGGTCTCGATCCAGCGCATGCTGGCGGTGCTGCGCGCCGAGGATGCACGAGCCGCAGCGCTCGAGGTGTCTTCGCACGCGCTCGAACAGGGTCGCGTGCGTGCAGTGCATCTGCACACCGCCGTGTTCACCAATCTCAGTCACGATCATCTCGACTACCACGGTACGCTGGAGAACTATGGTGCGGCCAAGCGCCTGCTGTTCGCACACCCCGGACTTCGGCATGCGGTGATCAATGCCGATGATGGCTGGGGGCGACACCTGCTGCAGACCTTGCCAGGCGACATGCAGGGGCTCGGCTATGCGCTCGGCGACGGTGATGCGCCGTTGCGGGCGGTGCGCGTCACGGCCGGATCACGCGGGCTGCTTGCCGAGATCCTCAGCCCGTGGGGGACGGGAACGCTGCGTGTGCCGCTGCTCGGGCGCTTCAATCTGTATAACGCGCTGGCAGTGCTTGGCTCGCTGTGCATGAGCGGTGTGGCGCTGGGCGACGCGCTTGCCGCGCTGGAGAACGCACCCGCGGTGCCCGGAAGAATGCAGCGGATCGATGCCGCGGGTGCGCCGCTCGTCATCGTCGATTATGCGCACTCGCCCGACGCGCTGGAGCAGACGCTGCGCGCGCTGCGCGAACACGCCAGCGGGAGGCTGTGGTGCGTGTTCGGTTGTGGTGGTGATCGTGATCGCGCCAAGCGCCCGTTGATGGGGCGTATCGCATGGGAACACGCTGACGAAGTGCTGCTGACCAGCGACAACCCGCGCAGCGAGGATCCGCAGGCGATCATCGACGACATCGCGACCGGAATCCCGGCTGCAGGCGCTCGCCGCGAATGCGATCGCGCCGCGGCGATCCGCTACGCAATCGCCCGGGCTGCGCCGGGCGATTGCGTGCTGATCGCCGGCAAGGGGCACGAGGAGTACCAGGAAGCGCGCGGGGTGCGCGTGCCGTTCAGCGACGCTGCGATTGCACGTGCGGCACTCGCAGCGCGGGAGCTACGCACATGATGCGAGCGATGGGCCTGGTGGAGGTGGCGCGCGTGCTGGGCGTGGCTGCACCCGCGCACAACGTGCATTTCACCGCCGTCAGCACCGATTCACGCGCGATTGCGCCGGCAAGCCTGTTCGTCGCGCTGTGCGGCGAGCGCTTCGATGCGCATGCCTTTGTCGGCGAGGCCGAGCGTGGCGGAGCGGTTGCGCTGCTGTGTTCGCGTCCGGTCAGCGCCGGCGTTCCGGTGCTGCTGGTGCCCGACACGCTGCGGGCGCTCGGTGCGATTGCACGGCATAACCGTGAGCTGTTCAGCGGCCCCGTGGTGGCGTTGACCGGCAGTGCCGGCAAGACGACGACGCGCGAGATGATCGCGGCGATCCTGCGCACCGGCGGTCCGGTGCACGCCACCGCCGGCAACCTCAACAACGAGGTCGGAGTGCCGCTGACGCTGCTCGGACTGGGGCCGCAGGCGCACGCGGCGGTCATCGAGATGGGTGCCGCCCGGCCCGGCGATATCGCGTACCTGGCAGCGTTCGTGCGCCCGGATGTGGCGCTGGTCACGAACGCGTTGCCGGCGCACCTGCAGGGCTTCGGCACGCTGGCAGCGGTGGCCGCTGCCAAGGGCGAAATCTACGAGGCGCTCGGTGCCGATGGCATCGCCATACTGAATCTCGACGATCCCTTCGCTGCCACGTGGCGTGCGCGCGTCGGATCGCGGCGTGTGATCGGAGTCAGTGTGCGAGGCGATGCACTCGCCGACGTGTGCGCCGAAGACGTGCGACTGCAGGATGGCTGCGCACGCTTTCGTCTGCTGACCCCGGCCGGATGCGGCGATGTGCGCCTGGCAGTGCCCGGCGTGCAGCAGGTGGCGAACGCCGTATGCGCTGCTGCGGTCGGGGTGGCGCTCGGTGTGCGGCCCGAGGCGATTCGCGCCGGCCTGCAGGCGGTCGTTCCGGTAGCCGGACGCATGCAGCCGCGTGTCACGACACGCGGCGCCTTGCTGATCGACGACAGCTACAACGCCAATCCGGGGTCGGTGCGGGCCGCGATCGACTCGCTGGTGAGCTTCGACGGTGAGCGTGTGCTGGTGCTCGGTGCGATGGCCGAACTCGGTGCCGGGAGCCGCGACCTGCATCGTGAAGTCGGGGCGCATGCGCGCTTGCGTGGTGTCACGCAGCTGTTCGCCTGCGGCGAACATGCAGAGGCGCTCGCGGCGGGATTCGGCACCGGTGCCCGGATCTTCGCATCACATGAAGAGCTGACCGCCGCCTGCCGCAGCTTCGATCGTCCCGGTTGCGTGATCCTGGTGAAGGGGTCGCGTGCGGCGGCGATGGAGCGGGTGGTGGACGCACTCGTCGACGCGGACCCCGGCGTGGCCGGGGCAGGGAGGCATTGATGCTGCTGTTGTTGGCCGAGTGGCTCAGCCAGTATGCCAAGGGATTTGCGGTATTCCAGTACCTGACGTTTCGCGGCATCCTCGGCGTGCTGACCGCACTGGCGATCACCTTGCTGGTGGGGCCGGTGATGATCCGGCGGCTGAATCGCGGGCAGATCGGCCAGGCGGTACGCAGCGACGGACCGCAGTCGCACCTCAGCAAGGCGGGCACGCCGACGATGGGGGGCGCACTGATCCTGGTCGGCATCGTGACCAGCACGCTGTTGTGGGGCGATCTCGACAACCGTTACGTCTGGGTGGTGCTCGCCGTGACGGTGGCGTTCGGTGCCATCGGCTGGGTCGACGATTACCGCAAGGTCATCGAGAAGGACCCGCGTGGTCTGCCGGCGCGCTGGAAGTATTTCTGGCAGTCGCTGGCAGGTGCCGGGGCTGCCGTGTATCTCTACGCGAACGCAGGCTCTGCTGCCGAAACCCAGTTGATAGTGCCGTTCTTCAAGCAGGTTGCGTTCGCGCTTGGCCCGCTCTACGTGGTGCTCGCCTATTTCGTGATCGTCGGTGCGAGCAATGCCGTGAATCTCACCGACGGTCTCGACGGGCTGGCGATCCTGCCGAGCGTACTGGTGGCCGGTGCGCTCGCGGTGATTGCGTACCTGGCCGGACACAGCGAGTTTGCGCCGTACCTGCACATTCCCTATATCGCCGGCGCCGGTGAGCTGGTGATCTTCTGCGGGGCGATGGTCGGCGCAGGACTCGGCTTCCTGTGGTTCAACACTTATCCCGCGATGGTCTTCATGGGTGATGTGGGGGCGCTGGCGCTCGGTGCCGCGCTGGGTGTCATTGCAGTGATCGTGCGCCACGAGATCGTGTTTTTCATCATGAGTGGCGTGTTCGTGATGGAGACCGTATCGGTGATGCTGCAGGTCGGCTCGTACAAGCTGACCGGCAAGCGGATCTTTCGCATGGCGCCGATCCATCACCATTTCGAGCTCAAGGGCTGGCCGGAGCCGCGCGTGATCGTGCGCTTCTGGATCATCACCGTGGTGCTGGTCCTGTTCGGGCTGGCGACCTTGAAATTGCGCTGAGCAGCCATTCACATGATGCAAGACGCCGCAGCAAAGGCCTCGCAAATCGTAGTCGGCATGGGCCGCACCGGGCTGTCGTGCGCGCGCTTTCTGGCACGGCGTGGCGTGCCGTTTGCGGTTGTCGACAGCCGTGAGCGCCCGCCCGCACTCGAGTCGTTCCGCAGCGAATTTCCCGACGTGGAGTTGCGTACTGGCGCGCTCGATGCAGCCTTTCTCGCCGGCGCCCGCGAGTTGCTCGTGAGTCCAGGGCTGGATCCGCATGGGCCGGCGTTGGCTGCAGCACGTGCTGCCGGTGCGGCGGTGATCGGCGATATCGAACTCTTCCATCGCGAGGCGCGTGCACCGATCGTCGCGATCACGGGTACCAACGGCAAGAGTACGGTCACCACGCTGGTCGGCATGATGGCGCACGCGGCCGGTCTGCGCTGCGGCTGCGGCGGCAATCTGGGTACGCCGGCGCTCGAACTGCTGGATCCCGCAGCGGCGCTCTACGTGCTCGAGTTGTCGAGCTTCCAGCTCGAGACCGTGATCGATTTCGCTGCCGACGTGGCGACGATCCTCAATTTCGCACCGGATCACCTCGACCGCTATTCCGATCTGGACGCCTACCATCGGGCGAAGCTGCGCGTCTACGACGGTGCCCGCCACGTGGTGTTCAACCGTGACGACCCGCGGACCTTTGTGCCGGCGCGCTGCACGGGCACGCGCAGCAGCTTCGGGCTCGGGTCGGCGCAGGCGCCGGACTACGGACTCGTCGCATTGGCGGGTCGGCCGTGGTTGGCGCAGGGCGGCGAGCCATTGCTGGGCGTCTCCGAACTCGGATTGCGCGGGCGCCACAACGTTGGCAACGCGCTGGCTGCGGTGGCGCTGGCCGACGCGGCAGGCATACCGCGTGCGGCACAACTCGCGGTGCTGCGCGAGTACCGGGGCTTGCGGCACCGTTGCCAGCACGTGCGCCACTTTGAAGGTGTCGATTACTTCGACGATTCCAAGGGAACCAATGTGGCGGCCGCAGTCGCTGCGTTGCGTGGCCTCGCCGCCGACTGCGCCGGTCGCATCGTGCTGATCGCCGGTGGCGTGGCGAAGGAGAACGAGTTCACGGCGCTTGCTGCCGAGCTCGAGCGCGTGGGGCGTGCCGTGGTGCTGATCGGCGAGGCGGCCGCGCGGATGCAGCATGCGCTCGGCGACGTGCTGCCGGTGCACCGTGCTGCCGGGATGGATGCGGCGGTCAGTGTGGCACGCGGCCTCGCACGGGCGGGCGACATCGTGCTGCTCTCTCCGGCATGCGCCAGTTTCGACATGTTCCGTGACTTCGAGGAGCGTGGCGACGCATTTGTACGTGCCGTGCAGGCACTCGCGGGCGGAGGCGCAGGCTGAGATGCAGTCGACACAGACCGAAGCCGTGCTGATCCGCCGCGCTGGCAGTCTCGACAGTCAGCTGCTCGTGCTGGTGGTGACGCTGTCGGCAGCGGGTTTCGTGATGATGGGTTCGGCGTCGATGGATTACGCCGCGGAACAGTACGGTGATCCCTTCTATCACATCGTCCGTCACGCGATCTTTCTGGTGCTGGGAACGGGTGCGCTGTGGCTGATGCTGCAGTTGCCGGTGCGGCTGTGGGAACACGCGGGGTCGTGGCTGCTGGTGGCCGGGATCGCCATTCTCGCGCTGGTGCTGGTTCCCGGCGTCGGTCGCGAAGTGAACGGCGCGACACGCTGGATCGCTTTCGGTCCGTTCAATCTGCAACCCTCCGAGCTGATGAAGCTGTTCTTCATCGTCTACCTCGCAGGCTACATGACGCGGCGCCAGCACGAGGTGCAGAACCACTGGCGCGGGATGTTCAAGCCGCTCGGGTTGCTCGGCGTGGTGGTGCTGCTGCTGCTGCTCGAACCCGATTTCGGCGCTGCGGTGGTGATCAGCGGCACTGCAATGGCGATGCTGTTCCTCGGCGGAGCGCGCCTGCTGCAGTTTGGTGTGCTGCTGTTGCCCGCCCTCGGCGGCGCCGCAGTCGTGGCGGTGTGGTCCCCGTACCGGGTGCAGCGCCTGATCACCTTCCTCGACCCGTGGTCGGAGCAGTTTGGCGGTGGCTACCAGCTCACGCAGGCGTTGATTGCCTTCGGTCGTGGCGAGGTGTTCGGCGTCGGGCTCGGCAACAGCGTGCAGAAGCTGTTCTACCTGCCGGAAGCTCACACCGACTTCGTGTTCGCGATCATCGCCGAGGAACTCGGACTGATCGGCTGCATGGCGCTGATCGCACTGTTCGCAGCGCTGGTGGCGCGCATCCTGCGCATCGGCAGCGAGGCTGCGCGGCGCCAGCAGCCGTTCCAGGCCCATGTGTGCTTCGGCATTGCGTTGCTTGTCGCAGCGCAGGTGTTCATCAACATCGGCGTCAATGCGGGCCTGCTGCCCACCAAGGGCTTGACCTTGCCGTTCCTCAGCTACGGTGGCAGCAGCCTGTTGGTCCTGCTCGCCATGATGGGGCTGGTGCTGCGCATCGAGCGCGAACTGCGTATCGCACCGGTTGCGGCGCCTGCGCCATGGAGGCTGCGTCATGCCTGAGCAGCAGCCTCTGGTGCTGATCACCGGCGGCGGGACCGGTGGGCATGTGTTCCCCGGGCTTGCGGCGGCGGCAGAGCTCGTCGCGTGCGGAGCGCGGGTGCACTGGCTGGGAACGCGCAGCGGCATGGAAGCACGCCTGGTGCCGGCGGCCGGCATCGCGCTGGACTTCCTTGACACCAGCGGTGTGCGCGGCAAGCGTCGCAGCGAGCAACTGCTGCTGCCGCTGCGCTTGCTGCGCGCCGTGGTGCAGGCACTGCGCCTGCTGTGGAGGCTGCGCCCGTCCTGTGTGCTCGGCACTGGCGGTTTCGTCGCCGGTCCGGGCGGGCTGGCGGCGTGGCTGCTGCGCGTGCCGATCGTGGTGCA